>NZ_JAMYXC010000326.1 GCF_024159025.1 Limimaricola litoreus
CAACAGCACCGCCAGCGCGCCCAGCGCGCAGCCAAGGCGCAGCGCCTGCGCGCGCGCCCAGACGGTGCCAAGCGTGAGCGCCGCCAGCACCAGGCCCGCGACGATCGCGCCGCCCTCGGGCGACCAGATCATCACGCCGTCGCCGCTGACGATGCGGTTGGCGCGAAAATCGAGATAGGGGAGAAACGCCAGCCCGGCGAGCGCGGGCAGCGCATAGACCGCCGCCGCCCGCCGGGATGCCTCTCGCATCGTGCCGCTCCTGCCGATCAGTCGAGCAGCCCGGCCTGCGTCAGGTGATCGCGCGCCACGTCGGCGGCGTTTTCGCCGCCAAGCTGGATGCGGGCGTTGAGCGTTTGCAGGGTCTCCAGGTCGAGCCCTTCGAAGACGGGCTTCAGCAGCTCCTCGATCTCGGGGTTCTCCTCGAGCGCGTCGCGGCGGATGATCGGCGCGGGCTCGTAGACCGGCTGCACCGACTTGTCGTCGGTCATCACCTTGAGGCCCACCTCGGAGATCGCGCCGTCGGTGCCATAGGCCATCGCAGCATTGGCGCCGTCGATCTGCTCGGCCGCGGCGCGGATCGTCGCCGCCGTGTCGCCGCCCGACAGGATCACCAGCTGCTCGTTGGGCAGCTCGAAGCCGTAAGCCTCCTGGAAGGCGGGCAGCGCGGCGTCGGAGTTCACAAATTCGGACGAGGCCGCGAGCTTGATCTCGCCGCCTTCGGAAATATAGGCGCCCATGTCGGACATGGTCTCCAGCCCGTGCTCCTCGGCCAGATCGGCGCGCAGGGCGATGGCCCAGGTGTTGTTGGCGGGCGCGGGCGTCAGCCAGACGATGTCATTGGCCTCGGCGTCGAGCTTGGAGACCTCGTCGTAGGCGGCCTGCGCGTCGCGCCAGATCTCGGCATCGGCCTGATCGAAGAAGAAGGCGCCGTTGCCGGTGTATTCGGGGTAGAGGTCGATTTCGCCGCCGGTGATCGCCTGACGCACGATCGGCGTGGCGCCGAGGCTGATCCGGTCCTCGACCTCGATGCCCGCATCCTCGAGCACGAATTTCATCATGTTGCCCAGGAGCGCACCCTCGGTGTCGGCCTTGGAGCCGATGACCACCTCGGCCGAGGCAAGCGTGCCCGCGCCCAGCGCGGTGGCGACGGTGATGGCGAAAATCGATGTGGCGCGCATGGCGATGCCCTTTGTGCGAATGAAACCGGTCACTTCCACCTGCCGGGGCCGCGACGACCGAAAGGGTAGCCGTGCCCCGCCGCGCATCAAGCGGAAATATCACCCCGCACCCGCATGGGCGGTACCGCTTTCAGGAACCGGTGGCCGATCACGCGGTTGAGAACGGGACACCAGCCAAGCAGAGGGACCTTGGTTCATGCATGACGAGGAACTGCGCCCGACCGAGACGGGCCGCGCCGAGGGCAGCGCACGCGAGATGCAGGTTCTGGCCGCTTCGCGCATCTGTATCGAAGGGATCGACCCCGAGATCGACGGCGGGCGCTTTGCCGCCAAATGCGTCGCCGGACGGCCCTTCACCGTGCGGGCCGACATCTTCGGCGAGGGCCATGACAGCATCCGCGCCGCCCTGCTGTGGTGGCGGCAGGGGTCCGACGAGATCCACGAAGAGCCGATGGAATTTCTCGTCAACGATCGCTGGGAGGGGCGCTTCACCCCGCCCGAGAACGCGCTCTACCGCTACACGTTGATCGGCTGGAAGGATGATTTCCTTGGCTGGCGCAAGGATACGGCCAAGAAGATCGCCGCCGGACTCGATGTCGATGTCGAGGCCGAGATGGGCCACCGGCTCGTCGCCAATTCGCGCGACCACGCGCCCGAGGGCGAGGGGCGCGCGGCGCTCGAAAGCCTCGTGCACGCCACCAACCACGGCAGCACCGAGGAGCGCATAGAGATCCTCATGAACGAGGAGACGCTGGCGCTGATGACCCGCGAGGGCCGCCGCTACGGGCTGACGCGCTACGAGCGCGACCTCGCCGTCTTTGCCGATCGAGAGATCGCGGCCTTTTCGGCCTGGTATGAGATGTTTCCGCGCTCGGCGGCCGAAGGCACGCGGCACGGCACGTTTCGCGACGTGATCGAGCGGTTGCCCTATGTGCAGGATCTCGGCTTCGACGTGCTCTACTTCACCCCGATCCACCCGATCGGGCGCACCAACCGCAAGGGGCGCAACAACACGCTGACGCCCGAGCCGGGCGATGTCGGCTCGCCCTATGCCATCGGCTCGGAAGACGGCGGCCATACCGCGATCCACCCCGAGCTCGGCACCATCGAGGATTTCGACGCGCTGGTCGCGGCCGCGCGGGGCCACGGGCTTGAGATCGCGCTCGACATCGCGCTCAACGCCTCGCCCGATCACCCGTGGATCAAGGAGCATCCCGACTGGTTCGAATGGCGCCCCGACGGCTCCATCGCCTATGCCGAGAACCCGCCCAAGAAATACGAGGACATCGTCAACTTCCGCTACTACCTCGAGGATGGCAGCCCCAACGCCCCCTATTGGGAGGCGGTGCGCGACATGTTCCTCTACTGGGCCGAGCACGGCGTGCTGAACTTCCGGGTCGACAACCCGCACACCAAGCCCTTCCCCTTCTGGGAATGGGTGATCGACGAGGTGCGCGCCCGCCATCCCGGCGCGGTGTTCCTGTCGGAGGCCTTCACCCGGCCCAAGATGATGAAGCGCCTCGCCAAGCTCGGTTACAACCAGAGCTACAGCTACTTCACCTGGCGCAACACCAAGGCCGAGCTGACCGAGTATCTCAGCGAGCTGACGCAGCAGGAATGCCGCCACTACATGCGGCCGAATTTCTTCGTCAACACGCCCGACATCAATCCCTATTTCCTGCAGACCTCGGGCCGCGCCGGGCATCGCATCCGCCTTGCGCTCGCCGCGACGCTGGGCGGCAATTACGGCGTCTACAACGGCTATGAGATCTGCGAGGCCGCGCCGATCCCCGGCAAGGAGGAGTATCTCGACTCTGAGAAATACGAGATCCGCGACTGGGACTTCGACCGCGAGGGCCACATCAAGGACGACATCCGCCTGCTCAACGGCATCCGCCGCAGGCACGCGGCAATGCGCGATTTCACCAACCTCGAGTTCTTCGATGCGCATGACGACGCGGTGCTGTGCTATGGCCGTTTCGACAGGGCCTCCGACAGCTACCTGCTGTTCCATGTGCTGCTCGATCCGCATGCCGGGCGCGACTTCGCCTTCGACCTGCCGCTGTGGCGCTTCGGCCTGCCCGACGAGGCCTCGATCGAGGTGCAGGACGCGGTCCATGGCAACCATTTCACCTGGCACGGCAAGGAGCATCGGCTGACGCTCGACCCCGAGGACCGGCCCTATGCAATCTGGCGACTGATCCCGCCGGGAGGAGCGAGAGACTGATGGAAGACCAAGCAACACCCCCCGCCGCCCAGTCGGACGCGATCGATAACAGCCAGCGCGACTGGTACAAGGACGCGGTCATCTACCAGCTCCACGTCAAGGCCTACCAGGACAGCAATGGCGACGGCATGGGCGATTTCGCCGGGCTGATGAGCCGGCTCGACCATGTGCAGGAGCTGGGCGCGACCGCGATCTGGCTTTTGCCCTTCTACCCCTCGCCCTTGCGCGACGATGGCTACGACATCCAGGAATACACCGAGATCAACCCGCAATACGGCAACATGGACGAGTTCCGCGATTTCGTGGACGAGGCCCATCGCCGGGGCCTGCGGGTGATCACGGAGCTGGTGATCAACCACACCTCGGACCAGCACGAATGGTTCCAGCGCGCGCGCCACGCCCCCAAGGGCAGCCCCGAGCGGGATTTCTACGTCTGGTCCGACGACGATGGCAAATGGCCCGAGACGCGGATCATCTTCACCGACACGGAGCCGTCGAACTGGACCTGGGACCCGGTCGCGGGCCAATATTACTGGCACCGCTTCTTCTCGCACCAGCCCGACCTCAATTTCGACAATCCCGAGGTGCTGAAGGAGGTGCTGCGCGTCATGCACTTCTGGCTCGACATGGGCGTCGACGGGCTCAGGCTCGACGCGATCCCCTATCTCGTCGAGCGCGACGGCACCAACAACGAGAACCTGCCCGAGACGCATGACGTGCTGAAGGCCATCCGCGCCGATCTCGACGCGCATTACCCCGACAAGATGCTACTCGCCGAGGCCAACCAGTGGCCCGAGGACACGCGCCCCTACTTCGGCGATGGCGACGAGTGCCACATGGGCTTCCACTTCCCGCTGATGCCGCGCATGTACATGGCGGTGGCGCAGGAGGACCGGCACCCGATCACCGACATCATCCGCCAGACGCCCGACATCCCCGAGGATTGCCAATGGGCGATCTTCCTGCGCAACCACGACGAGCTGACGCTCGAGATGGTGACCGACAAGGAGCGCGATTACCTCTGGGACACCTATGCCAGCGACAAGCGCGCGCGGATCAACATGGGCATCCGCCGCCGTCTCGCGCCGCTGATGCAAAACGACCGGCGCAAGATCGAGCTTCTCAATTCGCTGCTGATGTCGATGCCGGGCACGCCGATCCTCTACTACGGCGACGAGATCGGCATGGGCGACAACATCTATCTTGGCGACCGCGACGGCGTGCGCACCCCGATGCAATGGTCGCCCGACCGCAACGCGGGCTTCAGCCAGGCCGATCCGCAGCGGCTCTATCTGCCCACCATCCAGGATTCGATCTACGGCTTTCAGGCGCTCAACGTCGAAAGCCAGTCCAAGGACCCCTCGTCGCTTCTGAACTGGATGCGCCGCATGGTGCAGGTCCGCTCGAACCATACGGTGTTCGGGCGCGGCGAGATGAAGCTGCTCTACCCCTCCAACCGCCGCGTGCTCGCCTATATCCGCGAGCATGAGGGCGAGGCGGTGCTTTGCGTCGCCAACCTCGGGCGCGCCGCGCAGGCGGTGGAGATCGACCTCTCGGGCTACCAGGGCCGGGTGCCGATCGAGCTGACGGGCCATTCGGCCTTTCCGCCGGTGGGCGCCCTGCCCTATCTCATCACCCTGCCCTCCTACGGCTTCTACTGGTTCCTGCTCGCGGATGAGGATCAGGCCCCGGCCTGGCACACCGCGCCGCAGCAGATCCTGCCCGAGTTCGTGACGCTGACCACCCGCGACGGGCGCGTCTCCTCGGCCATCTCGGGCCGCGACGGGCGGCTTCTGGGGACCGACGTGCTGCCCAAGTTCCTGCCCATCCAGCGTTGGTTCGGGGCCAAGGACGAGCGGATCACCCGCGTCGGCATCGAGCCTCTGGCCGAGATCGGCGGCAATGGCGCGCTGGGCCTCATCGACGTCGAGGTGGGCGGCGAGACGCAGCATTACCTGCTACCCCTGGCCTCGGTCTGGGGCGAGGACAGCGTCTCCTTCGGCTCCTCCACGCTGGGCTATACCATGGCCAAGCTGCGCCGCGGCCCCACCGTGGGCGGGCTGATCGACGGCACCGCCGACGAGACGCTGATGGGCGAGCTCTTCACCGCCCTGCGCGAGGGCCACGAGACCGACACCCCGCGCGGCCGCCTCGTCTTTGCGCCCAGCGCGGCGATGGCCGAGATCGAGGAGCCGGGCGAGCCGCGGCTGCTCAACGTCGAGCAGTCCAACGCCACCGTGGCCTTCTCCGACAAGGCGGTGCTCAAGGTCTACCGCCGCCTGCGCGAGGGCATCCAACCCGACATCGAGGTCGCGCGCTTCCTCACGGATGTGGCGGGCTTCGACGGCACGCCCGCCTATCTGGGCGAGATCGCGCTGCGCCCTGAGGGTGGCGAGGCCACCTCGCTCGGCGCCGCCTTCGCCTATGTCGCCAACCAAGGCGACGCTTGGGCCGCGCTGACCAACGCGCTCGACCGCTACCTGCAGGATCAGGCCACGGGCACCGAGGACGAGGCCCCGCCCTACCTGCCGGTGCTCGGCATCGCCGGAACCCTGGGTCAGCGCACCGCCGAGATGCACCGTGCCCTGGCGCACCCCACCGAGGACGCGGCCTTTGCCGCGGAGCCGCTGACCGGCGGTGAGCTCACCGCGCTATGCGACGAGGTGCGCGCCGAAACGGTGGCCGTGCTCGACCGGCTCAAGGGGATGCGCGATCTGTCGGAGCGCGCGAGCGATTACGCGTCCCGCATTCTCGACAGGCGCGACGCGCTGATCTCGCGGATCGACGCGGTGTCGAAGATGACGCCCGGCGGGCAGCTCACCCGCATCCACGGCGATTATCACCTCGGGCAGGTGCTGATGGCGCAGAACGACGTCATGATCATCGATTTCGAGGGCGAGCCGCGCCGCACGCTCGACGAGCGCCGCGCCAAGAGCCACGCGCTGCGTGACGTGGCGGGGATGCTGCGCTCGCTCGATTACGCCGCGCAATCGGCGCTGCGCTGGGCCGAAAGCTCAGGCACAGATGGCGAGGAGGCCGATGCGCTGATCCGCGACTGGCACCGCGGCGCCGTGCGCGATTTCATGGCCGCCTACGGTGAGGTCATCTCTGACAGCCCGGCCCATCCCGACGACCCGCGCTTCGCCGCCGCCCTGCTGGATCTCTTCGTGATCCAGAAAGCGGTTTACGAAGTGGGCTATGAGCTTGCCAGCCGCCCCGCATGGGTGGACATTCCATTGAGCGGCCTGCTCGACCTGATCGACGAAGAGGACACCCAATGACGACCAACGCGAGCGACACCATGCCCGCATCGGCCCCCGACGCCAGCCGCATCGAGGCGATCATCCGGGGCCGCATGGGCGACCCGTTCGAGATCCTCGGACCGCACAAGACGACAGGCGGCGCGATGGGGCTCACCGTCTTCGCCCCCGACGCCGCCGAGGTCCGGGCGCTGACGCCGCAGGGCGAGGAGTTGGCACCGCTCACCCGCATCAACCCCGAAGGGGTGTTCTGGGGCGAGATGCCCGAGGGCTTCGATTACGGCACGCCCTACCGGCTGGCCATGCGCGCGGGCGATCACACATGGGAGCGTGACGATCCCTACCGCTTCACCCCCGTGCTGGGCGAGATGGACGAATACCTCGTCGCCGAAGGCCGGCACGAGGAGATCTGGAAGCGGCTGGGCGCGCATCCGATGACGCATGAGGGCGTCGAGGGCGTGAGCTTCGCCGTCTGGGCGCCCAACGCCCGGCGGGTCAGCGTCGTGGGCCAGTTCAACGCCTGGGACGGTCGCCGCCACCCGCTGCGTCGCCGCTTCGGCGCGGGGCTGTGGGAGCTTTTCGTGCCGGGTCTCACCGTGGGCGATCTCTACAAGTTCGAGATCGTCGGCGCGCATGGCGACCTGCAACCGCTCAAGGCCGACCCGATGTCGTTCCGGCAGGAACAGCCCCCCGCCACCGGCTCCATCGTGCACGGCATGCACCGCCACGAGTGGCAGGACGGCGAATGGATGCAAGAGCGCTCCAAGGGCTCGCTGCACGACAAGCCGGTCTCGATCTACGAGGTGCATCTGGGAAGCTGGCGCCGCGGCGCCGATGGCGAGGTGCTCGATTACGACACGATCGGCGGGCTGCTGGTCGATTACCTGACCGAGATGAACTTCACCCATGTGGAGTTCATGCCCGTCTCCGAGCACCCCTTCACCGGCTCCTGGGGCTACCAGCCCGTGGGCCTCTTCGCGCCGACCTCGCGCTATGGTACGCCAGAGCAGTTCGCCGCCATGGTCGACCGGCTGCATCAGGCGGGCATCGGCGTCATCGTCGACTGGGTGCCCGCGCATTTTCCGTCGGACGCGCATGGCCTCGCCAATTTCGACGGCACCGCGCTCTACGAGCATGCCGACCCGCGGCAGGGCTTCCATCAGGACTGGAACACGCTGATCTACAACTTCGGGCGCAACGAGGTGGCGAACTTCCTGCGCTGCTCGGGCACCTTCTGGCTCGACAAGTATCACATCGACGCGCTGCGCGTGGATGCGGTCGCCTCGATGCTCTACCTCGACTATTCGCGCAACGAGGGCGAATGGATCCCCAACCAGTATGGCGGGCGCGAGAACCTCGACGCGATCGAGTTCCTGAAAGGCACCAACCATCAAGTAGAGGCGCGCACGCCTGGCGCGGCCACGATTGCCGAAGAAAGCACCGCCTTTCCGGGCGTCAGCCGCCCCGTCGATCAGGGGGGCCTCGGCTTCGACTTCAAGTGGAACATGGGCTGGATGCACGACAGCCTGAGCTACATCCAGAACGATCCCGTGCACCGCAAGTACAACCACCACCAGATGACCTTCTCGATCCACTATGCGTGGTCCGAGAATTTCGTGCTGCCGATTAGCCATGACGAGGTGGTGCACGGCAAGGGATCGCTGCTGAACAAGATGCCCGGCGACCGCTGGCAGAAATTCGCGAACCTGCGCGCCTATCTGGGCTTCATGTGGACCCATCCGGGCAAGAAGCTTCTGTTCATGGGCTGCGAGTTCGGACAGGAGCGCGAATGGAACCACGACGTCTCGCTCGACTGGCACCTGCTGGAGGATGAGAAGCACAAGGGCGCGCAGAGCCTCGTGCGCGATCTCAATAAGCTTTATCGCGACGAGAAGGCGCTGCACGCGCTCGATTGCGATCCGGGCGGCTTCGAATGGGTCGACGGCGCGGATGACGAACGCTCGATCTTCGCCTTCCTGCGCAAGGCCGACAGCGGCACCCGCCCCGCGCTCGTCATCTCCAACATGACGCCCGTGGTGCGCGAGGATTACCGCATCGGCCTGCCCGAAGGCGGCGACTGGGTCGAGCTTCTCAACACCGATGACGAGGCTTACGGCGGCTCTGGCGTGGTGAACACCGGCAAGCTGACGAGCCTGCAGGAGGAGTGCCACGGGCGCTCGGTCTCCCTGTCGCTGCGCCTGCCGCCCTTGGCGACGATGATCCTCGTTCCCGACCGCTGAGACCGTTCGGGCCGGAATATCCGGCCCGAAGGACGATCACGGGCCGGGCCTGTCCCGGCCCTTTTTCCTTGGAGCCCGCATGACCGACCTCGTTGATCTGAGCCATCACCACGGGATCACCACCGAATATGACGACCCCTCGGGCGAGGGCACGCGCCCCGTGCCCGAAGCGACGCTGCGGCTCATCCTGCGCAAGATCGGCGTCGATCCCGACGGGCCGATCGACGGCCCCGCCGCGCCGCAAGAGATGGAGGTGCCCGATGACGGCATCTGCCACATGCCCGAATGGCTGGAGCGCGCGCCGGGCTGGGGCGTCTTCTGCCAGCTCTACGAGCTGCGCTCGGCACGCAACCACGGCATCGGCGATTTCACCGACCTCGCCGAGATGGCGCGCATCGCGGGCCGGGCGGGCGCGGATTTCCTCGGGGTGAACCCGCTGCACGCATTGTTCCTGGGCGATCCCACGCGCCGCAGCCCGTTCTTTCCCTCGACCCGCAGCTTCCTCAGCCCGGTCTACATCGCGCTCGACGCATTGCCGGGACACGCGCCCGAGGACATCGACGGCGCCGCGCTGCGCGCGGGCGATCTGGTGGATTACGACGCGGTGGTGCCCGCCAAGCTTGCCGCCCTGCGCGCGGCCTTCGAGCGCAGGCCCTTCGACGGCGACGAGGCGGCGTTCGAGGCCTTCGTGAAAGACGGTGGCGCGCCTTTGCGCCGCCACGCGCTGTTCGAGGCGCTGTCGCTCGCCATGTCTGCCGAGGGCAAGGGCGCGGGCTGGCAGGGCTGGCCCAAGGCGCTGAGGGACGTCGAAAGCCCCGAGGTCGAAGCCTTTACCGAAGAACACGCGAACGAGGTCCGCTTTCACCTGTGGCTGCAATGGCAGGCCACGCGCCAGCTCGACGCGGCGCAGGCCTGCGCGCATGAGGCGGGCATGCGCATCGGCCTCTATCTCGACCTCGCCGTGGGCGAGGCACCGGACGGCTCGGCCAGCTGGGGCGGCGGCGAGACGCAGATGACCGGCCTCGCGGTCGGCGCGCCGCCGGATGTCTTCGCCTCCGAGGGGCAATACTGGGGGCTCTCGGCCTTCAACCCCGGCACGCTGGCCCAGCGCGATTTCGCGCCCTTCCGCGACATGATCGCAGCGCAGCTCGCCCATGCGGGCGCGCTCAGGATCGATCACGCCATGGCGCTGTGGCAGCTGTTCCTCATCCCCGACGGGGAGCCCGCGAGCGCGGGCGCGCATCTGCGCTATCCCTTCTCGGAGCTCTTGCGCGTGCTGGCCAAGGAGAGCCGCGAGCGCGAGGCGGTGGTGATCGGCGAGGATCTGGGCTTCGTGCCGCCGGGCTTTCGCGAGGCGATGCAGGCGGCCAATATCCTGTCCTACTCGATCCTCTACTTCGAAAAGGACGGCGCGCGGTTCAAGCGCCCCGAGGAATACCGCCCCACCGCGCTGGCCTGTCTTTCGACCCATGACCTGCCGGTGCTGGAGCGCTGGTGGGCGGGCGAGGACATCGCGCTGCGCCGCGAGCTGGGGCTGGTGGGCGAGGCCGACAGCGATGCCCATGCCAGGGAGCGAACGCGCGAGCGCCGCGCGCTTCTGGATGCGATGCGGCGCGCCGGCGCGCTCCGCGGGCGGCTGCCGCGGCAAAGGGAGATGCCGCAGGAGGTGCTGGTCGCGGCGCACCGCTACCTCGCACGCACCCGCGCGGCACTCGTCGGCGTGCGGCTGGCGGACATGGTCGGGCCCAAGGCGCCGACCAACATGCCCGGCACGGTGGACGAGTATCCCAACTGGCGCCCGCGCGCGCCGCTCGACCTGTCGGACATCGCGATCCATCCCGATTTTCGCGCCGTGACGGCGATGATGCGCCACGAGCGTCCGCGCGACGCTTGACACCCGCCCTGCCCCGGCGGCAGGGTGGCCGCACTTCACCAGGGGAGCCCCGGCAAGGGGCTGAGACAGTGCTGGCGAGGTCCTTTCGGGACCCACGCGCGCACGGACCCTTCGAACCTGATCCAGTTCATACTGGCGTAGGGACGGTGCGCGGCTGCTGGGCGTTCGGGGGGCTTTCCCTCGCCTCATCGCCGCTTCTCCACCCCCGCTGTCATGCTGGATCGTCACCGCCGCGAAAGGACGCCGCATGACGATCAACACCACCCCGCCCGAGCTGCCCCGCGTGACCACCGGGCCGCTGCCCGCCTCCTCCAAGATCCATGTCGCGGGGCGATTGCACCGCGAGATCCGCGTGCCGATGCGCGAGATCGCGCTCCATCTCAGCGCGGGCGAGCCCGATCTGCGGGTCTATGACGCCTCTGGCCCCTATACCGACATCGAGGCCGCGATCGACACCGCCGCGGGCCTCTCCCGCCCGCGCGAGGCCTGGATCGCCACGCGCGGCGACACCGAGAGCTACGAGGGCCGCCGCATCCGCCCCGAGGACAACGGGCGCGACGCGGCCAGCGGCAAGCTGCGCCCCTTTCCGCGCGCCCATGCGCCGCGCCGCGCCAGGGGCGACCGCGCCGTCACCCAGCTCGCCTATGCCCGCGCGGGCATCGTCACGCCCGAGATGGAATATGTCGCGATCCGCGAGAACATGGGCCGCGACGCGGCATTGGCGCGGGCGCGGGACGGCGAGAGCTTCGGCGCCGCGATCCCCGATCACGTGACGCCCGAATTCGTGCGCGAGGAGATCGCGCGCGGCCGCGCCATCATCCCTGCCAACATCAACCACCCCGAGCTCGAGCCGATGATCATCGGCCGCAACTTCCTCGTGAAGATCAACGCCAATATCGGCAACTCCGCCGTCACCTCCTCGATGGAGGAGGAGGTCGAGAAGATGGTCTGGGCGATCCGCTGGGGCGCGGACACGGTGATGGACCTCTCCACGGGCCGCGACATCCACGACATCCGCGACTGGATCCTGCGCAATTCCCCGGTGCCGATCGGCACGGTGCCGCTCTACCAGGCGCTGGAGAAGGTCGGCGGCATCGCCGAGGATCTCACATGGGAGGTGTTCCGCGACACGCTGATCGAGCAGGCGGAACAGGGCGTGGATTACTTCACGATCCATGCGGGGCTCAGGCTGCACCATGTGCCGCTCACCATCGACCGGGTCACCGGCATCGTCAGCCGCGGCGGCTCGATCATGGCCAAGTGGTGCCTGCATCATCACCGCGAAAGCTTTCTCTACGAGCATTTCGAGGAAATCTGCGAGATCTGCCGCCGCTACGACGTCTCGTTCTCCCTGGGCGACGGGCTGCGCCCCGGCTCCATCGCCGACGCCAATGACGCAGCGCAGTTCGCGGAGCTGGAGACGCTGGGGGAGCTCACGCAGATCGCCTGGAGGCACGATTGCCAGGTGATGATCGAGGGGCCCGGCCATGTCGCCATGCACAAGATCAAGGAGAACATGGACAAGCAGCTGGCTTGCTGCGACGAGGCGCCGTTCTACACGCTGGGGCCGCTCACCACCGACATCGCGCCGGGGTACGATCACATCACCTCCGGCATCGGGGCGGCGATGATCGGCTGGTTCGGCTGCGCGATGCTGTGCTATGTCACGCCCAAGGAGCACCTGGGCCTGCCCGACCGCGACGACGTGAAGACCGGCGTCATCACCTACAAGATCGCGGCCCATGCCGCCGATCTGGCCAAGGGGCATCCGGGCGCGCAGCTGCGCGACGACGCGCTGAGCCGCGCGCGGTTCGAGTTCCGCTGGGAGGACCAGTTCAACCTCGCGCTCGATCCCGACACGGCGCGCTCCATGCATGACGAGACGCTGCCCAAGGACGCGCACAAGACGGCGCATTTCTGCTCCATGTGCGGGCCGAAGTTCTGCTCCATGCGGATCAGCCACGACATCCGTTCGGAGGCGCAAAAGGAGGGCATGGCAAAGATGGCCGAGAAGTTCCGCGAGGGCGGCGCGCTCTACCTGCCCAAGGCCGAGGCCTAAGGACACAGCGCGGCGGGTCGGAGCATCGCCCCGGCCCGCCGCTTCGGTGTCAGCCCTGCCCGGCGAGCGCCGGCCCCGTGCCGCGGCCCTGCCGCGCCGCCATCCGCTCGCGGTGCACCACGTAGGCGCCCGAGCCGAGGATGATCGCCGTGCCCAGCGCCGTCGTGGCATCGGGCAGATCGCCGAAGACGAGATACCCCAGCGCCACCGCGCCGACGATCTCAAGGTACTGGAACGGCGCGAGCAGGCCCGCCTCCGAACGGCGGAACGCCTCGGCGATGAGCAGGAAGGTCACCGCCGAGACCAGCCCCGCCAGCGGCAGCATCCCCCAGACCCAACCGGGGGCGCGGGGTGCGGCAAGCCCCGCCCCGCCCATCAGCGCCATCGCCCCGAACAGCAGCAGCGCGATCAGCGCGGCATAAAGCGTGGCCCCGGTCTGGATCGTCAGCGCCGAACGCGAGGCCGAGGCGCTGCGCAGGATCACCGCGTTGAGCGCGTAGCCCGTTGCCGCCAGCAGCGGCAGAAGCGCCGCCGGGGTGAAGCCCTCGAAGCCCGGGCGGATCACCACCAGCGCGCCGACGAAGCCCACCGCGACGGCAGCGTAGCGGCGCGGCCCGATCTTTTCGCCCAGAAGCGGGGCCGCGAGCAGCACGAGGATCAGCGGCTCCACGAAGAAGATCGCGATGGCGGTGGCGATCGGCATCACGGCGAAGGCGCCGACGAGGCCGGCCATGGTGACGACCGAGCACAGCCCCGACAGCACCAGCACCGGCGAGAACATCGCCCCGCGCAGCCTGTGCCGCAGGAGCAGCGCCATCGCGGCGAGGGTCGCGCTTTGAAAGCCGAAGCGCCACAGCACCACCTCGGTGGAGGGCATCACCCCGGTGAGCAGCTTGGCCAGCGTGTCGCCCACGGGCAGAAGCCCCATGGCGATGATCATCAGCGCGATGCCGGTGCCGGTGGGCCCGTGATCGGTGCGGCGGGCGGGGGCGACCGGGCTCTTGGTGCGGGGTCGGATCATGAGCGTCTCCCAAGATGCGCGCGCCGCGATCCGCGGGGCGCGGGCGTCCGGGCGTCCGGGACGGGAATGGTGAACTGGCCGCGGGCCCGGGCGACGCCATCGCCGCGCCCGTGATCGGCCGTCCCACAGGGCTAGTGATCCCGCCCGCCTTGGTCAAGCCGCGCGGATCAGCCCTCCGGCGCGGGCAATGACAGCCGCTCGGGCCGCGCGGCCTCGTGCCGCGCCCGGTCCAGATCG
>NZ_JAMYXC010000116.1 GCF_024159025.1 Limimaricola litoreus
GGACGCGGGCGCCCGGCAACGGGGCAGGCGCGCTGGAGGCGGCCTTCGGCAGCGACAGGGCGGCGCGGGTGATGGCGACGCTCTCGGGCGCGTTGGGTGGCATCGGCGGGCTGACCACGGCCATGGCCGAACTGCCGGTCGCCACCACCATGATCTTTCGCGCGGTGCAGCGCGTGGCCGAGGCCAATGGGGAGGATCCGCTCAGCGAGGAGACCCGCGCGGAGTGCCTGCGCGTCTTTGGCGCGGGCGGGCCGGGGGGCGAGGATGACGGTATCGACACCGCCTTTCTCGGCGCGCGGCTGGGGCTGTCGGGCGTCGCGGTGAACCGGCTCATCTCGCGCATCGCGCCGCGTTTTGCCACCGTGCTGGGCCAGAAGCTCGCCGGGCAGGCGGTGCCGATCCTCGGGGCCGCCGCCGGGGCGGGCACGAACTACGCCTTCATCGACTACTACGTCGAGGTGGCGTATGTGCATTTCGGCCTGCGGCGGCTGGCGCGGCTGCACGGCGAGGACCGGGTACTGGAGGCGTTCCATGCCGAGCTCGACCGCCACCGCATGCCGGTGCGCCGCAGCTAGATCCGGCCCGTGTTGACCCGCTTCGACAGCGCCTCGTGGCTTTCGACGCGTTCGGAGTAGCGATCGGTGAGCGCAGGCCGGCCGCGTGTCATCAGGGTGAACTTCACCAGCTCCTCCATCACGTCGACGATGCGGTTGTAATAGGGCGAGGGCTTCATCCGGCCCGCCTCGTCGAACTCGTCCCAGGCCTTGGCGACCGAGGACTGGTTGGGAATCGTCACCATCCGCATCCAGCGGCCCAGCACCCGCATCTGGTTCAGGGCGTTGAAGCTCTGCGAGCCGCCGCAGACCTGGGTCAGGGCGAGCGTCTTGCCCTGGGTCGGGCGCACGCCGCCCAGCGACAACGGGATCCAGTCGATCTGCGCCTTGAGAATGCCGGTCATCGCGCCGTGCCGCTCGGGGCTCGACCACACCATGCCCTCGGACCAGTTCGCCAGCTCGCGCAGCTCGGCCACCTTGGGGTGATCGGCAGGCGCGCCGTCGGGCAGGGGCAGGCCGGCGGGATCGAAATGCCGCACCTCGGCGCCCAGATGCGTCAGCAGCCGCCCCGCTTCCTGCGCCACGAAGCGCGAGAAGGAGCGCTCGCGCAAGCTGCCATGGAGGATCAGGATGCGCGGGGCGTGTCCCGGATCGCCCGGCGCGACATAGAGCGCGGGGTCGATCGGCGGCAGGCGGTCGAGATCGAGATTCGGCAGGTCGGACATGAACCCTCTCCTCATTTCCAATATTCTTGATATATGGAAATGAGAGAGGCGGTTCAAGCCGTCACATCAGCCAGCCCTGCGAGGTCAGCCATTTCGTCACGCTCGGGCGGACCGAGGCGGCGCCGCCGCCGCGGGCCTCGTCGATCACGCCGCGCAGCGCCGTGAGGTTGCAATGCCGGATCAGGTGCTTGACCGGCCCGACCGAGGCGGGGCGCATCGACAGCATCCGAAAGCCCAGCGCGGCGAGGCAGAGCGCCTCCATCGGCCGGCCCGCATCCTCGCCGCAGAACGAGATCGGCGTGCCCGCCTGCCGCGCGCGACCCAAGATGTGATCGAGAAAGCCCAGAAAGCTCACGTCGAGCGTGTCGTAGCGCCGGCGCACGCGCTCGTTCTCGCGGTCGGCGGCGAAGAAGAACTGCTTGAGGTCATTGCCCCCGACCGACAGGAAGTCGACCGCCTCGAAGAAGGCGTCCGGCGCATAGGCGAGGCTCGGGGTTTCGAGCATCGCGCCGACCTCGACGGTTTCGGGCACCGGGTGGCCGAGGATGCGCTCGCGCTCCATCGCCTTGTCGAACTCCGCCCGCGCGGCGTGGAATTCGGCCGGCAGCGCGATGAAGGGAAACATTACCGCCAGCGGACGGCCATTGGCGGCGCGGATCAGCGCCTGCAACTGCATCCTGAGCACGCCCGGCTTGTCGAGCCCGACCCGCACCGCGCGCCAGCCCATGGCCGGGTTCGGCTCGTCATTGGGCTTCATGTAGCTCAGCACCTTGTCCGAGCCGATGTCGAGCGTGCGAAAGGCGACGCGCCGCCCGTCGGCGGAATCCATCACCCGCGCATAGAGCTTCGACAACTCGGCCCGCTTGGGCATCTTGTTGCGGATGAGGAACTGCAACTCGGTGCGAAACAGCCCCACGCCCTCGGCGCCCGACCCCTTGAGCGAGGGCAGGTCGGCCATCAGCCCGGCGTTCATGTGCAGCGACACGGTGGTGCCGCACAGCGCCGTGGCCTTGAGGTCGCGGATCGAGGCATAGCGTTCGAGCGCACGCGCCTGCATCGCGATCTTGTCGCGAAAGGCGGTCTTGACCGTTTCCTCGGGCCGCAGATGCGCCACGCCCTGATCGCCGTCGACGAGGATCACGTCGCCGTTGAGCGCCTCTTGCGTGACGTTCTTGGCATGGATCACCAGCGGGATGGCCCAGGCCCGCGCCACGATCGCGGCGTGGCTGCCGACCGAGCCCTCCTCGAGCACGATGCCCTTGAGCTTCTTGCCGTATTCCAGAAGCTCGCCGGGGCCGATGTTGCGTGCCACGAGCACCGGGTCGTCGGGCATGTCGGCGCCGGTATCGCGGCCCTGACCGGTGAGGATGCGCAGCAGCCGGTTCGACAGGTCGTCGAGATCCGACAGCCGCTCGCGCATGTAGTGATCGCCCGAGCGGTTCATCCGGCTGCGCGCCAGAGACTGCTCCTTTTCGACCGCGGCCTCGGCCGAGAGCCCGCTTTCGATGTCCTCCTCCATGCGCCGCATCCAGCTGCGCGAATTGGCGAACATGCGGTAGGTCTCGAGCACCTGCACCTGGTCGGCATTGACGCTGGTCGCGCCTGAGAGCATCTCGTCGACGGTGACGCGCAGCTCGTCCACGGCGGCGCGCAGGCGGGCGCGCTCGGCCACGGGGTCGTCGGCGATCGGGTTGGTGACGACGACCCGCGGCTCATGCAGCCAGACATGGCCCTCCGCGGCCCCCTCCTGGCCCGAGGCGCCGCGGAACATCACCGCCTGCTGGTGGCGCGCCGAGAGCGCGGCGCCGGTATCGACGAAGGCGCCGAGCTCGGTCATCTCGGCCAGCACCATCGCCACCACTTCGAGGGCATAGATCTCGTCAGGGGTGAATTGCCGCGCGTCGCGCGATTGCACGACCAGCACGCCCAGAGGCTCGCCCAGCCGCTGGATCGGCACGCCGCAGAAACTCGAATACCGCTCTTCGCCGGTTTCGGGCATGTAGCGGAAACCGGCCTCGGAGGGCGCATCGGCGGTGTTGACCACCTGGCGCGTGCGCGCGGTGCGCCCGACGAGCCCCTCGCCCAGCCGCATCCGCGTCTGATGCACGGCCTCGGGCATCAAGCCTTCGGTCGCGCAAAGCTCCAGCGTCTCGGCGTCGCGAAACAGGTAGATCGAGCAGACCTCGGTCTTCATCGAGCTGGCGATGAGGCTGACGATGCTGTCGAGCCGGGCCTGCCCGGCGCCGCCCTCGGCCATGACCGCCGAGAGCCGGCCCAGGAGCTTGCGGCTTTCCGTTTCTACCAATCGATCGGCCATCGCCGCCCTTTCACCGCCGGGCCCCGGGGGGGTGCGATCCCGGTCAGGCGGCCTTGTCCAGCCCGAAGGCATCATGGAGGGCCTGCACGGCGAGTTCCATGTATTTCCGGTCGATCAGCACCGAAATCTTGATCTCGGAGGTGGTGATGACCTTGATGTTGACGCCCTCGGCGGACAGCGCCTTGAACATGTCGGCAGCGACGCCGGTGTGGCTGCGCATGCCGATGCCCACGACCGAGACCTTGGCCACGCCCGTGTCGGTCACCAGATCGTTGAAACGGATGTCGCCGCGCTCGCGCGCCGCCTCGACCGCCTTTTCGGCCCGCATCACCTGATCGTTGGGGCAGGAGAAGGTCATGTCGGTGCGACCTTCCTCGGAGATGTTCTGGACGATCATGTCCACGTTCACCCCCGCATCGGCCAGCGCGCCGAAGATCGCCGAGGCGATGCCGGGCCGGTCGGCCACGGAGATGAGCGTCATCTTGGCCTCGTCGCGCGAATAGGCGACACCGGCGACCACGTTGCTTTCCATGATTTCCTCCTCGTCGCAGACGAGCGTTCCGGCCTCGTCGGACTGTTCCTCGAAGCTCGACAGCACGCGCAGCTTCACCTTGTAACGCATCGCCAGCTCGACCGAGCGGGTCTGCAGCACCTTGGCCCCGAGCGAGGCCAGCTCCAGCATCTCCTCGAAGGCGATCCGGTCGAGCTTGCGCGCCTTTTCGCAGATCCGCGGGTCGGTGGTGTAGATCCCGTCCACGTCGGTGTAGATGTCGCAGCGCTCGGCCTCGAAGGCCGCGGCGAAGGCCACGGCCGTGGTGTCCGAACCACCGCGTCCCAGCGTGGTGATCCGGCCCTCGGGGCTGACGCCCTGGAACCCGGCGATCACGGCGACCTTCATGCCCTCGGCAAACTTGGCGCGAATGTTCTCGGGCGGGATGTCGAGTATGCGGGCCGCGCCATGGGCGGAGGTGGTCTGCACCGGCACCTGCCAGCCCTGCCAGCTGCGCGCGGGCACGTCCATCTCCTGCAGCCGCAGCGCCATCAGCCCGGCGGTGACGTTCTCGCCCGAGGAGGTGACGGCGTCGTATTCGCGCGCGTCGTACATGGGCGACGTCTCGTTCACCCAGCCGACCAGCTCGTTGGTCTTGCCGGCCATGGCCGATACGATCACGATCACCTCGTGACCCTTGGCCACCTCGACGGCCACGCGTTTCGCGGCCCGGTGGATCCGGTCGAGCGTGGCGACCGAGGTGCCGCCGAATTTCATCACCAGGACCGACATGTCTCTCCCCGCGCAGATTTCGGCGTCTCCATAGCGGCGGGGCGACGCGAGGGCAATGCGCGACCGTGCATCTGTGGCAAAGGCGCCGCGATCGGTTCAGTTGGCGCGGCGTTTGGGCCCGAAGGGCAGGGGAGTCACCGGCACGCCCTCCTCGATCAGGCGACGCGCCTCCTCGGGGCGGGCCTCGCCGTGGATCGCGCGCTCGGGCGCCTTGCCCTCGTGCATGGCGCGCGCCTCCCTTGCGAAGGCGTCGCCGACATAGTCCGAGGTCGCCTCGACCTTGCGCCTGAGTTCGGCCATCGCCTTTTCCAGCGGGGTGCCGGGCTCGGAGAGCCTGCGCGCGGGGGCCTTGACGTTTTCGCTCACGGAGGGCGACATCAGCGCCTTGCGCACCTCCGCGGCCCCGCAGACCGCGCAGGACAGCTGCCCCGCGCGCTCCAGCGCGTCATAGGCGCCGGCGGAGGCGAACCAGCTGTCGAAGGCATGGCCGTTCTTGCAGGTGAGGTCGTAGCGGATCATCGGCACGGGTCCCGGTGGCGGATGGTATCGAGATAGGCGCTCGGACGGACCGGTGCAAAGCCCCCGCGCTTCACGAGACCGCGGGCTGTGACGCAGGCTCGGACGCAGGCATCCGCGGCAGGGGCTGAAAGCCGAGCAGCATCCGGCTCAGTTCCGGCGCGTCGAGCTTGGCCGCCGCGCGGGCGGGCGAGAACCACTTGCGCCGCCTCTGTGCGCGTTCGGGCCAATCGTCGAGCGCCTCCTCGACCCGCAGCGGAAAGACCATCGCGAAATGCGGCACGCCGGATTTCGCGTAGGACCACACGCCGAGGCAGCGATCCTCGGGCCGGCCCAGCAGCCCCGCTTCCTCGCGCGCCTCGATGGCCGCGGCCTGGGCGGGCGTGACGCCATCCATCGGCCAGCCCTTGGGCAGGATCCAGCGGCCCCGCCCGCGGCTGGTGACGAGGCAGACCTCGAAGCCATCATCGGCCATGCGCCAGGGCAGCGCCGCGAACTGCGTGCGCGCGAGACGCTGGTGCCTCTTGGCGATGCGGAGCGGAAGCTGGATCATGCGGTCCCGAGGTCGTTCACATTCGTCGTTCGCGTTCAGAGCGAAATCGCATGAGCGCGCCCGGGCTGGCAAGAGCAGGGCGCGCGCTATCTGCGCCATGGTGGCAAGGAGGCCGCGCTTGCGAAAGCGGCGGCGGGGGAAGGGAGAGGCATGACCGAAACCGCGCGCTTCATCGGGTCGGAGATCTACCGCGGGTCGAGCTACGGCGACTGGCACCCCTTGCGGGTGCCGCGCGTCTCCACGGTGATGGACCTTGCCCGCGCGCTGTGCTGGTTGCCGGCGGAGGCCTATATCCGCAGCCCGCGCGCCCGGCCCGCCGCGCTGCATGCCTTTCACACGCCGAAGTATGTCTCCGCCCTGCTGGCCGCGGAGGAGACGCAGGCGGTCAGCCCGCAGATCCGCGCGCGGCATCACCTCGGCACGCCGGCCAACCCGGTCTTCGCCGAGATGTACCGCCGCCCGGCGACCGGGGTGGGGGGCGCGCTGCTCGCGGGCGAGCTTTTGCGCCATGGCGGGCGGCTGCATCTGCCGGGCGGCGGCACGCATCACGGCCTGCCCGACCGGGCCAACGGGTTTTGCTATCTCAACGATCCGGTCTTCGCGATCCTGTCGCTGAAGGCGCATGGCGCGCGGCGCGTCGCCTATGTCGATATCGACGCGCATCATTGCGACGGGGTCGAGGCGGGCTTTGCGCGCGATCCCGAGACGCTGCTCGTCTCGACCCACGAGGAGAACCGCTGGCCGCGCAGCGGGGCGGTGGAGGACGAAGGGGCGGGGCAGGTCTTCAACCTGCCGATCCCTTCGGGCGCGGGCGACGACGCGATGGCGCTGGCGCGCGACCGTGTGATCCTTCCCGCCGTCGCTGCCTTTCGCCCCGATGCCATCGTGCTGCAATGCGGGGCCGATGCGCTGCTCGAGGATCCGCAATCGCGGCTGGCCATGTCGGGCCATGCGCATCTGGGCGTTCTGCGCGCGCTGCTGACGCTGGCGCCGCGCTTCGTGTTGATGGGCGGTGGCGGCTACAACCCATGGGGCGTCGGGCGGCTTTGGACGGCGGCCTGGGGCGTGCTTTCGGGGCGCGAGATCCCCGACCGGCTGCCGGGCCCCGCGCAGGCGGTGCTGCGCGGGCTGGAGTGGCATGGGCAGAAGCGGGTGAAGGTGCCGCCGGAGGCCTGGCTGACCTCGCTCGTCGATCCGCCCCGTCCGGGGGCCATTCCCGACATCTTGCGCGCGCGCGTCGCGGCGCTCGAAGCACGGCTGGCCGCCTGGGTCTGAGGCACGCTCTTGCGGTGCGGGGCCGCGGGATGCGACAGACACGGGCAAGACACGAGGTGGACGATGCTTGTGAAACCCTTGCTCGCGGCGCTGATGCTGGCGCTCGCCCCCTCGGGCGCGGCGCGGGCCGAGATCCTGACCTTCGCGGCGGCGAGCCTCGGCGGCCCGCTCGATCGCGCGGTCGAGGCTTGGGAGGCGCAGGGTGGCGCGGCGGTGACCGTCTCCTATGCGGGCAGCTCGGCGCTGGCGCGGCAGATCATGGCGGGCGCGCCGGCCGATCTCTTCATCTCCGCCAACGAGGATTGGATGGAGGAGGTGGCGCGGGCCGGGCTGATCGAGACCGAGAGCCGCCGCGATATACTTGGCAATGCCCTCGTTCTGATCGCCGCCGACGCGGAGGCGCCAGAGGCCGAGATCGGTCCCGGTCTCGATCTCGCGACACGTCTGGGGTCGGGGCGCCTGGCCATGGCGCTCGTCGATGCGGTGCCCGCCGGGCAATATGGCCGGGCGGCGCTGGAGGGCCTCGGGCTGTGGGACGGCATCGCGCCGCGCGTCGCGCAGGCCGAGAACGTGCGCGCGGCGCTGGCCTTGGTGGCGAGCGGCGCTGCGCCTTACGGCATCGTCTATGCCACCGACGCGGCCGAGGAGCCGCGAGTGAAGGTGGTCGGCCGCTTTGCCGCCGAAAGCCACCCGCCGATCCGCTACCCGGCGGCGCTCGTGGCCGGGGCGGACCCGGAGGCTGCGGGGTTCCTCGATTTCCTCTCGGGGCCCGAGGCGGGGGCGATCTTCGAGGGGGCGGGGTTCATCTTGCCCGAAGCCGACCTGCCTGCGCCCGACCTTCCTCAAACGGGGCCTTCCGAATGACCGACTGGCTCGGCCCCGAGGAGTGGCAGGCGGTGCGGCTCTCGCTCAAGGTATCGGCCACCGCCGTCGCCGTGAGCCTGCCGCTGGGGCTTTTATGCGCATTGGCGCTGGCCAAAGGCCGGTTTCCGGGGCGCCAGCTGCTCAACGGGCTGGTGCATCTGCCGCTGATCCTGCCCCCCGTTGTGACGGGCTACCTGCTGCTTGTCGTCTTTTCTCGGCAGGGACCAATCGGCTCAGTGCTCGAACCCTTGGGCGTCAGCTTCGCCTTTCGCTGGACCGGGGCTGCACTGGCGGCGGCGATCATGGCCTTTCCGCTGATGGTGCGCCCCATGCGGCTTGCGTTCGAGGCGGTGCCGCCCGCGCTGGAGCAGGCGGCGGCGACGCTGGGGGCCTCGCGCCTGCGGGTCTTCGTAACCGTGACGCTGCCGCTCGCATTGCCGGGGGTGGTGGCGGGTGCGATCCTCGCCTTTGCCAAGGCGATGGGCGAATTCGGCGCGACAATCACCTTCGTGTCCAACATCCCCGGCGAGACCCGGACCGTGCCGACGGCGATCTACGCATTTCTGCAGATGCCGGGCGGCGAGGGGGCCGCGCTGCGGCTGGTCGCGGTTTCGGTGGCGCTGGCCATGGGGGCGCTTCTGATCTCCGAATGGCTGTCGCGCCGGATCGCGCGGCGGGTGGCGGCATGATCGAAGTGCATGTGAAAAAGCGGCTTGGCGGCTTCGATCTCGACGCCGATTTCGCAGCACCACCCGGCGTGATCGCGCTGTTCGGCAAATCGGGCTCGGGCAAGACCAGCGTGATCAACGCTGTGGCGGGGCTGATGCGCCCCGAGGCGGGGCGGATCGAGATCGACGGGACGCTGCTCTTTGACCGTACGCGGCGCATCGACGTGCCCGTGCACCGCCGCCGGATCGGCTACGTGTTTCAGGATGCGCGGCTGTTTCCGCATATGAGCGTGGCAAAGAATCTCGCCTATGGCGGCAGCCATGAGCGCGACCGGGTGATCGAGATGCTCGGCCTGTCGGAGCTGCTCGACCGCCGCCCCGCCGCGCTGTCGGGCGGGGAAAAGCAGCGCGTGGCGATCGGGCGGGCGCTGATGAGCCATCCGCGCCTTCTGCTGATGGACGAGCCGCTTTCGGCGCTCGATGCCGCGCGCAAGGCCGAGATCCTGCCTTGGCTGGAGCGGCTGCGCGACGAGGCGGGGCTGCCGATCCTCTATGTCAGCCACGCGGCTTCCGAGGTCGCGCGTCTTGCCACCACGGTGGTGGTGATGGAGGCGGGGCGCGTGGGGCGCGTGGGCGCGGTGGCCGAGGTGCTGTCCGACCCGGCGGCGGTGGGCATGATCGGCGCGCAGGAGGCGGGGGCCGTGGTGCGCGCGCGCATCGCGGGGCTCGACCGGATCGACGGGCTGACCGAGCTTGCGCTCTCGGGCGGGCGGATCGTCCTGCCCGGACGGCTGGGCGGCATCGGTACGCATCTGCGGCTGCGCATCTCGGCGCAGGATGTGATCCTCGCGCGCGAAAAGCCGGAAGGGCTCAGTGCGCTCAACATCCTGCCGGCCGAGGTGACGGCGCTCGACGAAGGGCCCGAGGGCGTGGCGGTGGGGCTGGCCTGCGGCGCGGACCGGCTGCTCGCCCGCGTCACCCGCCGTTCGGCCCGCGCGCTCAGGCTGGAGCCGGGGCTGCGGCTCTGGGCGATCGTCAAGGCCAGCGCGGTCGCCCCTGACGATGTGGGCGGCGCCGCCTGAAGCGGCACTCTTTCCGGTTCATCTTTCTTCAAATACGCAATCGCGACGCTTGCCGTCAGCGCAGCTGGCTGTCCTTGGAGCCGCGCCGGTTGAAGCCGCCGCGCATCTGCGGCCGGGCGTCGCGCCCTTGCTGGCACTCGATGCAGAGCTTCACCCCCGGGATCGCGGCGCGGCGTTTCTCGGGGATCTCCTCGTCGCATTCCGCGCAATGGGTGGCGCTTTCGCCCACGGGGCCGCGCCGGGCCTGCATGCGCTTGAGCTCATCGTTGATCGAGGCCTCGATCTGTTCTTCCACCGCGCCGTCGCGCGCCCAACCTCCGGCCATGTGATGTCCTTTCCGCTCGGCTTTCCCCTTCGAGATAGTGACGCGCCCGCGCCAACCAACCCCGCCGAACGCGAAACGCCCCGCCGGTGGGGGCGGGGCGTTGCTTGTGGCAAGGCTTGACCGATCAGATCGGCGTGGCTTCCTTGGCAGGGCCGGGATCGCCGAGGTGATCGTGATCCGTGAGATCCATGATGTCCTCATTGTCGTTGGCCCAGTTGGCGCGGTCCTTGTCCGAGGCCGCGGGCGAGAACAGCCCGGTGACGGCGTAGAACACGCCGATCACCGGCGCGGTCCAGCAGGCGAAGGCCAGCGGGATGTAGAGCAGGTTCTCGAGATTGCCGTCCATGATGCCGAGGCCCAGCGCGGTGATGACGAAGGCGCCACCGGCGTTCCACGGGATCAGCGGGCTCATCAGCGTACCGCCTTCCTCGACGGCGCGGCTGAGGTTGAGCGTCGAGTAGCCCATGCCGCGATAGAGCGGGGCATACATCCGGCCCGGCAGGGCGATCGAGATGTAGGGGTCGCCCGCCACCACGTTGGTCGCGAAGGCGGTGAAGATGGCCGAGGACTGCACCGCGGCAAAGCTCTTCACCTTGTTGACGATCGACAGGATGATCGATTCGAGACAGCCGGTGCGCTCCAGCGCGCCGCCGAAGCCCAAGGCGATCAGCATGAGCGAGATCGTCCACATCATCGACTGGATGCCGCCCTTGTTCAGCAGCGCGTCGATATCGGCGATGCCGGTGTCGATCGAATAGCCCGACTGCGCGAAGGTGAAGACGTCATGCAGACCGACACCCTGCTGGAAGATCGCGATCACGCCACCCAGCAGCACGCCCGCGAAGAGCGAGGGCAGCGGCGGCTGGCGAAACAGCGCCAGGCCGATCACGAGCAGCGCCGGGGTCAGCGGAATGAGCCCGAGGGCGAAATCCTGCTCCAGCCGGGCGGTGATCTGGGTGATCGCCTGCAGCGAGGTGTCTGCCGGTTCGATCAGCCCGTAGCCCGCCACGATGTAGACGCCCAGAGCGATCAGCATCGCGGGCACCGTGGTCGGCAGCATGTTCTGGATGTGGTCGAAGATGTTCACGCCGGTCACGGCGGGGGCGAGGTTGGTGGTGTCCGACAGCGGCGAGATCTTGTCGCCGAAGAAGGCACCCGAGACGATCGCGCCCGCGGTCCAGTACATCGGGATGCCGAAGCCCGCGCCGATGCCCATCAAGGCCACGCCGATGGTGCCGACGGTACCCCAGGAGGTGCCCAGCGACAGCGAGACGACCGCGCAGAGGATCATCGCCGCGGCGAGGAAGATCGAGGGGTTGAGCAGCGTCAGCCCGTAGTAGATCAGCGTCGGCACGGTGCCCGAGGCGATCCAGACGCCGATGATCATGCCGACCACGATCAGCACGGAAAGCGAGGGCAGCGAGACGTGGATGACGTGGAACACGCCTTCGCGGATGTCGGTCCATTTCTGGCCGCGCAGCACGCCCAGAAGGCCGGTGATTGCGAGGCCGATCACCAGCGGGATATGCGGCGTGAAGTCGCCGAAATAGAAGAGCTGCAGGGCCAGAAGGCCCAGTGTCAGCACGACCGGCAGCAGGGCCAGTCCGAGGGAAGGCAGGTTTCTATCGGTCACGTGGGAGCGTTCTCCTGACTGTTTCAACGCGCGGCTTATGGGGGAACTAGCGGAGAATTGCCACCGGGGTAGAGGATTTTGGGCTGAAAACCGACCTGAACGCAGGCTCATGGAACCGTCGATGCGCAGGATTTTGGGCAGATCGGGCAGTCGTGCGGGAAAGCGCACCGGAATGTGCAGGGTCTGTCCCTCGACAGCTGCGCCTTCGGGGGACATCTAACGGGGCAACACGTCACAAGCACAGGACCGCCGAGATGAAGGACAACGTCGACTACACCCCGCCCAAGGTCTGGAAATGGAACACCGAGAACGGTGGCCAGTTCGCCAAGACCAACCGCCCCATCGCCGGGGCGACGCATGACAAGGCGCTGCCCGAGGGCGAGCATCCGTTCCAGCTCTATTCGATGGCCACGCCCAACGGGGTGAAGGTCACGGTGCTGTTCGAAGAGCTGCTGGAGGCCGGGCACGAGGGCGCTGAATACGACGCCTGGCTCATCAATATCGGCGATGGCGACCAGTTCGGCTCGGGCTTCGTGGAGATCAACCCGAACTCCAAGATCCCCGCGCTGCTCGACCGCAGCGGTGACACGCCGCAGCGCGTGTTCGAATCGGGCGCGATCCTGCTGCATCTGGCCGAAAAGTTCGGGGCCTTCCTGCCCAAGGATCCCGGCCAGCGCACCGAGGCGCTGAGCTGGCTGTTCTGGCAGATGGGCAGCGCGCCCTATCTCGGCGGCGGCTTCGGGCATTTCTATGCCTATGCGCCCGAAAAGTTCGAATACCCGATCGACCGTTTCACCATGGAGACCAAGCGCCAGCTCGACGTGCTCGACCGGCATCTGGCCGAGAAGGACTACATGGCGGGCGAATATTCGATCGCCGATATCGCGATCTGGTCGTGGTACGGGCAGCTCGTTCTGGGCCGGCTCTACGACGCGGCCGAGTTCCTCGACGTGGAGAGCTACACCCATGTGATGCGCTGGGCCAAGGCGATCGACGCGCGCCCGGCGGTGCAGCGGGGCCGCATGGTCAACCGCTCCTTCGGCGATCCGGCGCTGCAGCTGCACGAGCGGCATTCGGCCGAGGATTTCGAGACCAGGACGCAAGACAAGATCGGCGGCTGAGGCCGCCTTCCTGTCCGACATCGGGCCGGTGCCTCAGGGCACCGGACTTTTTCATGGGGATCAGCGGAGGAGCGCCGCCTTCATCGCGCTGTCGGGAAAGCAGGTCGGAGCCTGCCCCGTGGCCTGCTGCCAGCGGCCGATGGAGCGGCGGGTCTTGAAGCCCGCGAGCCCGTCCGCCCCCCCGACGTCGTGGCCCATCGCCTCCAGCGCGCGCTGCATCGCCGCCACATCCGAGCGCATCAGCCCGCCGACAGCCCCCCAGCGCCCGACGAAATCGCCCGAGCCGTAAGCGATCCTGTCGCCGACATGACCGACGAAGAGCGCGTAGAGATCGCTCATGTTGTAGTCCTTGAGCACGTAGAAGTTCGGCGTGACGATGAAGGCCGGGCCATGCCGCCCGGCGGGCATCAGCAGGAAGCCTTCGGCGCGGGCCTCGTGCGCTGGGAAGGGGCGGCCGGAGACGCGGGTGATCCCCATCGCGGCCCAATCGCGGATCGCGCGGCCTTGGTCGGGGCCTTCGAACGCGCAGGACACGGAGCCCGGCACCTTCACCTCGAAACCCCAGTCGCGCCCCGCGACCCAGCCATGCCGCGCGAGGTAGGTGCCGATCGAGGCGATGGTGTCGGCCTCCGAGCGCCAGATGTCGGCCCGCCCGTCGCCGTCGCCGTCGGCGGCATGGGCGAGGAAGCTCGACGGCATGAACTGCGGCTGGCCCAGCGCGCCGGCCCAGCTCGATTTCATCGCCCGCGGCGCGACATGCCCGGCCTGCGCGATGCGCAGCGCGGCCAGAAGCTCGGTGGTGAAGTAATCGGCGCGGCGGTCCATGAATCCCTTGGTGCCCAGCACGCGAAAGGCGTCGTGCGGGATCGCGGCGCGGCCATAGGCGCTCTCGCGGCCCCAGATCGCGAGGATGATGTGGTCGGGCACGCCGGTCGCCCGCTCCACGCGCGACAGGGCGCCCGCGTGGCGCGCGGCCATCTGCC
>NZ_JAMYXC010000045.1 GCF_024159025.1 Limimaricola litoreus
ATCTGGGCTGGGCTGGGAGGCCTTGCGCGCGGCCTCGGCGGCCTCGCGCTTCTTGCGCTCCTCTTCCTCGGCCTTGGCCTTGAGCGCTTCCTCGCGCTCGCGGTCCTCGCGTTCCTTGGCCTCGATCTCGGCGCGGCGGCGTTCACGCTCGGCCGCGCGCTCGGCCTCTTCGGCGGCGCGCTTCTCGGCCTCTTCCGATTCGCGGGCCCGGGCGAGCGCGAGCGCGCGCATCCGGCGCTCGAGTTCGGCCTCGCTGATGCCTGCCGGGCGCTTGGAGGGATCGCCCCTCACAACGCCGGTCGCGGCCGAGCCCTGCGCCGCGCCACCGGGCTTGGGCACCACGACGCGCTTGCGTTTGGTCTCGACCACGACGTTCTTGGTCCGGCCATGACTGAAGCTCTGCTTGACGTTCCCCGGACGGGACCCGTGCAGACCAAGAGGTTTCTTGCCGTCGGTATCGCTCATCAGATTTACATATCCTTCCCGGAGGCCGTATCGCCGCCGTTGCTCTCTCGCAGACCGCGCAGTTTCGCGGCCTCCTCTACAACACGGTCGCTGAGTCCGCCAGCCGCGAGCGCGCCGTGTATCACACTTTGCCGGCCGAAAGCCAAACCCAATTCATCCGAGGTCAGGCAGCCGTAATATCTTGCCCCCGTAGGGGTCCATAATTTGGTCTTGCCGCGCTCGGAGCCGTCCGAGGCCTGCAACAGCACGCGGACGTGATCGCCCGCAAGCGCCGATTTGACCTTTTCGAAGCCCGCGATGGCGAGCCCCGCCTTGCGCGCCAGCGCGATCAGATCGACCACCCGGCGCGCCTGCTGGCGCTCGACTTCCGCCGCGAGCCCCTCGGGCACCGTCACCGGTGCCTTGGCGGCACGGGCGAACTGCCCGCGCTTGGCCGTCTCGATCACGGCCTTCTGGGCCGTGACATAGAGCCCCCGCCCCGGCAGCTTGCCGAGGATATCGGGGACCACCTGGCCGTCGGGGCCGATCACGAAGCGGATCAGACCGGACTTCGGCTGCACGTCACCCGTGACGATGCACTTCCGCTCCGGCCCCTCGGCCCGCTCCGCCTTCATTCCACCGCGACCCATATCCTGTCTCAGGCCTCTTCCTCTTCATCGCTCGCGGCGGCAGCCGCGGCCTCTTCGGCGGCCAGCTCGTCGGGATCGACCCAACCCAGCGCCACCCGCGCCGTCATCACCAGGTCCTGCGCCTCTTCGAGGCTGACCTCGAAGGGCTCGAGCACGCCGTCATCCTTCACGCGCTCGCCGTTCTGGGTGGTCCAGCCGCCGGCCAGCTCCCAGTCGGCGCAGGTCGCGAAATCCTCGAGCGTCTTGACGCCGTCCTTGGCCAACGCCTCGACCATCTGCGGGCTCAGCCCCGGGAAGCCGATCAGGCTGTCCTCGGCACCCAGCTCGCGGGCGCGCTCCAGCGCGGCCTTGTTCTGGGCGTCGATGTAGTCGCGGGCGCGCGCCTGAAGCTCGGCGGCGGTGTCGCTGTCGACTCCGTCGATCACCAGAAGCTCGTCCTGTTCGACATATGCGACCTCTTCGAGATTTGTGAACCCCTCGGAGACGAGAAGTTGCGCGAAGAACTCGTCGAGATCGAGCGTGTCCATGAACAGCTTAGTGCGGGTCTCGAACTCGGCCTGGCGGCGCTTGCTCTCCTGCTCTTCGGTCATGATGTCGATGTCGAGACCGGTGAGCTGGCTCGCCAGACGCACGTTCTGACCGCGGCGGCCGATGGCGAGCGACAGCTGCTCCTCGGGCACGACCACCTCGATCCGCTCGGCTTCCTCGTCGAACACGACCTTGGAGACCTCGGCGGGTTGCAGCGCGTTGACGAGGAAGGTCGGCATGTCCTCGTTCCACGGGATGATGTCGATCTTCTCGCCCTGAAGCTCGCCGACCACGGCCTGCACGCGGGAGCCCCGCATGCCGACGCAGGCGCCGACCGGGTCGATCGAACTGTCATAGGAGATCACGGCGATCTTGGCGCGCGAGCCGGGGTCGCGGGCCACCGACTTGATCTCGATGATGCCCTCGTAGATCTCGGGCACTTCCATCTTGAACAGCTCGGCCATGAACTCGGGCGCGGTGCGCGACAGGAAGATCTGCGGGCCGCGCACCTCGCGGCGCACGTCCTTGACGTAGCAGCGGATGCGGTCGCCGGGGCGGTAGGCCTCGCGGCCGATCTTCTCGTTGCGGCGCAGCACCGCCTCGCCGGCGCCGGGAAGCTCGACGACGATGTTGCCGTATTCCTCGCGCTTGACGGTGGCGTTGATGATCGTGCCGGCGCGATCCTTGAATTCCTCGTACTGCCGGTCGCGCTCGGCCTCGCGGACCTTTTGCAGGATCACCTGCTTGGCCGATTGCGCGGCGATGCGGCCGAGCTCGACGGGCGGTACCTCTTCCTCGTAGGTGTCGCCGACCTTCGGGTCGTCGAGATAGGCCTTGGCCTGCTCGACGGTCAACTCGGCCTGGTAGTTCTCCAGATCCTCGTCGGCGACCACGGTGCGCACGCGGGTAAAGCGAGCGCGGCCAGTCTTGCGGTCGATGCTGACGCGGATGTCCATCTCGGCGCCGTAGCGCGACTTGGCGGCCCGCGCGAGGCTCTCCTCCATCGCCTCGACCACGAGGGCGGGGTCGATCATCTTCTCGCGCGCGACCGCCTCGGCGGTCTGCAAAAGCTCAAGCTGGTTTGCGGATGTGATGGCCATCAGTCGTTCTCCTCATCACCATCAATGATGGTTTCAACATCGTCGAATTGGGTCTCGTCGATCTGCCCGGCATCCTTGCGGCTGCGCAGCACCTCGCGGATGAGATCGTCGGTCAGCACCAGCTTGGCGTCCGAGAGCCACTCGAACTTCAGCCCGATGGTGATCGCCTCGCCGGACTCCTCGATCTCGATCAGCACCTCGCCGTCTTCGGCGCCCTGAAGCTCGCCCTTGAAGCGGCGGCGGCCGTCGATCAGCTCCTCGGTCTCGATCTTGGCCTCGTAGCCCTTCCACTGCTCGAAATCCTTGAGCCGGGTCAGGGGCCGGTCGATGCCGGGCGAGGAAACCTCGAGCGTGTAGGCGTCGAGAATCGGGTCCTCGACGTCGAGCACGGCCGAGACGGCGGTCGAGATCTGGCCGCATTCGTCGACCTCGATCGTGCCGTCGGGCTTCTGCGCCATGATCTGCAGCGTCGTGGCCTTGCCCGACATCAGACGCACGCGCACCAGCTCGAAGCCCATGTCGGCAATGACGGGCTCGATGATCTCCTGGACGCGGCGGTCGATCGCGGCCTTGGCGATGAGGTCGGACATGGGGTCCTCCAAGCACAAAAAAACGGGCCAGCGGCCCGTTGATATTTCCCGGTGGGCGCCGGTTTCGAAGGCCGGCGCGCCGCTGTTCTGAGGGGCATATAGGGGTGTTGGCGAAATTAGGCAAGAGACATCGCCTTCGCCCGCGTTTCAGACGCCGCCCGGGGCCAGTCGCGGCCCCCGGGCGGCGGGGGCCCGATCAGGCGTTGGCGCCGATGAACCAGGCGTCCTTGTCGATGGTGCGGCTGACCTCGGTGAAGAGATCGGCGGTGTCCTCGTCGCCAGCGTCGCCGGCTTCCTCCATCGCCTTGCGGATCTCGCCGCCGACGAAGATGTAGCGCGACTTCAGCTCCTCGACGTGCTGCTTGATGTCGGAGATCTCGACCGGGTAGGCATCCATCTGCGCCTTCTCGGCGGTGACCTCGACCGTGCCGCGGGCAAAGCCGCCCAGGATCACGGCGCGCTCGGCCATCAGGTCGGCGCCCTCGCGCAGCCGGTCGGCCGCTTCGTCGAGCAGCTCGTGCACGCCGATGAAGCCCGGCCCCTTGAGGTTCCAGTGCGCCTGCTTCACCGCCAGCGTCAGGGCGAGCATGTTGGCGAGGTTCTTGTTGAGCAGGTCGACCATCTGGGTGCGGACGTCCTGGTTCAGCTCTCCTGCGAAATTCTCGGGCATGGGTATCCTCTCTCAAAGCGAGACTGCGTGCGTTGTGCATCCAACGTCTCTGCCGTAGTGCGGTTCCGGCGCAGTGGATCGTGTCCTTCCCCGGCGCGCAGACAGGTTTCGACAGATCCTGCCGCCGCGCTACCTGATCGCCCCGGCGGATGAGCGGCCAAGGCCCGTCGCGGTGGCGCGAAGAGCCGGGCACGGCGGCCTGCCCCCGAGCCGGACTCGATCATCCACCTTTCCGAACAGCCCGCAAAGGAACGTCTTCATGCAATCCCAGCTGATCGCCATTCTCCTCCTCCTGCCGATCACGGTGATCATCCTCCTCGCCGGTCTCCATGAGCTCCGGCGCTACAAATCCGAGGGACGTGCGAATTACGGGCTGGCCTATGACGAGAAGACCGGGACGACCTATGTGACCGGCATTGCCGAAGACGAGGAGGCTTTCGACCCGGAGGATTTCGATCCCAGCAATTATGACGAGCTGCGGGCAAAGAAGGAGGAAGATGCCGACAAGGGCTGAGGCTTGATGGCAGGTCTCGGAAAGGCGGATTTCGGGGCCCGAACCGGCATCCGGCCCGGCCCGCAGGGGGAACGCGGCCCACGGGCCTCGCGAAACACCGTCATGATCGACAATGAAAACGCGCCGCCCCCGGGGGAGCGGCGCGTCGGGTTGCCTCAGGCGGCGGGAACGGCCCCGCTCAGGCCATCCACCACCGCTCGCAGATGCGGTTGCTGTCGAGATCGAAGACATTGCCGACCACCTCGGGGTGGCCGAGCTTGGTGTTGTAGCCGTCGACGAAGTTGGCATACATCGGGATCGCCGTCGCACCCTCCTTGGAGCACAGGCGCTGCATCTCGTGATACATGTCGCGGCGCTTGTCGCTGTCGAGCTCGGCGCGTGCCTCCTTCAGCAGGGTCTGGAAGCGCTCATTGTCCCAATGGGTGTCGTTCCACGCGGCCCCCGTCTCGTAGCCCAGAGTGAACATCCAGTCCTCGGTCACCCGGCCCGACCAGTAGGAAGCGCACCACGGCTTCTTGATCCAGACGTTGGACCAGTAGCCATCGGCGGGCTCCTGCACGACGTTGATGTCGATGCCGCAATCACGCGCGCTGGCCTGGTAGAGCAGCCCTGCGTCGATCGCGCCCGAGAAGGCCGCCTCGGAGACCGAAAGATCGATGCTCAGCCCGTCGAGACCGGCCTCCTTGAGGAGCGATTTCGACTTTTCGGGGTCATAGTCGTTCTGTTCGAGATCGGCGTAATAATACTGGTTCGCCGGGCCGATCGGGTGGTCGTTGGCGACCGCGCCGTGGCCTTGCAGGATCTTCTCGACCAGCTCCTCGCGCCGCACCGCGTGCTTGAGCGCCTGGCGGACCTTGAGGTTGTCCATGGGCGACAGGTCGGTGAGCATCGGGAAAGTGTAATGCTGGTTGCCCGTCACCTCGTTGAGCGCGAGGTTCGGGTTGGCCTTCAAGAGCGGCTCGACTTGGAACTCGACGTTGTTCACCGCGTCGACCTGGCCGGTCATCAGCGCCGTCATCCGGGCCGAGCCATCGTTGATCGCGATCACCTCGATCTGGTCGAACCAGCCCGCCTTGCCGTCCTTGTAATGCCCGTCGACCCGGCTCAGCAGCGTGCGCACGCCGGGATCGAAGCTCTCGACCTTGTACAGCCCGGTGCCGATGCCCTTGGCGATCGCCTCCTCGATGGTCTCATGCGGATACATCAGCAGGTGATAATCCGACATCAGGAACGGGAAGTCGGCATTGCCCGCCTCCAGCGTGAACTGCACCTGATGCTCGCCGAGCTTCTTCATCTCGGTGATCGGCGCGACGATGGGCCGTGCGGCCGATTTCGCGTCCTCGTCGAGATGCAGCTTGAGCGAGGCGATCACGTCGTCGGCGGTGAAGGGCGCGCCGTTGTGAAAGGTCACGTCCTGGCGCAGGTCGAAGGTCCAGGTCCTGGCGTCGGGGGTCGATTCCCACGAGGTCGCAAGCTCGCCCACCAGCTCGCCATTGGCGGCGATCTCGGTCAGGCAGTCGAACACCGCGCCATAGGCGGTGGTGATCATGTAGGTGTCGGAATGGGTGCGCCCGTCCCAGCTGTCGGAGGTGTTGGCGCCGGCAAGGCCGAGCTTGAGCGTGCCCCCGCGCGACTGGGCGCGCAGCGGCAGGCCGGTGACGGACAACAGGCCCGCGGCGGCCCCGCTCCTGAGCAATCCTCGGCGGCTGATCTGTGGCAGCATGGTGGTCTCCCTCTTGGTTCCCTGCCCCTCTGCGGGGGCCGATTCGATCACATCTTACCCGTTGCCGCCTCGCCCAGCGCCTCAACTCCCCGTTCGGCCAAGAGCCGGTCGAGCCAGTCGGGGTCCATCTCGGGCACGGAGGACAGCAGCAGATCGGTGTAGGGGTGGTGCGGCGGGGTGAACATCGCCGTCTTGGCGCCCTGTTCGATCACGCGGCCCTCCTTCATCACCACCACCTCGTCGGCGATCGCCTTCACCGTGGCGAGGTCGTGGGTGATGAACATGTAGGACAGGCCCAGCTCGTCCTGCAGCCGCGCCAGAAGCTTCAGGATGCCTTCGGCCACCAGCTGGTCGAGCGCGCTCGTCACCTCGTCGCAGATGATCAGGCGCGGCTCGGCCGCGAGCGCGCGGGCAATGCCGACGCGCTGCTTCTGCCCGCCCGACAGCTCGCCCGGCAGCCGGTCGCGGTAGGTGGCGGGGTCGAGCTCGATCTGTTCGAGCAGCTCGTCGACGCGCGCGCGCAATCTGCGCCCCCCGAGCCCGGAATAGAAGCGCACCGGGCGGCCGATGATCTGGGCGATGCTCTGGCGCGGGTTCAGCGCGGTGTCGGCCATCTGGTAGATCATCTGGATCTGCCGCAGCTGGTCCTTGGAGCGCTTGCGGTAGCCCGCGGGCAGCGTCTCGCCCTCGAACTTCACCGCGCCGCCGCGCGGCGGCAAAAGCCCGGTGATGACCCGCGCGGTGGTCGACTTGCCCGAGCCGCTCTCGCCCACCACGGCGACGGTGCGGCCGGGATGGATGTCGAAGGAGACGTCTTCGAGCACCACCTGCTCGCCGTAAGCCGCCGTCACTCCCTCGACCGAGAGGATCGGCACGCTGTCCGGGCCGGGGGCGGGCTTTTCGGGTCTGTGAAAGCCGCGCACCGCCCAGAGCGACTTGGTGTAATCCTCGCGCGGATGCTCCAGCATCTCGCGCGTCGGCGCGGTCTCGACCTCGTCGCCCCTCAGCAGAACCTTGATGCGGTCGGCCATCTGGGCCACCACCGCGAGATCGTGGGTGATGTAGATCGCCGAGGTGCCGAACTGGTCTACTATGTCGCGGATCGCGGCCAGCACCTCGATCTGCGTGGTGACGTCGAGCGCGGTCGTGGGCTCGTCGAAGATGATGAGATCGGGGCGACACGACATCGCCATCGCGGTCATCGCGCGCTGCAATTGCCCGCCCGAGACCTGGTGCGGATAGCGAAAGCCGATCTGGTCCGGGTCCGGCAGGCGCAGCTTGGCGTAAAGCTCGATGGCGTCCTCGACGCTCTCGCTCCGGTCCTGCACGCCGTGGCGCACCGGCGCCTCGACATGCTGGTCGATCAGCTTGTGCGCCGGGTTGAAGCTTGCCGCCGCCGATTGCGCCACATAGGCGATGCGCCGGCCCAGAAGCGAGCGCTTCTCCTCGGCCGAGGCGGTCATCAGGTCGATGCCGTCGAACACCACCGAGCCGCCCGAGATCCGCACCCCGTCGCGCACATAGCCCATGGCGGCGAGGCCCAGCGTCGATTTGCCTGCCCCCGATTCCCCGATCAATCCCAGCACCTCGCCCCGGCCCAGCGTCAGGTCGACGCCGTTGATGATCGGGTGCCAGTCCTCGTCCGAGCGGCCCTCGATGCGGATGTCGCGGATTTCGAGAAGCGGCGTCATGACTTCAGCCCCGAGGAGCGATGCAGCATCCAGTCCACCACGAAATTGACCCCCACGGTCAGCACCGCGATGGCCAGCGCCGGCAAGAGCGGCGCCAGCGCCACCATCGGCGCGAAAGCCGCGAAATTGATGAACTGCGCGAGGTCGCGCACCATGGTGCCCCAGTCGGCCAGGGGCGGCTGGATGCCGACGCCAAGGAAGCTCAGAGAGGCGATGGTCAGGAAGACGAAGCAGAAGCGCAGGCCGAATTCGGCCAGAAGCGGCGCCATGGCGTTGGGCAGGATTTCGCGAAACACCAGATGCCCCATGCCCTCGCCGCGCAGCTTCGCGGCCTCGACGTAATCCATCACCACGATGCCGATACCGACCGAACGGGCCAGCCGGAACACGCGGGTCGAATCGATCACCGCGATGATCAGCACCATGTAGAGCGTCATCAGCCCCCGCGCCCCGTCGGCCCAGACAGAGGCGATGGTGAGCAGCAGCAGCGCGAAGATCAGCGAAGGGATCGCCATCAGCACGTCGACGCCGCGGCTCAACACCTGGTCGAGCCAGCCGCCGACGACGGCAGCCAGAAGCCCCAGCGCCCCGCCGAGGAAGAAGGCGAGAAGCGTCGTGGCGAAGGCCAATCCGACCGTGTTCTGCGCGCCGTAGATGAGGCGCGAGAGGATGTCGCGGCCGATCCGGTCGGTGCCGAGCGGAAAGGCCGGGTCTCCGCCCATCGCCGGATCGCCGCCCGGCACGACATTGGCCGCCCCCAGCACCGCCTCCTGCCCATGCGGGGCGATCCATGCGGCAAAGATCGCGACGACGGCGTAGAGGATGATCACGAGAATGCCGAAGGCCGCCGTCAGCGGCATCTTGCGGAACTGCCGTTTCAGGCGCTCGGGCCCGAGATGCCGCCCCGCGAGGCGAAAGACGAAGGCCGCGACGGCACAGATGGCAAAGCCCATCACCGCCCAGCGGAAATAGACCGCGCCGGGCTTCATCCAGAGCCAGACGCCCCCCGCGATCGCCGCCAGCGCCAGCGCATAGCCGAAGGCCACGCCGTAGGACATGTCGCGAAACCGCGGGGCGTTGCCGCTCAGCCGGCGCGCGGCCCAAAGGCCGACCCAGGCCAGCGTTGCGATGGCTGCGAGGGCCGCGATGATCCAGAGCCAGATGCTCATTTGAGGTGCCTCAGCCGCGGGTTGGACAGGATCGACAGGATGTCGGCGGTCAGGTTCAGAAGGATGTAGGCGGCGGCGAAGATCAGGCAGCAGGCCTGCACGACGGGGATGTCGCGAAGTTTGACGCTGTCGACGAAAAGCTGGCCGATGCCGGGATAGACGAAGACCACCTCGACCACGACGACGCCGGTCACCAGATAGGCGAGGTTGAGCGCCACCACGTTGACGATCGGCGCCAGCGCGTTCGGGAGCGCGTGGCGCAGGATCACCCGCAGGGGGCGCATCCCCTTCAATCGCGCCATCTCGATATAGGGCTGGGCCATCAGGTTGAGGATCGCGGCGCGGGTCATCCGCATCATGTGCGCGGTGACGACGAGGGTGAGCGTCAGCGCCGGAAGCAGGGTCTTTTCCAGCCTTTCACCAAAGCTCATGCCGGGAAAGATGTTCGACAGCGAGGGCAGCACCGGATTCACCACCGCGAACAGCAGGATCAGGATATAGGCCACGAAGAACTCGGGGCTGGAGATCGACGACAGCGTCGCGATGTTGGCGCCCTTGTCGAAGGCGGTGTCGCGCCAGAGTGCGGCGAGGATGCCGAGACCCACCGCCAGCGGAACCGCGATAGCCGCCGTGACGCCCGCGAGGAACATGGTGTTGGCAAAGCGCGGCGCGATCTGGGCGAGCACGGTGGCCGAAGGATCGACCCGGCCCGTGAAGCTCGCGAAATTGGCCTGCGCGAAGCTGACGCCGAGATCACCGCGCGCCGCGTCCCACAGCCACTGGGCGTAGCGGACCGGCAGCGATTGGTCGAGGCCGAGCTGGGTGCGGATCGCGGCCACGGCCTCCGGCGTCGCGGACTGGCCGAGCACGGCCTGCGCGAAATCGCCGGGCAGCAGGTTCACCGCTCCGAAAATCACCGCCGAGACGATCAACAGCGTCAATAGGCCAAGCGCCAGACGCTGCAGGACGATCCTGATCACACTCCCCAAAGCTTTCGAGGTCTCCCCTGTGGCCCGAAACGGGCCGTCACGGCGCGGTTCGGCGCCATTCTTGATTGGGGGCCTAGGTTAGCGATGCTCCGGAATCTGTAAAGCCTTGTGAGGGTTACGCTGCGTCGGTCAGCCGAAGATCGGGCCTTCGTTGCCGCGGCCCAGCGCATCGGTGGCGCGCACCAGCTCGGCCGAGATGCCCGGCTCGGAAAGCGCGTGCCCGGCGCGCGGGATCATCCTGAGCCGGGCCGCGGGCCACAGCGCCGCCAGACGATGCGCGCCCGCGGGCGGGCAGATCATGTCGTAGCGCCCCTGCACGATCAGGCCGGGGATCTGCGCGATCCGGTCCATCCGCTCGAGGATGCCCTGTCCCGGCGCGAGAAAGCCGCGGTTGTGGAAGTAATGGTTCTCCAGTCGCGCGAAGGCGCGGGCGTATTCTGCCGGCCCCTCGCCCATCGGCCCGTCGTTGTCGATCGAGGCGAGCGCGTTCTCCCAGCCCGCCCAGGCGCGGGCATGGCGCAGCTCGCTGCCCCCGTCGCCCGAGAACAGCCGCCGGTGATAGGCGGCGATGAGGTCGTCGTGCTCCGCCTCGGGGATCAGCCCGGCAAAGCGCGCCCAGAGCTCGGGCCAGAACTGCCCCGCGCCGCCGCCGTAGAACCACTCCAGCTCGGGCTCGGTCATCAAAAACACGCCGCGCAGGATGAGGGCGGCGGCCCGCTCGGGGTGACTCTGCGCATAGATCAGCGCCAGCGTCGCCCCCCAAGAGCCGCCGAACAGCACCCATTTCTCGATCCCGAGCATCTCGCGGATCTGCTCCATGTCCGCCACGAGGTGCCAGGTGGTGTTGGCCTCGACGCTGGCATGGGGGCGCGAGCGGCCGCAGCCGCGCTGGTCGAACAGGATGACGCGCCATTTCGACGCGTCGAAATAGCGCCGCATCGCGGGGCTGCAGCCGCCGCCCGGCCCGCCATGCAGCACCACCACGGGCTTGCCATCGGGGTTGCCGCATTGCTCGACATAGATGCGATGCCCGTCGCCCACCTCGACCATGCGCTGATCGAAGGGCTCGACGGGGGGGTGAAGATGCGCGATGGCGCGGCGGTGACCTGAGACCTTGTCCATGTCCGACCTATATAGGCACAAGAGTCACGCCGTCACCCGCCCGCGCCGAAGAAGGATCGAAACCATGCCGCAGCCAGATGCCCCCCGCTCCACCATCGATGCCGACGAGGTCGCGAAATTCGAGGCGATGGCCGCCGAATGGTGGGACGAGAACGGCAAGTTCAAACCGCTGCACATGCTCAACCCCTGCCGACTGGGCTACATCACCGACCAGATCGCGGCGCAGTTCGAGCGCGATCTTTCGGCGCGAAAGCCCTTCGAGGGGCTGCGCATCCTCGACATCGGCTGCGGCGGCGGGCTCTTGTGCGAGCCGATGGCGCGGCTCGGGGCCACGGTGATCGGCGCGGATGCGGCACCGCGCAACATCCCCGTGGCGCAGCTGCACGCCGAGCAATCGGGCCTTCAGATCGACTACCGCCACACCACCGCCGAGGACATGGCGGCGGCGGGCGAGCAATTCGACGTGGTGCTCAACATGGAGGTGGTCGAGCATGTCGCCTCGCCGATCGACTATCTCACCGCCTGCCACGACCTGCTGCGCCCCGGCGGCTTGCACATCTGCTCCACGCTCAACCGCAACGCCAAGAGCTTCGGCATGGCGATCCTCGGGGCGGAATGGGTGATGCGTTGGCTGCCCAAGGGCACGCATGACTGGAAGAAGTTCATCACCCCAGACGAGCTCTTCGACCTTTTGAAGCGCGCGGGCCTGACGCCGGTCGACCGCAAGGGGATGGTGTTCAACCCGATCTCGTGGAGCTGGTCGCTGTCAGAGCGCGATCTCTCGGTGAACTACGTCACCGCGAGCCTGCGCCCCGAGCGCGTGACGCTCTAATCCACGTCCGACAGCCTGAGCCGCAGCTCGCGCAGCACCGGAAGCGCCCCGCGGGCCCGCGCGGGGCCCACCCGCTCGACCACGTCCGAGACGATCGGCGTGATCGCGGCGACGGCGGCGTTGCGCGCCTCTAGCCCGGCGGGGCTGATGGCCACCAGCTTGCGCCGCGCGTCGTCCCAGTCGGGGCGGATATGCACCCAGCCCGCCCATTCGAGCTTGCCCAGCGTGTTGGTCATGGCGCCGCGCGTCAGGTGGAACGTCTTCGCGAGCTGCGCGGGCGTGCGTTCGCCGCCCGAAAAGGCGAGATGGTTGAGCACCGAGAAATGCGACAGCTCCATCCCCTTGGGCAGCACCTTGGACATGGTGTTGCGCGCCAGCTGATCGACGGCCAGGATCTCGCTAAACAGCGTGATGGCGAGGTTGTCGACGGGCTGGGTCATGCGGGTCCATCATAGGGGCGGTCATGGAGGAGCGCGGGCACGCGCTGCCGCGCTTGTGCCACCTCCGTCGGGTCCAGATCAACGATGGTGACGCCGGGTGCCGTCCCGGCATCGGCGAGCACCGCGCCCCAGGGGTCGATGGCGAGGCTGTGGCCCCATGTCTCGCGCACCCGCCCCGCGCTTGCGGCGTGCCGCCCGGTCTGCGCCGCGGCGAGCACGAAGCAGCCGGTCTCGATGGCGCGCGCCCGCAGCAAGACCTCCCAATGCGCGGCCCCCGTGACCGGCGAAAAGGCCGATGGCACGAGGAGGATTCCGGCGCCCGCCTGTGCCAGCGCCCGGTAGAGATGCGGAAACCGCACGTCGTAGCAGATCGTCAGGCCGAGCGGCGCCAGCGGCGTCTGCGTCAGCACCGCGCGCCCGCCGGGCCGGTAGCCGGCGGATTCGCGGTAGGTCTCGGTCTCGCTCACCGCGACGTCGAACATATGGATCTTGTCGTAGCGCGCCGCGATCCGCCCCTCGGACCCGATCAGGATCGAGCGGTTGGCGAAGCGCCCGTCGGCATCGCCGGTCTTCACCGCGATGGAGCCCAGCGCCAGCCAGACCCCGGCCCGCCTCGCCTCCTCGCGCATCGCGGCGAGCATCGGGTCCTCCGCCTCCGGACGCAGCACCGCCTCCTGCCGCGCGCGGCTTGATGAGACGCAGTTCGAGACCTCGGGCGTGCAGACAAGATCCGCGCCCTGCGCCACCGCCTCCCGGACCATCCCGCGCAGGGCCTCGGTGTTCTGCGCGGGATCGTCGGAGGCGGTGGTCTGCAGGAGCGCGGCGCGCATCACTTGCCGAGCATCGGGTCGAGCCCGCCGCGCCGGTCGAGCAGCGCCATGTCGTCATAGCCGCCGACATGGGTGTCGCCGATGAAGATCTGCGGCACGGTGCGGCCGCCATTGGCGCGCTGCATCATCTCGGCGCGCCGCTCGGGCTGGGCCACGACGTTGATCTCCGTGTAGGAGACGCCCTTTTGCGCGAAGAGCCGCTTGGCGGCGTGGCAGTAGCCGCAGGTGGGCGAGGTGTAGATCTCGATCTGGGGGGTGGCATCGGGCATGTCCGGTCTCCGGAATTTGGGGTGGTTTCCCCTGATCTAGGGGTCCGGAGCCGCGCGGGCCAGTGCGACGACGCAGATCTTGCGCGCACCGGCCTCCTGCGCGGCCCGCGCGCAGGCGCCCAGCGTGGCGCCCGAGGTCAGCACGTCATCGACCAGAAGCACCATCCGCCCGCGCATCCGCGCCCGGCGCCACGGATGCGGCCGGATCGCGCCCGAGAGCGTCGCGCGCCGCGCCTCGGCATCCTGCCCGCCGAGAGAGGCGGTGGCATGCAACGCCGAAAGTCGGCATTCTCGAGCTTCGTAAA
>NZ_JAMYXC010000089.1 GCF_024159025.1 Limimaricola litoreus
GCCTGGCCCTCGACGGCGCCGCAGCTCACCGAGCCGGTGCGTCCCGGCGACCAGACCCGCCGCTTTCGACCCGACCGGCTGCCCGCCCCGCCGCGTCGGGACGGCACGCCCCTGCCCGACACCGCCGAAATGCCCGACCGGCTGCGCGTCAGGATTGAGGAGGGGCGCATGACGCTCACGGGACGGATCGCGCCAGGCGACGCCGCGCGTGTCGCCACCGCACTCGAACGCGCCGAGCCGCCCCCCGCCACGGCCCTCCTCGACAGCCCCGGCGGCTCGGTCACCGATGCGCTGGCGATCGGCCGGATGCTGCGCGATCTGGGCATCGGGACGCGGATCGGGGCCGGGGCGGTCTGTCTTTCGGCCTGCCCCTACATCCTCGCGGGCGGCGCGACCCGGCGGGTGGACGAAAGCGCATGGGTCGGGGTGCACCAGCACTACTTCGACCAGAACACCGCCCTGCCCGCCATCTTCGCAATCGAGGACATCCAACGCGGCCAGGGCGAGGTGATGGGCTATCTCCTGGATATGGGGATCGACCCGGCGCTCATGCGCCACGCGCTCGCCACCCCGCCCGACGAGATCTACCTGCTGCTGCCCGAGGAGATGGAGCGCTACCGCCTCGCCTCGTCCGAGCCCGATCCCGCTGGCTGAGCCGCACCCCGGGCCCGCCCCTCTTGACGCCGCGCGCCCGCCTGTCACAAGGCAGGCCATGAGCACAGGCGCCCTTACCATCGATCTCGACGCGCTCGCCGCCAACTGGCGCGCGCTCGATGCCCTCACCGCCGCCGAAACCGGCGCGGTCGTCAAGGCGGACGGCTACGGCCTCGGCGCGACCCGTGTCGCCCGCAGGCTGGCCCGCGAAGGCGCGCGCCGCTTCTTCGTGGCGGTGGCCGAAGAGGGCGCCGTCCTGCGCCGCGCGCTCGGCCCCGAACCCGAGATCTACGTCTTCTCAGGCCATATGGAGGGTGACACCCGCAAGCTCGCCGAAGCGGCGCTGATCCCGATGCTCAATTCGATCGAGCAGCTCGCCCGCCATCTCGAAACATTGCCCGGCCATGCGTTCGGCATCCAGCTCGACACCGGGATGAACCGGCTGGGCTTCGAGTGGTCCGACTGGGCCGAGGCCGCGGGCATCGCACTCGAACACGAGCCGCTCTGGTTGATGAGCCATCTCGCCTGCGCCGATGAGCCCGATCACGGCATGAACGGCTACCAGCTCGACATCTTCCGCCAGATGACCGACGGGCTCGGCGTGCCGCGCTCGCTTTCGGCGACGGGCGGCATCCTGCTCGGTCCCGACTATCACTTCGACCTCACCCGCCCCGGCATCGGCCTTTACGGTGGCCATCCCTTCGATGCGGCGCAGCATGTGGTCCGGCTCGACCTGCCGGTGGTGCAGTGCCGCGATCTCGTGGAGGGCGAGGTGGTCGGCTACGGCAATTCGTGGCAGGCCGAGCGGCCGAGCCGCATCGCCACGCTTTCGGGCGGCTATGCCGACGGGCTGCTGCGCGCCCTGTCCGACCGCGCCACGCTCCATCACGGCGCGGTGCCCTGCCCGCTGGTCGGGCGGGTCTCCATGGACCTGATCACCGTGGACATCACCGATCTGGATGCCGACCCCGATTACCTCACCCTGCTCGGCCCCGAACAGGGCGTCGATTCTCTCGCACGCGCGGCGGGGACGATCGATTACGAAATCCTGACATCACTCGGCGGGCGCTATGCCCGGCTCGAACAGCCCGCCTGATCCGACCCCTCAGGGCCGGATTTGGCTGTTTGCGTGGACAATCGGATCACAATTTATGGTGATACCGCAGTTTGAGGAACCGGCGGAGAGCCGCCGAGGTTATGCTGGCAACTGACGCATCCGTGCCGGAGACAGCCTGTGACCCAGCCCAAGCCCGCCGCTTTTGCCACCCGCGCCATGCAATTGCTCGCGATGACGATCCTCGGCCTGGCGGCCACGGTCGCGCTCGCGGCGAGCCTCGCCGCCGCGCTGGGCTACCTGCCCTGGCTGGAACTGACCGCCAGCTTCGGCGGAACCGCCCTGCCCTGGGCCGGCATGGCGCTGCAGCTGTTCCTGACGGCGCTTCTGGTCACTCTGGTGTTCTTCCTGCCGTCCTCGGGCCGTGTCCTCGCGCTCGAAAACAGCCATCGCAACTTCCGCATCTCGATGGATGATGTGGCGCGCGCCTACCACGTGGCCCACACGGCCGACCGTGCCGGGGTGTTCAGCATGTCGTCCGAGTTCGACGCGGTGCGCGAGCGGCTCGCCTTCCTGCGCGATCATCCCGATCTGGGACATCTCGAACACGACGTGATGGAGGTTGCGGCGCAGATGGGCGAACAGGCTCGCGATCTGGCCGACATCTATTCCGACGAGAAGGTCTCGCGCGCGCGCAAGTTCCTTGCCCAACGGCAGGAGGATGCCGAGCGCCAGCAGGAGCGCATCGTCGAGGCGCTGCATGTCTGCCGCGAGATGAAGCGCTGGGCCGATCAGGTCGAGCTGGAGGAAAGCGTCGTGGCCAGCCAGCTCGCGCAGCTCGACGATCAGCTGCAGACCATGCTGCCCGAGCTCGGCTTCGAGCCGCCGCGCAAGGCCGAAGGCACGAATGGCGACATGTCGCAGGACGCGCCCAAGGTGGTCAACATGAAGCCGGCTGCCGAATAGGACCGACATAAACGCAAGGTGAACAGGCAATGGCCCGGCGCGATGTGCCGGGCCATTGCCCGTGCGACCGGGATCGGCGAAAAGAACGGCATGGCCAAGGATCTCAATTACGTCTGCACCGAATGCGGCGCGACCCATTCGAAATGGTCGGGGCGTTGCGACGCCTGCGGCGCGTGGAACACCATTCAGGAAGAGGCGCCGCTGACCGCCGGGCCCGGCGCCAAGGCGCTGGGCGCGCACCGTGGACGCAAGATCGCCCTCACCGATCTCGCCTCCACCCCCGAGGCGCCGCCGCGCACCATGTCGGGCGTGGCCGAGCTCGACCGCGTGCTCGGCGGCGGCCTCGTCGCGGCATCCGCGCTGCTGGTCGGCGGCGATCCGGGGATCGGCAAATCGACGCTGCTGTTGCAGGCGGCGGCCCGGTTCGGGCGCAACAGGCTCAAGGTGATTTACGTCACGGGCGAGGAATCGGCGGCGCAGGTGCAGATGCGCGCCCAGCGCCTTGGGCTGACCGACAGCCCCGTGACGCTGGCGGCCGAGACCAACCTGCGCGACATCCTCACCACGCTCGATGCCGAGCGGCCCGATCTGGTGATCATCGATTCGATCCAGACCATGTGGTCGGACAAGGTCGAGGCGGCCCCCGGCTCCGTGAGCCAGGTCCGCACCGCGGCGCATGAACTGACGACATTCGCCAAGACGCGCGGCATCGCCGTCATCATGGTCGGCCACGTCACCAAGGAAGGCACCCTCGCGGGCCCGCGCGTGGTCGAGCACATGGTCGATTGCGTGCTCTACTTCGAAGGCGAGCGCGGCCACCAGTTCCGCATCCTGCGCGCCCACAAGAACCGCTTCGGCCCCGCTGACGAGATCGGCGTGTTCGAAATGACCGGCCGGGGTCTCGCCGAGGTCAAGAACCCCTCGGCGCTGTTTCTGTCCGAGCGCGACACCGCCACCCCCGGCTCGGTGGTCTTTGCCGGGATCGAGGGCACGCGCCCCATCCTGTGCGAGATCCAGGCGCTGGTCTCCCCCGCCCAGCCCGGCCAGACCCGACGCTCGGTCGTGGGCTGGGACGGCGGACGGCTGGCGATGATCCTCGCCGTGCTCGAAAGCCGCTGCGGCATCTCCTTTGCCGGGCTCGACGTTTATCTCAACGTCGCGGGCGGGCTGCGCATCGGCGAACCCGCCGCCGATCTCGCCGTGGCCGCGGCGCTGATCAGCGCGCGCGAGGATGCCGCCCTGCCGGTGGATTGCGCCATCTTCGGCGAAATCTCTCTTTCGGGGGCAGTACGCCCGGTGGCGCAGCTGGAAAACAGGTTGAAAGAAGCGGCGAAACTTGGTTTCACGCAGGCCATCCTGCCACAGCGCCCCAAGCGCCGCGCCGGGACGGAAATGGCGGCCGGGCTGGATCTGCGCGAGATGCGCGACCTGCCGGGATTCGTCGACACGGTGTTCGGTCTGGCGCCCGGCGAACGGGAATAAGGGTTCTCATGGAAAGTTTCACGATCATCGACGGCATCGTCGCGCTTATCGTCGTGGTGTCGGCGCTTCTGGCCTATTCGCGGGGGCTGGTGCGCGAGGCGCTCGCCATCGCCGGCTGGATCGGCGCGACCATCCTCGCCTTCATCTTCGCCGATCAGGTGCGCCCGCTGGTGCGGCAGATCCCGGTGGTGGGCGACTTCATCGGCGACAGCTGCGAATTGTCGATCATCGCCGCCTTCGCGGTGGTTTTCGCCATCGCCTTGGTGCTCTTCTCGATCTTCACCCCGGTCTTCTCGGGCGCGGTGCAACGCTCCGCCGTGGGCGGCATCGACCAGGGGCTTGGCTTTCTCTTCGGCGTGGCGCGCGGCATCCTGCTCGTCGCGGTGGGCTTCTTCGTCTACGAAGTGATCCTCTCGGCCCAAGCTATCCCGATGGTGGAAAACAGCCGTGCGGCTGCGGTCTTCGGCCAGATCACCGAGAGGTTCTCGACCGAAGAGCCGCAGGCAGCGCTCGCTTGGGTGACCCTGCAATACGAGCAGCTCGTCGGCCTGTGCGGCGCGCCCGCCTGAGTCAGAGCAAAACGGCGCGGATGGCATAGGCCACCGCGCCGACCGCGGCCACGCCCAGCGCCCAGAGCGCCACGAACCAGACGATCTTCCTGATCATCAGTGATAGCCCTTTTCGGGATCGAGCTTGCCGCGGAACACCCAGTAGGCGTAGCCCGTGTAGGCAAGGATGATCGGCACCAGCACGATCGCCCCCACGAACATGAAGAGCTGGCTCTTTGCGGGTGCTGCCGCCTCCCAGATCGTGATCTCCTGCGGGATGGCCAGCGGCCAGATCGACACGCCAAGCCCCAGAAAGCACAGCGCGAAAAGCGCGAGCGCCAGCAGGAACGGCCAGATGTCGCGCCCATGCGCGAAGAGCGAGCGCGCCAGCAGCAGCGCGATGCCCCCGATCAGCAGCGGCACCGGCGCGGTCAGCGCGATCTGCGGCCAGCCGAACCAGCGCGCGGCGTAGCCCGCCCCGAGAAACGGCGTGGCGACACTCACCGCGATGATGCCGGCAAGCGTGGCAACGAAGAAGGCCCGCGCCATGATCCGCACCCGGTGCTGGATCTCGCCCTCGAGCTTCATGTTGAGCCAGCAGGCCCCGAGGAAAGCATAGCCCACCACCACGGCCAGGCCACACAGGACCGAGAACGGCGTCAGCCAATCCCACCAGCCCCCCGCATAGGCGCGGCCCTCCACCTCGATCCCCTGCAGGAAGGCGCCCAAAATGATGCCTTGCGCCAGCGCCGCCGTGACCGAGCCGCCGATGAAGGCCGCGTCCCAGGCGCGTTTTGACAGTCGCGAGGTGGCGCGCCAGCGATATTCGAACGCCACGCCGCGAAAGATCAGCGCCAGCAGCATCGCGATGATCGCCGGATAGACCGCGGGCATGATGACGGCATAGGCCAGCGGAAAGGCGGCAAAGAGCCCGCCCCCGCCCAGCACCAGCCATGTCTCGTTGCCGTCCCAGACCGGGGCGACCGAGTTCATCATGATGTCGCGGTCCTCCTTCTTGCGAAAGAAGGGATAGAGGATGCCGATGCCGAGGTCGAAGCCGTCGAGCACGACATAGACGAAGACCGAAAAGGCCAAGAGGAAGGCCCAGGCGACGGTGAGATCGATCGAGTAGAACATCACGAGGTCTCCGGTGCGATGTCGTGGCCGCTTTCGCGCATCTGCCGATCGGGGGTGATGCCCGAGGTGCGGATCGGCCCCGGTTCGACCCGGACGCCGCGTTCGCCCAGCGCCGGGGCGTGATGCATGAGCTTGAGGATATAGGCCACGCCCGCGCCGAAGACGACGAAGTAGATCACCACGAAGGCGATGAGCGAGGTGCCGACCGCGCTGGCGCCCAGCGGCGAATGCGCCTCCGCCGTCCTGAGCGCGCCATAGACGACATAGGGCTGCCGGCCGACCTCGGTCGTGATCCAGCCCGCGATGACGGCCACGAGGCCGGAGGGGCCCATCACCAGCGCGGCCCGGTGCAGCCATCCGGCCTCATAGAGCCGCCCGCGGAACCGCGCCCAGAGCGACCACAGCCCGACGCCCATCATCGCGAAGCCCAGGCCCACCATGATGCGGAACGACCAGAACACGATGGCCACCGGCGGCTGATCCTCGCGCGGGATGGTGTCGAGCCCGGCGAGCGGCGCGTCGAGGTGATGCTTGAGGATCAGCGAGGAGAGCTTGGGAATACCGATGGCATATTTCAGCTCCTGCGCCTCCTGATCCGGAATGCCGAAAAGATAGAGCGGCGCGCCCTCGGGGTGACTATCGAAATGGCCCTCCATCGCCATGACCTTGGCAGGCTGGTGCTCCAGCGTGTTGAGCCCGTGCATGTCACCCAAAAAGATCTGCATCGGCGCCACGATCGTGGCCATCCACATCGCCATGGAGAACATCGTCCTCACGCCGGGATTCTCCCCATGGCCGCGGATCAGGTGCCACGCCCCCACGCCGCCGACGATGAAGGCGGTGGTGAGATAGGCTGCCGTCAGCGTATGTGCGAGGCGGTATGGGAAGGATGGGTTGAAGATGATCGCCCACCAGTCCTCGGGCACGAACTGGCCGTTCTCGGCGATGGCGAAGCCCTGCGGCGTCTGCATCCAGGAGTTCACGGACAGGATCCACGTGGCCGAGATCGCAGTGCCCACCGCGACCATCAGGCAGGCGAACATGTGCAGCCCGGGGCCGACCTTGTCGCGCCCGAAGATCATGATCCCGAGAAAGCCCGCTTCGAGGAAGAAGGCGGTCAGCACCTCATAGGCCATGAGCGGCCCGATCACCGGCCCGGCGATGTCGGAGAACACCGACCAGTTGGTGCCGAACTGGTAGGACATGGTGATGCCCGAGACGACGCCCATGGCGAAGGTGATGGCAAAGATCTTCAGCCAGTACTTGAACAGCCTCAGATAGGCCTCGTTCTTGCGCCACAGGTAGAGCCCGTTGAGCACGGCGAGAAAGCTCGCCAAGCCGATGGAAAACGCTGGAAAGATGAAGTGAAAGGCGACCGTGAAGCCGAACTGCATCCGCGCCAGCATGACCGCGTCGAAGCCGAGAAAGGTGTCCATGGGCGAAGTTCCTTCTGCCTTGCCCCAGACTTAAGCGCCTCTGCCGCGCAGGCAACGCGACATCTCGCCCACCGGGGCGGACGCGACAACGTGACCGCCGATTGCGCCTCGTGTCTTGCATCGGCCCGCGCGACAGGGCATTGGGCGACCCGACGGAAAGGGTGATATGATCCTTTCGTGACAGTCGGACGCGGAGGTCTTACACGGGCCCCGCAAAGCACCGGATTCGGAGCCAGCCAGATGCGCGATTTCCCCGCCCACCCCTTCGACGACGACAAGCTCAAGGAGGAATGCGGCGTGTTCGGCGTCATCGGCGTCGCGGATGCCGCGAGCTTCCTTGCCCTCGGCCTGCACGCGCTGCAGCACCGCGGCCAGGAAGCCGCCGGCATGGTCACCCATGATGCCGAGGCCGGCTTCTGCTCGGCCCGCCGCATGGGCTACGTGCGCGACAACTTCACCTCGCGCAAGGTGCTCGACACCCTGCCCGGCACGCTCGGGATCGGCCATGTCCGCTACTCGACCTCCGGCCACAAGGGCCAGACCGCGATCCGCGACGTGCAGCCCTTCTTCGGCGAGTTCTCGATGGGCGGCGCCGCCGTCGCGCACAACGGCAACCTGACCAATGCCGCGACGCTGCGCCGCGAGCTGATCGAGCGCGGCTCGATCTTCCAGTCCTCGTCCGACACCGAATGCATCATTCACCTGATGGCGCGCTCGATGGGCCGGTCGATCCCCGACCGCATGGAAGAGGCGTTGCGCAAATGCGAGGGCGCCTTCTCGATCGTCGCGATGACCCGCACCAAGCTGATCGGCTGCCGCGACGCGCTGGGCGTGCGGCCGCTGGTTCTTGGCCGTCTGGGCGATGGCTGGGTGCTGTCGTCCGAGACCTGCGCGCTCGACATCGTCGGCGCCGAGTTCGTGCGCGAGATCGAGCCGGGCGAGATGGTCGTGATCACCGGCCAGGGCGTCGAGAGCAACTTCCCGTTCAAGAACCGCTCGTCGCGGTTCTGCCTGTTCGAGCATGTCTATTTCTCGCGCCCCGACAGCATTCTCGGCGGGCGTTCCGTCTATGAAACCCGCCGCCAGATCGGCGTGGAGCTGGCGCGCGAGGCCCCCGTGGAGGCCGATCTCGTCTGCCCGGTGCCCGATTCCGGCACGCCCGCGGCGATCGGCTTCAGCCATGAAAGCGGCATCCCCTACGGCATGGGGATCATCCGCAACCAGTACATGGGCCGGACCTTCATCGAGCCCTCCGAGCAGATCCGCAACATGGGCGTCAGGCTCAAGCTCAACGTCAACCGCGCGCTCATTCGCGGCAAGCGGGTCATCCTCGTCGACGACTCGGTGGTGCGGGGCACCACCTCGCGCAAGATCAAGGAGATGATCCTCGACGCCGGCGCGGCCGAGGTGCATTTCCGCATCGCCTCCCCGCCGACGGCCTGGCCCTGCTTTTACGGCGTCGACACGCCCGAGCGCGAAAAGCTGCTGGCGAGCCACATGAGCGAGGAGGAGATGCGCCGCCATCTCGACGTCGATAGCCTCAAGTTCATCACCCTCGACGGGCTCTACCGCGCCGTCGGCGTGGCCGAGGGGCGCGACCCGCAAAAGCCGCAATATTGCGACGCCTGCTTCTCGGGCGATTACCCGGTGGTACCGGCGGACATGATCGAAAAGGGCTTTCAACTGAAAACCGCGGCCGAATAGGCCAGCCGGTCAGGAGCCGGGCGGCGCCGGGTCATCGGCCGCGCCGCCCGACCCTGCCGCATCGCCGGCAAAGGCCGCTTCGAGGCCGGCGATATCCACCTTGCCCATTTCCATCAGCGCCTGCGCGACGCGGCCCGCGGCATCGCGGTCGGCCTGCGCCAGAAGCTGCGGCAGGGCCTGTGGCAGGATCTGCCACGACAGTCCGAACCTGTCGCGCAGCCAGCCGCAGCGCGCCCCTTCGCCGCCATCGGCCACCAGCGCGGCCCAAAGCCGGTCGATTTCCGCCTGATCCCGCGCGAGGATCGAAATCGGCACCGCCTCGGTGAGCCGAAGATGCGGGCCGGCGTTGAGCGCGACATAGCCGATACCGCCCAGGGTGAACTCGACCACGCTCGCATGCGGATCGGCCTCCGAGCGCATCACACGGTCGATCCGGCTGCCCGGCAGGAGCGAGATATAGAACCGCGCCGCATCTTCGCCTTGGGTATAGAACCAAAGGCAGATCTTCTGGGTGTCTACCTGCATCAAAGCCGCCCTCCCCGGTCTTGGGAAGAGAGGTAGGGCATGGGCGGAACATGTCCCCATCTTGCGGCGCTGTCATGCCCGCCGGGGCGCCTATCGCCTGCGCCGCCCCAGCATGGTCCAGACCGCGCGCGCGCTCAGCACGGCCAGCGTCGTCTTGACGAGCTTGCCTACGAGGAAGGGCGCCGCGCCGGTCATCACTGCCTCGCCGATCGACACCGGCGTCGTAATGGCGAGCCAGATCACCCCCGGCACCAGCAGCGCCAGAGAGGGCAGAAAGGCCGCGAGGAACAGCAGGCCGAAGCTGCCGCGCCCCCAGTGCCGGACCAGCCGGGCCGTGAGCCAGGCCATGCCGACGAAGCCCCAGAGGTAGCCCGCCGTCGGCCCGTAGAGCGCGGCCACGCCGCTGCCGCCGCTGGCAAAGACGGGAAGGCCGATCGCGCCGAGCGCCAGGTAGAGGAGCAGCGCCAGCGCCGCCAGCCGCGGCGCGCAAACGAGACCGACGATCGACACCGCCAGCGTCTGCAGTGACATCGGCACGGGGTACATCGGAACGTCGATCTGTGCCCCGAGGCCGACCAGCAGCGCACCCGCCAATGCCGTGCCCAGCGTCATGGCAGCGCCCTGCCCCGACGCGGCAGCCGTCGCATTGAGAGGTGGAGACATGATCCGTCTTCCTTTCGTTCGCCCGCGTCGGGTCCCTCGCCCAGACCCGGCCCCATCATCCGGCTTCATGCCCGTGTCGGTCAACGCCGAAGCTCTTGCCGGGCCGGGGATAATGCTTCAAATGCGATGCATGTCCGACCCGCGCCCCGCTCCCGCCGCTTCCGCGCGCCCCGACCGCATCCTCGTGCTGTGCACCGGGCGCTGCGGCTCGACGACGCTCGCGCGCGCCTGTGCGCATCTGGAGAACTGGAGCGTCGCGCATGAAAGCCGCAGCCATCTCACCGGCCCCGCGCGGCTCGATTTCCCGTCGCGGCACATCGAGATCGACAACCGGCTGAGCTGGTTTCTGGGCCGCATCGCGCGCGACATCGGAGACACGGCAGGCTATGTCCATCTGAAGCGCGATCCCGAAGCGGTCGCACAAAGCTTCGCGCGCCGCGCGGGCCAGGGCATCCTGCGCGCCTATCGGCAGGACATCCTGACCCATACCCGCTGGCGCGAGCCCAAATCGAGCCTGATCGAGCAATGCCGCGATCACGTCGACACGGTCACCGCCAATATCGAGGCCTTCATGGCCACGCGGCAGCACCGGCTCACGATCCATCTCGAGGAGATCGAGACGGGCTTCGACAGGCTGTGCGACTGGATCGACGCGAAGGGCGATCTCGACACCGCCCGCGCCGAGCTGGCGCGCCGCCACAATGCATCCACAGGAGACCCAGCGGCATGACCGACACCGCCCTGCCCGTTCTGATCACCGGCGCCAGCCGCGGCCTTGGCGCCGCTCTGGCCGAAGCTTTGGCGCCCGGGCGCCACATCATCGCCGTCGGCCGCACCACCGGCGCGCTCGAAGAGCTCGACGACCGCATCCGCGCCGCCGGCGGCCAGGCCACGCTCGCGCCGATGGACATCACCGTGCCCGAGGCGATGCAGCAGCTCTGCCGCTCGATCCACGACCGCTGGGGCGGGGTCGGCCTGTGGCTGCATACGGCGATCCATGCCGGGCCGCTCGCGCCCGCGCCGCATCTCGCCGACAAGGATCTCGACAGCTCGATCGCGGTGAACCTGCGGGCCATGGCCCGTCTCATCGCCTATGTCGCGCCGCTTCTGGGCCAGTCGGGCCGCGCGGTGTTCTTCGACGATCCGCAGGGCGGCGAAAAGTTCTTTGGCCATTACGGCGCCACCAAATCCGCGCAGATGGCGCTCGCGCGCTCTTGGCAGGCCGAAAGCGTGAAGACCGGGCCCGAGGTGCGCATCCTCGCGCCGCGCCCGATGCCGACGGCGACCCGCGCGCGCTTCTATCCCGGCGAGGATCGCGCGGCACTGGCGGATATCCGCGCGGAGGCGGCCCGGCTTCTGCCCGAGATCCTCGAAGGCTGATCCGAGAACGCCGCGACGAAACCGGCTTGGCGCGCGGCAATCGCGCCTGTCCTGCCTCGGTCCGCGCCGGAATGCTTGCCGCCCTTCTGCCGCTCCCGTAACAAGGGGCCAAAGGGGGCCGCATGCGCATTCTCATCACCAATGACGACGGCATCAACGCACCGGGGCTCAAGGTGCTCGAGGAGATCGCTACCGAGATCGCCGGTCCCTCGGGCGAGGTCTGGGTCGTGGCACCCGCCTTCGAGCAATCGGGCGTGGCGCATTGCATCTCCTACACCCATCCCACGATGATCGCCGAGCTGGGCCCGCGCCGCTTCGCCGCCGAGGGCAGCCCGGCCGATTGCGTCTTGGCCGGGCTGCACGACGTGCTGTCGGACGGGCGGCCCGATCTGGTGCTGTCCGGCGTGAACCGCGGCAACAATGCCGCCGAGAACGCCATGTATTCGGGCACCATCGGCGGCGCGATGGAGGCGGCGCTGCACGGGCTGCCCGCGATCGCGCTGTCGCAGTTCTACGGGCCGCGCAATGTCGGGGCCGAGGACCCGTTCGAGGCGGCGCGTCACCACGGGGCCGCCACGGTGCGACGGCTTCTCGACCATGCGATCTGGGACGCGGAGGCCGATTACCGGCTGTTCTACAACGTCAATTTCCCCGCCCTGCCGGGCGCGGAGGTGCGCGGGCTCAGGGTCGGGCGGCAGGGCTTCCGACGCGAGACATCGTTCGGCGTCGAGCCGCATGTCTCGCCTTCGGGCCGGCGCTTCCTGTGGGTGCGCGGCGGGCGGCAGGACATTCCCACCGGCCCCGGCACCGATGCGCAGGACAATCTCGACGGCTACATCTCGGTGGTGCCGATGCGCGCGGATCTGACCGCGCATGACGCGCTCGATGCCGTCACCGCAGCCCTCGGAGACGCCGCGGAATGAGCTTCGACGCCGACGCCAAGATGAAGTTCCTCTACGCCCTGCGCTCGCACGGGGTGACGGATGCGCGGGTGCTCGACGCGATGGAAAAGATCGACCGTGCGCGTTTCGTCAAGGGGCTCTTCGCCGAGCGCGCCTATGCCGACATGCCGCTGCCGATCGCCTGCGGCCAGACCATTTCCCAGCCCTCGGTGGTCGCTCTGATGACCCAGGCGCTCGATGTGCAGCCGCGCGACAAGGTGCTCGAAGTGGGTTGCGGCTCGGGCTACCAGGCCGCGATCCTGAGCCTTTTGGGGCGGCGCATATACACCATCGACCGCTTCCGCAGCCTCGTCGCCGAAGCGCGCACGACATTCGCCGAGATGGACCTGCCCAACATCACCGCGATCACCGCCGACGGCTCGCATGGCCTGCCCGAGCAGGCCCCCTTCGATCGGATCATCGTCACGGCCGCGGCCGAGGACCCGCCCGGTCCGCTCTTGGCCCAGCTCAGGGTGGGCGGTATCATGGTGCTTCCCGTGGGCCAGTCGGACACGGTGCAAAGCCTGATCCGGGTCACGCGCAGCGAAAGCGGGTTCGATTACGAGGAGCTGCGCGCGGTGCGCTTCGTGCCGCTCGTCGAGGGGCTGGGACAGGACTGAAGCCGGGCCACGCGCCCGAAACAAGAGAACCCCCGGAGCATACGGGGGCCCAATGGGATACGAGGACAGATCGATGCAGAACACATCACTCCGCCGCGCGTGGCGCATGCTGTCTTGCTCCACCGCGCTGGCGCTGGTCGCGGCCTGCGCCGAGCCTTTCGATCCGGATCTGCGCGACATGGGCAACGGCTTCGACACCTCGGCTGCAGCCCTCAATCCGCCGCCGCGCCCGCGTCCCGACGACCGCGGCGTGATCTCCTATCCGAACTACCAGGTCGCCGTCGCGCGCGAGGGCGACACGGTCGTCTCGCTGGCCTCCCGGCTCGGCCTCGAAGCCGGGGCCATCGCACGCTACAACGGCATCTCGCCCGACAGCACGCTGCGCGGCGGCGAGGTGATCGCCCTGCCAAGCCGCGTGGCCGAGCCTTCGCCCGCGACAGGCGCGCAGACCACCGGCCCGATCACGCCGAGCAACCCGCCCGTAAGCGCCGGGCGGATCGACGTCACCACGCTGGCCGGGGCCGCGATCGACCG
>NZ_JAMYXC010000026.1 GCF_024159025.1 Limimaricola litoreus
CGCCTTCGATCTCGCCCGAGGGATGCGGCAGGTCGGGCATGACCGGCGCCCCGGCCTGCGGCAGGGGTGCTGCCGGCTCGGAACCCGATGGCGTGTCGAGCAGATCCTCGTCCGCGTCGCCCGTCGCGCCGGTTTCGACCTCCGGGGGCATGGGCCCGTCCCCTGCGCCGTCCGGTGCCTCCGCCAACTCGGACGAGGGCTCGGCAAGCGGCGCGGGCGCCGCCAGGTCCGTTTCGGGGCTGTCATCCTCGTCCTCCGGCGCGTCCGCCTCATCCGGGGCGAAAGGCATCGCGGAGGCTTCGGGCGCGGGATCGGGGGATGGCTCTTCCGATGGCAGGGGGGCGGGCGTCTCCTCCGGCCGTTCCTGCACCGCCGCGTCGTCGCGCGCGACCGGATCCGCGAGGCCCGCAACCGTGCCGAACCATGGCTCGCCGGGAAACCCGTCCGGCGCGGGGGTGGCGGCGAAGGCCACCGGGCCGAGCGCGTGTTCGCGCGCGAAACCTTCCGCCTCGTCCAGCGTCTCGCGCGCCACCGCCGCGACATGGGTGCGTCCATCGCGCGCGAGGTGATCGATCACCAGCTCCTCGACCGCGTAAGGGGTCGTCCCCTCGAGCGCGGCGGCGACCTGCGCGTCGTCGAGCGTGCCCTCCAGCTCGAGATAGCGGATCTGGTCGTCGGGGATGAGCAGCTTGGTGCGCAGCCCCTCGGGCGCGAGCGACAGCGCCCTGTCGCGCAGCCGCGCGAGATCGCCCGCGAGATCGGGGCTGTCGAGCGGTACTTCGCCCACGCGGCTCCAGCCGTCCGGAGCACGGTGCAGAAGTTTCAGGCCCTCGAGCGAGAGCGACAGGGCGAAATTCGGTGTCATGCGGCAGGCCTTAGCATCACTGGCCGGGTCCGGGAACAGACCCGCCAGTCGGCCCGCATCTTGCAGGCAGCTTTCCGCGCGCGCAACCCGCCGCCCGCAGGTTGTGATCGCGCCCCCTTGCACCATTCCGCCGCTGGGCGTTCGATGCGCGCGACCAAAGGAGGATTCCATGACTTTCGCCCGCCTTGCCGCTCTCGCCCTCGTGACCGGCCTTGCCGTCCCCGCTATGGCCCAGATGGTCGCCCCCGCCATGGCCCAGACGGGGCAATCGACCCTTGCGCCCGTGCGTAGCATCACCGTGGCGGGCGAGGGGCATGTGCGCGCCGCGCCCGAAATGGCCCGCGTCCGCCTCGGTGTGAGCGAAACCGCCCCCACGGCGCGCGCCGCGCTCGACGCGATGAACGCGGCCATGGCCCGCGTGCTCGACCAGCTGAGCGCGGCCGGCATCGCGCCCGAAGACGTGCAGACCGGACAACTCAGCCTCGACCGCGATTACGCGCGCGCCCGCGATGGGCAGTCCGAGCCCGAGGGCTTCGTCGCGAGCACGCTGGTGGAGCTTCGGGTGCAGGAGATCGATTCGCTCGGCGCGGTGCTCGATGCCGCCGTGGGCGAGGGGGCGAACCGGCTGCAGGGGATCGAGTTCATGCTGGCCGATCAGGCGGCGGCACGAAACGAGGCGCGCCGCGCCGCCGTGGCGGATGCGCAGGCCCGTGCCGCGCTTTATGCCCAGAGCGCGGAGGTTGCGCTGGGAGAGGTGCTGTCGATCTCCGAAAGCAACATCTCCTCGGGCCCGCAGCCGATGATGGGCATGCGCATGGCGGCCGCCGAAAGCGTGCCGATCGCGCAGGGCGAGGTGGAGGTCTCGGCCGGGGTGACGCTCGTCTTCGCGATCGACTGAGCCGCGCTCAGCCCCGGCCCGGCAGGTCGGCGATCGCGAAATCCGCCGATCCGCCGCCCTCGGGCTTGGGAATCACGCTGAAGGAGCCGTCGCTTTCGATCACCACGGCGGCGATCTCCTCCGGCGCCGCGCTGCCGTTGTTGCGGATCACCGAGAGAAGCTCCTCGTGGGTGACCCGCTCGCGGCGCAGCGCGTCGTAGAGGATCTCGCCCTTGTGCATCACCAGCCGCGGCTCCGAGCGCACCAGCCGCGCCACGCGCTCTGAGGCGACCGAGCTTTTCGCCACGAGATATTGCAGCCCGATCAGCACGGCGAAAGCGGTCATTCCCTCGGCCAGCGCCACGCTTTCCGACAGCAGAATCGTCGCCAGCGTCGAGCCGAGCGCCACGGTGACGACGAGGTCGAAGGCGTTGAGCTTGGCCAGAGTTCGCTTGCCCGAGATGCGCAGAAAGGCGACGAGCCCTCCATAGGCCAGCGCGCCGACGAGGATGGTGCGGATGATCCCGCTCCAGCCCTGAAACAGCATCTCCTCGATCATCGCGCTCTCCTGCCTTGCGGTGTCATCTCATCCAGAACCCATGGGTGCGCAGGATGGTTCGGATTTCCTTTTCGGTGGCGGGCAGCGCCGCGCGGTCGAACAGCGCGCGCGCCTTGGCGCCCCGCCCCTGGTAGACCATGCGCCTGATCGGCTCGTGCCGCTTCAGGAGTTTCTTGAGCCGGTTCGGCGCGGCCACGCGTTCGAGTGCTGCGACCACGCCGTCCGCCTCGCGCGCATAAAGCAGCGGAAAAGTGCGGTAGTGGCAGGTGAGCGCGCCGTCGAGCCCGACCAGCGCCGGGCCGGGGCGGCCACCCCTCAGGGCATGGATCACCAGCGGCAGCGCCACCTGGTCGAGCCAGGGATCGAAGGGCTGCAGCGCCACCTCCCTTGGCGGATCGTCGCGGATCGTCACCGCGTATTCGGCGAAGAGCGCGCCGAAGGCACGGGCATCCGGCCCGCAGAACCAGCCCGCGTTGAAATAGAGATAGCGCTTCCAGAATTCATCGGGCCAGGACGGATCGAGCGAGCTTTCGAAATCGAGCTCGAATCGGTCATAGAGCGATTTCCAGCTGGCGGTGTAGCCGGGCCAGTAGACCTCCTCGACCGGCCATGTTCCCTCGCGCCGCATCGAGGCGGCGGGGGGCAGGGCGGCGATCGGCAGCTCACCGATCTCGCCGAGAATCAGCGTGTCGCTGTCGAGGAAGAGAAACGGGGAGGCAGGCAGGACGGCGAGCGCCTCGATCTTGTTGCCATGCGGGTAGGCGCTGCCGAAGTGCCGGTTTTCGAAGGGCAGGATCTCGGCTCCCAGTTCGGCGAGCATGGCGCGGCCCTCGTCGCTCATGCGCGGATCCTCGGTCCAGAGCGGGCCGGGCTGCGGCTCGGCCACGATGAGGCGGCCCGCGAATCTCGGCGCGTTGGCACGCAGCGAAGCGGCCAGAAGCAGCGCCTCGGCCTCGATCCGGCCCGACTGGCCGATGATGACGATGTCGAACGATGCCATGCGCGCTCCCTTGCGGGATGACCCTAGGAAGGGGGGCGGGCCCGGTCAAACCGGCATCTTTTGCGAAAGGGGGGAGTGGTGGGCGACCCTGGAATCGAACCAGGCGTGGGTCTCCCCGGCGGAGTTACAGTCCGCTGCCGCACCTTGCAGCTCGTCGCCCGCAGCCGGGCCTCGACCCGGTGCGAGAGCGGGAATAGGCGCTTGACCTGATGGCGTCAACCTCAAAATCCGGCTTCCGCGACGGCGTCGTGACGGCGCGGCGGCGCGGAAGCCGTGGCTGGACTTCGCGGGCACGAACGCGCAATCAGGCGGGGCCTGAGCCAAGCGGAGAGCGCCATGAAGAAGCCGAAATGGGTGATCGAGAAGGAACAGTCCAAGCGCGCCTCGGCCGCCGAGACGGTCTGGCTCTTCGGCCTGCATGCCGTGCGCGACGCGCTCCAGAACCCGCGCCGCGAACGGCTGCGCCTCGTGGTGACGCTCAACGCGCAGGCCAAGCTCGAAGAGGCCATCGCGCAAAGCGGCATGACGCCCGAGATCTCCGATCCGCGCAAGTTCGCGGCGCCGATCGACCCGGAATCGGTGCATCAGGGCGCGGCGCTCGAAGTGAAGCCGCTCGACTGGGGGGCGCTCGACGATGTCGCTCTGGCCGGCGAGGGCGAGGGGCCGCCGCGGCTCTTGCTGCTCGACCGGGTGACCGATCCGCACAATGTCGGCGCGATCCTGCGCTCGGCCGAGGTCTTCGGCGCGCGCGCGGTGATCGGCGTGCAGCGCCATTCCGCGCCAGAGACCGGGGCGCTGGCCAAGACCGCCTCGGGCGCGCTGGAGCGGCAGCCCTACCTGCGGGTGCGCAACCTCGCGGACACGATGGGCCGGCTCAAGGAGATGGGCTATCTCGTGCTGGGCCTTGCCGGCGAGGCGGAGGTCTCGATCGAGGAAGCCATCGAGGGCAGGCGTGACCGCCCGGTGGCGCTGGTCCTGGGGGCCGAGGGGCCAGGGCTGCGCGAGCGCACGCGCGAGACCTGCGACGCGCTGGTGCGCATCGACGCGGCAGGCGGCTTCGGCTCGCTCAACGTCTCGAATGCCGCGGCCGTGGCGCTCTATGCCGTGCGCGTGCCGCGCGGCTCCTGACCCGCAAGGGGCCTCTCGCAGGCTTCACGAATGCGCGAAATGGACTGCCGGTGGAACCATTTCGGGTTTAGTATGTTTCATGGAGGCGCGTATCTGGAACATATGCGTTTCATTTCACTGTCCCTCGTTCCACACCTTGAAGCCCGGGCACGGCCCGGGCTTTTTTTATGTCGAACGCGCCGCCTTTTCGGCGATCCCCGAGCGGCCCTCGCGCCGGGACAGCTCGGCCTCGATGTCGTCGAGGCTCACGTCGCGCGCGGCGCACATCACCAACAGGTGGTAGAGCGCGTCGGCGGCCTCCGAAGTGAGCCTCTCACGGTCGCCCTTCACCGCTTCGATCACCGCCTCGATCGCCTCCTCGCCGAACTTCTCGGCGCATTTCTCCGGCCCCTTGGACAGCAGCTTCGCGGTCCAGCTCGTCTCGGGGTCGGCGCCGCGGCGCGACAGGATCGTCTCGGACAATGCTTTCAGGCTCATGCCATCCTCATCGGAATGCCGGCGGCCTGCATATGCGCCTTGGCCTCGGCGATGCTGTAGGTGCCGAAGTGGAAGATCGAAGCGGCGAGCACGGCGCTCGCGCCGCCTTCGGTGACCCCCTCGACGAGGTGGTCGAGCGTGCCGACACCGCCGCTTGCAATCACAGGGATATCGACCGCCTCCGAAATGGCGCGGGTGAGCGGCAGGTTGAAGCCCTGCCGCGTGCCGTCGCGGTCCATCGAGGTAAGCAGGATTTCCCCCGCGCCACGCGCCTCCATGTCGCGCGCGAACTCGACCGCGTCGATGCCTGTGGGCTTGCGCCCGCCATGGGTGAAGATCTCCCAGCGTCCCGGCTCGACCGTCTTGGCGTCGATCGCCACGACGATGCATTGCGCACCGAAACGCTGCGCGGCCTCGGTGACGACCGTGCGGTCGGCCACGGCGGCGGAGTTGAAGCTCACCTTGTCGGCCCCCGCCAGCAGGAGCGCGCGCACGTCGTGATGGCTGCGCACCCCGCCGCCCACGGTGAGCGGGATGTAGCAGCTCTCGGCGGTGCGGCGGACGAGGTCGAACATCGTGCCGCGATTCTCATGCGTGGCGTGAATATCGAGAAAGCACAGCTCGTCGGCGCCGGCGGCGTCATAGGCGCGCGCGGCATCCACCGGATCGCCCGCGTCGCGCAGGTCCACGAAATTGACGCCCTTCACCACGCGGCCATCGGCCACGTCGAGACAGGGAATGATGCGGGTTTTGAGCATGAGCGGCCTCCGGGCTGTCGCGGTCCTTCTAGCGCCCATGACCCGGCGGGGCCAGTGCCGGAACGGAAGGCCCGCGCGCGTCGTTGGGGCGGCAGCACAATGGGAGCATTTCACATGAAACGCACGATTCTCGCGGGCCTCGCGGCTACCGCCCTCGCCGCACCCGCCATGGCCGACATCGAGACCATGCAAGCCAGCGGTACCGTCGCCGAGGCGATGGACCGTCTGGAGGCTGCCGTCACCGAAGCAGGGGCCACCGTCTTCGCGCGCGTCGATCATGGCGGCGGGGCGGAAAAGGCGGGCATGACGCTGGCCGACAGCGAGCTGCTGATCTTCGGCAACCCGCAGCTCGGCACGCCGGTGATGCAGGAGGATCCGCTCGCCGGGCTCTACCTGCCGCTCAAGATCCTCGCCTATGACGACGGCTCGGGGCAGGTGCACATCGCCTATGAGGAGGTCGAGGAGACCTTCGACGATCTGAACGTCGATGACGATCTCGAGGCCATCGAGAAGATGGAAGACGCGCTGGAGAAGTTCGCCAAGGCCGCGGCGGGGGAGTGAATCCGCCCCGGCGCGCGCGTGACGGACGGCGCGCCATGCGTATTTGAAGAAAGATGAACCGGGGGCGCCGCGCGAAAGGCCGTGCGGCGCCTCTTTGTCTCAGCCCTTGAGCAACGCCAGCGCCTGCGCGAGGTCGATCGCGCCGTCGTAGAGCGCGCGGCCCGAAATCGCCCCCGCGATCACGCCGGTCGATTTCAAGGCTGCGAGATCGTCCAGCGATGAGACCCCGCCAGAGGCGATCACCGGGATCGAGACCGCGCGCGCGAGGGCCTCGGTCGCGGCGAGGTTCGGCCCCGCCATCGCGCCGTCGCGGGCGATGTCGGTGTAGATGATCGCGGCTACGCCCGCATCCTCGAAGCTTTTGGCCAGATCCGTGACCATGACGTCGGTCTCCTCGGCCCAGCCGCGCGTGGCCACGCGGCCCTCGCGCGCATCGAGCCCCACGGCCACCTTGCCCGGGAAAGCCTTGGCCGCCTCGCGCACGAGGTCGGGGTTTTCCACGGCCACCGTCCCGAGAATCACGCGGGCGAGGCCCTTGTCGATCCAGGTCTCGATGGTCTTCATGTCGCGGATGCCGCCGCCGAGCTGCGCCGGCACGCCGGGGCAGGCAGCGAGGATCGCCTCGACCGCATCGCCGTTGACCGGCGCGCCCGCGAAGGCGCCGTTGAGATCGACGAGATGCAGCCACTCGGTCCCGGCCTCGACGAAGGCGCGCGCCTGCGCCGCCGGGTCGTCGTTGAACACCGTGGCCTTGTCCATCTCGCCGCGCAGAAGGCGCACGGCCTGGCCGTCCTTGAGGTCGATGGCGGGGTAGAGGATCATGGCGCGGTCTCCGAAGGCAGAATGTGCGCTCGCGCTGTGGCACGAGGGGGGCGCGGATGCAACGCCGCGTCAGCCTTGCCACGCGGTCCGGCAGCATCGTCTGCTCGCTCCATCTCTAGGGAGGAGACAACCATGAAGAGACTGGCGATCGCAGTCTGTGCGCTGATCGGGATGGCGGGGGGCGCGATGGCCGACCCGCTGCAAGGCACATGGCGCACGGCGCCGGACGACAACGGCAACAGCGGCCTCGTGCAGGTCGCGCCCTGCGGCGCGCAGCTTTGCGGGCAGCTGGTGAAGGCCTATGGCCCCGGCGGCGCCGAGATCGCCTCGCCCAACCTCGGGCGCAACATCATCTCCGAGACCATATCCGTCGGAGGCGGCGAGTATCGCGGCAAGGTCTTCGCCCCCGATACCGGCAAGACCTATAATTCCAAGCTGGTGATGACCGGCAATCGTCTGTCGGTCTCGGGTTGCGTTCTGGGCTTCTGCCGCGAAGGCGGAGTCTGGCAGAAGCTGCAATAGGCCGGAACAGCACGGGGGGCCTGCCGGTTCTTTCTTTCGCAGTTGAAAAGGGAAGGACATCTCATGCCCCTCGTCACCACCAAGGACCAGACCCAGCTCTATGTGAAGGATTGGGGCGAAGGCCGCCCCGTGGTGCTGATCCACGGCTGGCCGCTCAATTCCGACAGCTGGGAATACCAGGCGGTGCGCCTGGCCGAAGCGGGCCACCGTGTCGTCGCCTATGACCGCCGCGGCTTTGGCCGCTCGGGCCAGCCGTTTCAGGGCTATGACTACGACACCATGGCCGACGATCTCGACACGGTGATGCGCGAGCTGGATCTCAGGGACGCGGCCATCGTCGGCTTCTCGATGGGCGGCGGCGAGGTCGCGCGCTACATGTCGCGCCACGAGGGGCGCAATGTGCGCGCCGCCGGGCTGATCGCCTCGATCGCGCCGGGCATGCTCAAATCCGACAAGAACCCCGACGGCGTCACGCCCGACGTGTTCGAGGGGATGAAAGAGGGCCTGCGCAAGGACCGGCCCGAATTCCTATCCGAGTTCTTCAAGAGCTTCTATGGCAACAAGGTCAGCGAAGGCGTGCTGCACTGGTCGCTGATGATGGCGATGCAGGCCAGCCCCAAGGCCACGCTCGATTGCGTCGACGCCTTCGGCAAGACCGATTTCACCGATGACATGAACGCCTTCGGCGTGCCGACCTTGGTGGTGCACGGCGCCAAGGACGAGACCGTGCCCGCCGACCCCTCGGGCCGCCGCGCGGCGAGGCTGATCGGGCAGAAGGCGACGCTCAAGGAATACGACGACGCGCCGCACGGGCTCACCGCGACCCATGCCGACCGCTTCTACGAGGATCTCGCCGCTTTCCTGAAGTGAGCGATGTCCCTCGGAAGCGAAAGGCCCGCGCCTTGCGCGGGCCTTTTGCGGTCAGGGGGTCCAGCTCAGGAAATTGGCGATGAGCCGCAAGCCCGCCGCTTGGCTCTTTTCGGGGTGGAACTGTGCACCCACCACGTTGCCGCGTCCCACCACTGCGGTGACCGCGCCGCCGTAATCGACATGCGCGAGCAGCGTGTCGGTCTCGCTTGGGCGGAACTGCCAGCTATGGACGAAATAGGCGTGATCGCCGGTCGAGATGCCCTCCAGAACCGGGTGGGGACGGTCGATGACCAGATCGTTCCAGCCCATGTGCGGCACCTTGAGCGCGGCATCGGCGGGATCGATCTTGACGATCTCGCCGGGAATCCAGCCCAAGCCCTCGGTCCGCTCGTATTCATGGCCGACCTCGGCCAGAAGCTGCATGCCGACGCAGATCCCGAGGAAGGGCCGCCCCTTCACCTCGACCGCCTCGACCAGCGCCTCGTGCAGGCCGGGTTGGGCCGAGAGCGCGTTCCGGCAATGCGGGAAGGCCCCGTCGCCGGGCAGCACGATCCGGTCGGCGCGGGCCACGTCCTCGGGGCGCGAGGTGACGATCACCTCGCCTGCATCGCCCTCGCGCGCCATGCGCTCGAAGGCCTTCTGCGCCGAGTGCAGGTTGCCGCTCTCGTAATCGATCAGCGCGGTGAGGCTCATAGCGCCCCCTTGGTCGAGGGGATGGCGTCCGCGCGGCGCGGATCGGGCTCCACCGCCTCGCGCAGGGCGCGGGCGACGGCCTTGAACGCGGCCTCGGCCACGTGGTGGGCGTTGTGGCCGTGGAGGCGGTCGATATGCAGCGTGATGCCGCCATGGGTGGCGATCGCCTGGAAGAACTCCTGCACCAGATCCGTGTCGAAGCTGCCGATCTTGGCAGAGCGGAAATCGAGGTTGCAGATCAGGAAGGGCCGGGCCGAGAGGTCGAGCGCGCAGCGCACCTGCGCATCGTCCATCGCAAGATGACACGCGCCGTAGCGGCGGATGCCGGTCTTGTCGCCCAGCGCCTGTTTCAGCGCCTGGCCCAGCGCGATGCCGGTGTCCTCGACCGTGTGGTGATCGTCGACATGCAGGTCGCCCTTGGCGCGCACCTTCATGTCGATCAGCGCATGGCGCGACAGCTGGTCGAGCATGTGGTCGAAGAAGCCGACGCCGGTCTGGTTGTCATAGGCGCCGGTGCCGTCGAGGTCGATCTCGACCTCGATCGCGGTCTCGGCGGTGGTGCGGGTGATCTTGGCGGTCCGCATGTCATCCCTCAGCTGGTTGCGCCGCACCTATAGGCGGCGACGTCGCCGGGGCCAAGGGCCGCTTCAACGATGTGGGGGAGGCCGAAACTGGAGCGGGTGATGAGATTCGAACTCACGACCCTTACCTTGGCAAGGTAATGCTCTACCCCTGAGCTACACCCGCTTCCGTTTCGTGGGGCGGATTTAGCCAAGCGGGCGAGGGGGTGCAAGGGGGCAAAGCGGAAAATTCGTGCGACCTCGCGGAAGCCGAAAAGCATCGTTTCGAAAGCGAAAAAGCCGCGCTTGCGGCGCGGCTGTCAACTGATCCTTGGGGGGGAGGCGAAACTGGAGCGGGTGAAGAGATTCGAACTCTCGACCCTTACCTTGGCAAGGTAATGCTCTACCCCTGAGCTACACCCGCTTCCGTTTCGTGTGGCGGATGTAGCCAAGCGGGCGGGGGGGTGCAAGCGGAAAATCGACGCCCGCCGCGGAAAATTCGCCTCGTACAAGAAGGGCGGGGTGTATCGCCGTACCTTGCGTATCAGGCCGGGGCCTTGGGTTCGATCAGGTCCCAACGGTTGCCCCATGGATCGCGGAACACGGCCACGGTGCCATAGGGTTCATGTCGCGGCGCCTCCTCAAAGACGACGCCGCCCTCTGTCATGCGGGCGGCGTCGCGGGCGAAGTCATCGGTTTCCAGAAACAGCCAGACCCGACCGCCCCCCTGCGCGCCGATGGCCGCGCGCTGCTCGGGGCCGTCGGCGCGGGCAAGGATCAGCCCCGTCCCACCCGAAGGCGGCACCACCCGGACCCAGCGCTTCGTGCCCATTGGGACGTTTTCAGCGAGGTCGAACCCCATCGGGCCGGTGAAGAAGGCGATGCCTTCTTCGTATTCCGGCACGAGGAAGCTGACCGCGCCGAGCCGGGTCACTCGATCTCGACCAGAAGATCCTTGGCGTCGATCTGCGCGCCGGGGGTCACATGCACCGCCTTGATGGTGCCCTTGTGCTCGGCGTGCAGGCCGGTCTCCATCTTCATCGCCTCGATGGTCAGCAGCATGTCGCCCTGCTTGACCTTCATGCCGACCTGCGCCGCCACGGTCGAGACCACGCCGGGCATCGGCGCGCCGACATGGCCCGCATTGCCCGGCTCGGCCTTGGGGCGCTTGGCGGTCTTGGCCGCGACCTTGCGGTTGGGCACGCGGATCGTGCGCGGCTGGCCGTTGAGTTCGAAGAACACCCGGACCTCGCCCTCGTCGGTGGTCTCGCCCACCGCCTGCAGGCGGATCTCCAGCGTCTTGCCCGGATCGATCTCGGCCGAGATCTCCTCGCCCTGCTCCATGCCGTAGAAGAAGGTCCGCGTCGGCAGGGTACGGACGGGGCCGTATTGCTGGTGCCGCTTGGCGTAGTCGGTGAAGACCTTCGGATACATCAGGTAGGCGTTGAGATCCTCGTCATCGATCGTAGCCTCGCCCGTGGCCGCGACGGCTTCGGCGCGCGCGGCGTCGAAATCGACCGGCTTGAGATGCTTGCCGGGGCGGTCCTTCAGGGGCTTTTCGCCCTTCAGGATCTTGGCCTGCAGCGCGCCGGGCCATCCGCCCGGCGGCTGGCCGAGGTTGCCCTTCATCATGTCGATGACGCTGTCGGGGAAGGAGACGTCGTGGTTCGGATCCTCGACCTGCTCGCGGGTGAGCCCCTGGCTCACCATCATCAGCGCCATGTCGCCCACCACCTTGGAGGAGGGCGTGACCTTCACGATGTCGCCGAACATCATGTTCACCTCGGCATAGGTCTTGGCGACCTCGTGCCAGCGCTCCTCGAGACCGAGGCTGCGCGCCTGCGCCTTGAGGTTAGTGAACTGCCCGCCGGGCATCTCGTGCAGATAGACTTCGGAGGCCGGGGCCTGCAGCCCGCTCTCGAAGGCGGCGTAATGCGCACGGACCTGCTCGAAATAGTTGGAGATCTCGCGGATCGCCTCGATGTCGAGCCCGGTGTCGCGCTCGGTCTGGCTCAGCGCCTCGACGATCGAGCCCAGCGTCGGCTGCGAGGTATTGCCCGAGAAGCTGTCCATCGCCGCGTCGATCGCATCGACCCCCGCCGCCGAGGCCGCCAGCACGGTCGAGATCGCCGCACCCGAGGTGTCATGCGTGTGGAAGTGAATCGGCAGGCCGACCTCTTCCTTCAGCGCGGTGAAGAGCTGCGTCGCCGCGGGGGCCTTCAGCAGGCCGGCCATGTCCTTGACGCCCAGCACATGGGCGCCGGCCTTTTCGAGCTCCTTGGCCATCTCGACGTAGTACTTCAGGTCGTACTTGTCGCGCGCCGGGTCGAGCATGTTGCCGGTGTAGCAGATCGTGCCTTCGCAGACCTTCTCGGCCTCGATCACCGCATCCATCGCGACGCGCATGTTCTCGACCCAGTTCAGGCTGTCGAAGACGCGGAACACGTCGACGCCGGAGGTCGCGGCCTGCTTCACGAAGCCCTGCACCACGTTGTCGGGGTAGTTGGTGTAGCCCACCCCGTTCGAGGCGCGCAGCAGCATCTGCGTCATGACATTTGGCATGGCCTTGCGGATGTCGCGCAGCCGCTGCCAGGGGCATTCCTGCAAGAAGCGGTAGGCCACGTCGAAGGTGGCGCCGCCCCAGCATTCGACCGAGAACAGGCCGGGCAGGTTGGCGGCATAGCTCGGCGCCACGCGCACCATGTCGATCGAGCGCATCCGCGTGGCCAAGAGCGACTGATGGCCGTCGCGCATGGTGGTGTCGGTGATGAGAAGCTGCTTTTGCGCCTTCATCCAGTCGGCCACGGCCTGCGGGCCCCGCTCGTCGAGGATCTGCCGCGTGCCGGGGGTGATCTCCGTGCCGCGCGGGGCGGGGGCGCGGGGCGGCTTGGCGTCGCGGGCGGGGCGCACACGGCCCTCGGTCTCGGGATGGCCGTTGACGGTGATGTCGGCGACGTAAGTGAGCAGCCGCGTCGCGCGGTCGCGGCGCAGGTCGAAATCGAACAGCTCGGGCGTCGTGTCGATGAACTTCGTGGTGTACTGGTTCGACAGGAAGGTCGGGTGCTTGAGCAGGTTGATCACGAAGTCGATGTTCGTGGAGACGCCCCGGATGCGGAACTCGCGCAGCGCCCGGTCCATACGCGCGATCGCCATCTCGGGCGTCTGGGCGCGCGCCGTGACCTTGGTCAGCAGCGAATCGTAAAAGCGGGTGATCACCGCGCCGGAATAGGCGGTGCCGCCGTCGAGCCGGATGCCCGGGCCGGTGGCCGAGCGGTAGGTCTGGATCCGGCCATAGTCGGGGATGAAGCTGTTGTGCGGGTCTTCGGTCGTCACCCGGCACTGCAGCGCATGGCCGTCAAGCTGCACGTCGTATTGCGAGGCGCAGCCCGTGGCCTCGACGATCGACTTGCCCTCGGCGATGAGGATCTGCGCGCGCACGATGTCGATGCCGGTGACCTCCTCGGTCACCGTGTGCTCGACCTGCACGCGGGGGTTCACCTCGATGAAGTAGAATTCGCCCGAATCCATGTCCATCAGGAACTCGACCGTGCCGGCGCATTCGTAATTCACGTGCTGGCAGATCTGTTTGCCGAGGTTGCAGATGCGCTCGCGCTGGGTCTCGGAGAGATAGGGGGCGGGCGCGCGCTCGACGACCTTCTGGTTGCGGCGCTGGACCGAGCAGTCACGCTCCCACAGGTGGTAGATCTGGCCATGGGTGTCGCCGAGGATCTGCACCTCGACGTGGCGGGCGCGCTGGATCATCTTCTCGAGATAGCCCTCGCCATTGCCGAAGGCGGCCTCGGCCTCGCGCCGGCCCTCGCGGACCTTCTCCTCGAGCTCGCTCTCGTCGAGGATCGGGCGCATGCCGCGCCCGCCGCCGCCCCAGCTTGCCTTGAGCATGAGCGGATAGCCGACCTCGGCCGCCTCGCGGCGGATCGCGTCCATGTCGTCGCCCAGCACCTCGGTCGCGGGGATCACCGGCACGCCCGCTTCGATCGCCACGCGCCGGGCGCTGGCCTTGTCGCCGAGCTCGCGCATGGTCTGCGCCTTGGGGCCGATGAAGGTGATGCCGGCGGCGGTACAGGCGTCGACGAATTCGGGGTTCTCCGAGAGCAGGCCGTAGCCGGGGTGGATCGCGTCGGCGCCCGACATCTTGGCGACACGGATGATCTCCTCGATCGAGAGATAGGCCTGCACCGGGCCCAGCCCCTCGCCGATCCGATAGGCCTCGTCCGCCTTGAAGCGGTGCAGGCTGAGCTTGTCTTCCTCGGCATAGACCGCGACGGTCTTCTTGCCCATCTCGTTGGCGGCCCGCATCACGCGGATCGCGATCTCGCCGCGGTTGGCAATGAGGATCTTCTCGAATTCGGCCATGTCCACCCCTTCCGTCTGGTCGGGCGCAGTCTAGGAGTTTCTGCGGTGCAGTATAGCCCCGAGATGCTGTGGACGGGCCCGGCCCATCCGCAACTGATAGCGCTAACGGAGGATCAGGCCGCGTCATCCTCCGGCGCGGGCGCCCCCTCGCGATGCGCCGCGAGCAGCGTGGCGCCCTGTGCAAGGGCAGGGTCGTCCTCACCCACCAGGGCCACCTGGTTGCGGCCGCGGCCCTTGGCGTCATAGAGCGCGTCGTCGGCGGCCTTCATCAGCTGTTGCGGCATCGTGCCATCCTCGGGATGGACCGCGACGCCGATCGAGACGGTGATGCGCGGCAGGTTCTTCTCACCGTAGCGCACGGTGATCCGCTCGATCGCGCTGCGCAGCGCCTCGGCGCGCAATGCCGCCGCCTGCAAGCTCAGATCGGGCAGCAGCAGCATGAACTCCTCTCCGCCCATGCGGCAGGCCGTCTCGTCGCCGTCGCAGAGCTGTTCGAGCACCGACCCCACGGCGCGCAGCACCATGTCGCCCGCGTCGTGCCCGTGGGTGTCGTTGAACCGCTTGAAGTGATCGACGTCGATCGAGAGGATCGACAGGGGCCGGTCCTCGCGGTGGGCGCGGTCGAGCTGGCGGCGCAGCGTCTCGGTCAGGTGGCGGCGGTTGTAGAGCCCGGTGAGCGGATCGCGGATCGAGCGGTCGTGCAGCTGGTCGCGCATCTGGACGTTGGCAATGGCGAGGCTGATCTGCTCGGCGCACATCTGGGCCAGCTTCTGGCTGGCGCGGAAATCCTCCAGCGTCACGCCGTCCTTGGCCTTGAGGTGCAGCAAGCCCACCGTCTCGCCATGCGCCAACACCGGAAAGCAGAAGGAGGGGCGATCGTCCTGGGTCTCGGAATGGCCGCAAGGGAAATCCACCTCGGCGCTGCCGAAGGCATAGGTCCGGCCCCGGCGCAGGCCCCAGCAATCCTCGGCCCGGATGTGATCGCAATGATGCCCGCCGTTCCAGCTGGCCGAACCGACCAGCACGTCGCGCGAGTTGGAGTAGACATAGACGCTACCCTCGCTGCCCGGCAGGATGTGGCTCATGAAGCGGCCGACCATCTCGAACAGCTCCCCCAGCGAGCGCGAGGATTGCAGCCATTCGTTCAGCTCGCCCAAGAGCCGGACATTGCGCGCCAGCCGCATCTGCTCTTCCATCATCTTCCGCTCGTTCTCGGCGCGGTTGTGAATGACGCGCAGCTGCGCGCGGCCCGAGCTGCGGATCACCAGGCTGGTTGCGCCGAGCATGATCAGCGAGACGACGGAGAGCGCGATGAAGATCTTTTTGAGCCGGTCGACGAAGATCGCGTGCAGGTCCGTCAGATCCGTATAGAATTCGATCGCGCCGACGAAGCGGCCGTTCTGCAGGATCGGGGCGTAGATTTCGGCCACCAGCAGCAAGTTGTCTTCGCCGTGATGGTGGTTCGACAGGGCGTGAAGATGCCCGTCCACCTCCTCCATCGGCTTGAGGTCGCTCTTGTAGTAGAACACGCCGGTGGCGACGACGTTCTCGAAATAGGGCTTGTCGTTCACCGTCGCGATGTCGCTTGGCCGGCTGGACCAGAACACCCGGCCATCCGCATCGAACAGCTTGAAGCGGTAGATGGCCGACAGGGTCGTGAGCTGCGACAGCCAGCGCTCGTCATCCGCGGTGGTGGCGCCCCGGGCGAAGGTCTCGCTGCCCTGATCGAGCGCCTCGATCACCCGCACGCGCCATTCGCGGGCTTCGCGATGCACATCGTCGCGCAGCATCCGCTCCACGATGGGGCTGGGCAGGTAGATCACCGACAGGCACATCGCCACGGTGACGAGGCCGAGAAACGGCATCAGCAGCTTGTTGAACAAGGGGCGTGAGCGGCGGCGTCGGTCGGTGGTGACGGGCATGGCGGGCATCCTGTTTGTCTGGCCCCAGATTGGCAGGATCGTGCTTCCGGGATGTTAACACGGCGCCTGACAGCCTCGGACCCGGCGGAGAAAATGGCGTGTTTTCAGGCCAGTTGCCGCGAAACCGCCGCATTGCGAACATAGGTGGAACGCCGCTTTTCTTCGGAGGGCAGGACCGCTAGATTGGCCCCATGAGCAGCTTTTCCGACGACGAGGCCTTCGAGGCCGCCTCAACGCCCCTGTCGCGCCGCGCCATGGCGCAACCGGGCGGCGCCGCCCCCTATCTCGACGGGCTGAACCCCGCGCAGCGTCTCGCGGTCGAGACGATGGACGGCCCGGTGCTGATGCTGGCGGGGGCCGGGACGGGCAAGACCCGCGCGCTCACCGCACGAATCGTGCATCTGATGCGCACCGCCCGCGCGCGGCCCAACGAGATCCTTGCCGTGACCTTCACCAACAAGGCCGCGCGCGAGATGAAGGAGCGCATCGGCAAGATGCTCGGCGAGGCGGTCGAGGGGCTGCCATGGCTCGGCACCTTCCACGCCATCTGCGTCAAGTTGCTGCGCCGCCATGCCGAGCTGGTGGGGCTGAAGTCGAACTTCACCATCCTCGACACCGATGACCAGATCCGGCTGCTCAAGCAGCTGGTGGCGGCCGAGAACATCGACGACAAGCGCTGGCCTGCCCGGATGCTGGCAGGCATCATCGACGACTGGAAAAACCGGGCGCTGACGCCCGAGAACGTGCCCACCGCCGATGCCTCGGCCTATGACGGCAAGGGGGCCAAGCTCTACGCCGCCTATCAGCTGCGGCTCAGGGAGCTGAACGCCGTCGATTTCGGCGACCTGCTCTTGCACATGGTCACGATATTCCTAAGCCGCGAGGACGTGCTCGACCAGTATCGCCGCTGGTTCCGCTACATCCTCGTGGACGAATACCAGGACACCAACGCGGCGCAGTACCTGTGGCTGCGGCTGCTCGCGGGCGGGCACAAGAACATCTGCTGCGTCGGCGACGACGACCAGTCGATCTATGGCTGGCGTGGCGCCGAGGTGGGCAACATCCTGCGCTTCGAAAAGGATTTCCCGGGCGCGGAGGTGATCCGGCTGGAGCAGAACTACCGCTCCACGCCGCATATCCTCGGCGCGGCCTCGGGGCTGATCACCGCCAACAAGGGCCGCTTGGGCAAGACGCTCTGGACCGAGGCCGAGGAGGGCGAGAAGGTCCGTCTCATCGGCCATTGGGACGGCGACGAGGAGGCGCGCTGGGTCGGCGAGGAGATCGAGGCGGCGCAGCGCGGCACGCGCGGCATGGCCCCCGTGGGCCTCGATTCCATGGCAATCCTCATGCGGGCCAGCCACCAGATGCGCGCCTTCGAGGACCGGTTCCTCACCATCGGTCTGCCGTATCGCGTGATCGGCGGGCCGCGCTTCTACGAGCGTTTGGAGATCCGTGACGCGATGGCCTATTTCCGCCTCGCCGTGTCGCTCGACGACGATCTCGCCTTCGAGCGCATCGTCAACACGCCCAAGCGGGGCCTTGGCAACAAGGCGGTGCAGACGATCCAGCGCGCCGCGCGCTCCAATGGCGTCAGCCTCGTCGAGGGCGCGCGCATCGTGGTGCAGACCAAGCTTCTGGGCGGCAAGGGGCTCAAGGAGCTGACCACCCTCGTCGAGGCACTCGACCGCTGGCACGCGCAGGTCGTCAACGAGAGCGACACCCATGTCGAGCTGGCCGAGATGATCCTCGACGAGAGCGGCTACACCGGCATGTGGCAGAACGACAAGACGCCCGAGGCGCCGGGGCGGCTCGAAAACCTCAAGGAGCTGGTGAAGGCGCTGGAAAGCTTCGACAGCCTGCAGGGCTTTCTCGAGCACGTCGCGCTGATCATGGATCACGCGCAGGACGACGAGGGGCAGAAGGTCTCGATCATGACGCTGCATGGCGCCAAGGGCCTCGAGTTTCCGATGGTGTTCCTGCCGGGCTGGGAGGACGGGCTGTTCCCGAGCCAGCGCTCGATGGATGAAAGCGGGCTGCGCGGATTGGAGGAGGAGCGGCGTCTGGCCTATGTCGGCATCACCCGCGCAGAGCAGGTCTGCACGATTTCCTTTGCCGCCAACCGCCGCGTCTATGGCCAGTGGCAAAGCCAGCTGCCCTCGCGCTTCATCGACGAGCTGCCCGAGGCGCATGTCGAGGTGCTGACCCCGCCGGGGCTCTATGGCGGCGGCTACGGTGCCGCGGGGATGTCGTCGCAGGCCTCTCCGGCGGTGCAGGAGGCGCAGGGCTCGCGGCTGCACGACAACGCGGCCAAGGCCGATGTCTACAACTCTCCCGGTTGGCGGCGGCTGCAGGCGCGCGGGCAAGCGCGGCAGATGCGCCAGCCCGCCGAGGCCAAGAACATCACCATCGACATGACGGCGGTGTCCTCCTTCACGGCCGGAGACCGGGTGTTTCACCAGAAGTTCGGCTATGGCGAGGTGGTGGGGGTCGAGGGCGACAAGCTCGACATCGCCTTCGACAAGGCCGGGCAGAAGAAGGTGGTGGCGCGTTTCGTCGTGGCCTCGGACGCGGCGGACGACGTGCCGTTCTGAGGATTGCGGCGGGTGGGGGCCGCCGCTAAGGCAGGCGCATGGACGCCGGTTTTCTCTCCGCCTTCGCCGCCGGGCTCGCGCTTGGCCTGTCGCTGATCCTCGCCATCGGGGCGCAGAATGCTTTCGTGCTGCGCCAGGGGCTCAGGGGCGATCACGTGCTTGCCGTGGTGATGACCTGCGCGCTGTCGGACGCGGTGCTGATCGCCGCCGGTGTCTCGGGCTTTGCCGCGCTGGCCGAGGCCGCGCCATGGATCGCGCCGCTCTTGCGCTGGGGCGGGGCGGCCTTCTTGCTGGTCTACGGCGCTCGCGCGGCGCTGGCCGCGTGGCGCGGCGGCGAGGCGCTCCGGGCCGCCGATGACGGCACGGCGGGGCTGCGGCGCGCGGTGCTGACCTGCCTTGCGCTGACATGGCTCAACCCGCATGTCTATCTCGACACTCTGGTGCTGCTGGGCTCGGTCGCTTCGCGCTTCGAGGGGCGGGTCTGGGCCTTCGGCTCCGGCGCTGTGCTGGCCTCGTTTCTGTTCTTCTTCGCGCTGGGCTATGGCGCGCGGCTTCTGCGCCCAGTCTTTGCCCGCCCCGCCGCGTGGCGCGTGCTCGATGCCATCATCGCGCTGGTGATGTGGAGCATTGCCGCCGGGCTGATCTGGGGCGGCTAGGCCCGACGCGCCCTTGATGCGCTTGCATCCCCGCGCGCTTTGCCGTCCTGTAGCCGCCGGGAGAATTGCATGACGTCAGCATATGTTTCGCGCCCCCAGGGCTCGCCCCTCATCGGTGTCGGCTGGATGCTGGCGGCGGGGCTGTGCTTCGTCTCCATGACGGTGCTGATCAAGGCGGTCGGCACCGCGCTGCCGGCGGCGCAGACGGCGGTGCTGCGCTTTGCGCTGGGGCTGCCCTTCCTGCTGCCGATGCTGCCCGCGCTGCGCCGCGCGCGGATCACGCCGCGACTGTGGCGGCTTCTGGGCCTGCGCGCGGTGCTGCACGCCTGCGGCGTGGGGCTGTGGTTTTATGCCATCGCGCGCATTCCCCTGGGCGAGGTGACGGCGATCAACTACCTCAACCCGATCTGGGTGACGGTGGGGGCGGCGCTTTTGATGGGCGAGCGGCTACCGCCGCGCCGCGTGGCGGCGGTGGTGGCGGCCTTCATCGGGGCGCTGGTGGTGCTGCGCCCCGGTCTGCGCGAGATCGATCCGGGCCATATCGCGATGATGGGCACGGCGATGCTGATCGCCTCGGGCTATCTCGTGGTCAAGCGGCTCTCCGAGGAGCTGCCGGCGGAGGTGATCGTGGCGATGCTGTCGCTGATGGTGCCGCTGGGCCTGCTGCCCTTCGCGCTGCCGGTCTGGGAAGCCCCGGGGGTGGAGGCGCTGGCCTATCTCTTCGGCGCGGCGGGGCTGGGGACGGCGGGGCATTACGCGATGACGCGCGCCTTTGCCGCGGCACCGCTCACGGTCACGCAGCCGGTAACGTTCCTGCAGCTGGTCTGGGCGGTGGCGATCGGCGCGATCCTGTTCGGCGAGCCGGTGGACCCGTTCACGGTCTTGGGCGGCGCGATCATCATGGGCGCGGTGATGTTCATCACATGGCGCGAGGCGCGGGCGCGACGGGCGGCCACCGCCGTCGCGCCCGATGCCATGCCGGTCAGTCGGTCGGAAGCTCGCCCAGACGCTCGAGAATCGAGCCCGGACTGACCTGCCCGATGACGCGGTCGTTCTCGACCACGTCGAGCGGGGCGGGGGTGGCGTGGATCCGCGCCATCACCTCGAGGATCGGCGTCGTCGCCTCGACCTGCCCCTCGGCGGCGAGCGTCGCGTCGGGGTCCATCACGTCACGGGCGCACAGCACGCCGAGCGGGTTCATATGGGCCACGAAGTCGCGCACGTAGCCGTTGGCGGGTTTGGTGAAGATCTCTCGCGGGGTGCCCGACTGGACGATCCGCCCGCCTTCCATGATGGCGATGCGGTTGCCGAGCTTGAAGGCCTCGTCGAGATCGTGGCTGACGAAGATGATGGTGCGCTGCTTGCGCGCCTGCAGGTCCAGAAGCTCGTCCTGCAGCCGCGAGCGGATCAGCGGATCGAGCGCCGAGAAGGGTTCGTCCATCAAGAGGATCGGCGCGTCGGTGGCAAAGGCGCGCGCAAGGCCCACGCGCTGCTGCATGCCGCCCGAAAGCTCGCCCACCAGCGCGTCCGCGCGGTCGGCGAGGCCGACCATCTCCAGCTCGGTCTCGACCCGGTCGCGGCGCTCGGCCTTCGACATGCCGCCGAGCTCCAACCCGAGGCCCACATTGTCGCGCACCGTGCGCCACGGCAGCAGGCCGAACTGCTGGAACACCATGGCGACGTGATGCAGGCGAATCTCGCGCAGCGTCTTCTTGTTGGCCTGGGTGACGGAAGTCATCTCGCCGTTCATGCGCACGCGCACGTCGCCGCGGACCACCGGGTTGAGCCCGTTGACGGCGCGCAGGAGCGTCGACTTGCCCGAGCCCGACAGGCCCATCAGCACGAGGATCTCGGCCTCGGGCACGTCGAGGGTGCAGTCGTGGACGCCCAGCACCTGATCGGTCCTCTCGGCGATCTCGGGGCGCTCTTGCCCCTCGTCCATCAGCGGCAGGGCGGTCTCCGGCTTGTCGCCGAAGACGATGTTGACGGCGTCGAACTCGACGGCGTTGCGGGGGGTGGTGTCGGTCATGTCTGTCTTACCCTCGCTTCACGCGCAAAGCGCGGTCGAGCATGATGGCGACCACGACGATGACGAAGCCGCTCTCGAAGCCGAGCGCGGTGTTGACCGAATTGAGCGCCCGCACCACCGGCACGCCGAGCCCGTCGGCGCCGACGAGGGCGGCGATGACGACCATCGACAGCGACAGCATGATGGTCTGGTTCAGCCCGGTCATGATCTGCGGAAAGGCCGATGGCAGTTCGACCTTCCACAGCAGTTGCCGCGGCGTCGCGCCGAAGGCCTGCGCGGCCTCCACGAGCGAGGTCGGCGTGCTGGAGATGCCGAGCTGCGTCAGCCGGATCGGCGCGGGCAGCACGAAGATCACCGTGGCGATGAGCCCCGGCACCATGCCGATGCCGAAGAAGACGATGGCCGGGATCAGGTAGACGAAGGTCGGCAGCGTCTGCATCAGGTCGAGCACCGGCGCGACCCAGGCGTAGAGCTTGGGGCGGTGCGCCACGGCGATGCCGATGGGAACGCCGACGCCCATGCAGACGACGCAGGCCGAGAGCACCAGCGTCAGGCTTTCGGTCGTCTCCTCCCAGTAGCCCTGATTGAGCACGAAAAGAAAGCCCAGAGCCACGAGAAGCGCGGGCTGCCAGCGGCGTTGCAGCGCGTAGGTGAGGCCGACGAAGACGGCGATGACGACAAGCTCGGGCGGCGTCTGCAGGAGCCACAGGATGCCGTCGATCATGCCTTCGAGCAGCCATGACAACGTGTCGAAGACGATGGCGAGATTGGTCTCCAGCCAGTCGAAGCCATTGGCGGCCCAGTCGCCCACCGGGATCTTGGGAATGCTCATCTCCATGGGGCGGCGCCTCGGTCGGGTCTGCTCATCGGGGTCTCCGTCTGGGGAAATGCGGCGCGTTTCGCCGCGGATCGGATGGGCGGGGGCCGCGGCCCGGGGCGGGGCGGCCGGAAATCTGGACCCCGGCCCGATCGGGCCGGGGGAGGGGGCGCGGTGCCGCGCCTTTCTTGCGAGCGTCAGCCCTCGATGGCGCTCTTGACCGCGGGCAGCGCCTCGCCGCCGTCGAGCGTGGTCACGCCTTCGAGCCAGGGCTCGACCGCCTCGGGGTTGGCGGCAAGCCACTGCTGCGCGGCCTCCTGCGGGTCCATGCCGTCGTTGAGGATCGCGCCCATGATCTCGTTCTCCATCTCGAGGCTGAACTCGAGATTGCCGAGCAGCGCGCCCAAGTTCGGGCAGTCCTCCACGAGGCCCTTGCGGGTCACGGTGTAGACCTCGGCACCGCCGAGGTTCGGGCCGAACCAGTCGTCGCCACCTTCGAGATAGGTCATGTCGTAGCTGGCGTTCATCGGGTGGGGTTCCCAGCCGAGGAAGATCACCGGCTCGTCGCGCTTCGACGCGCGGTCGACCTGCGCCAGCATGCCCTGCTCGGAGCTTTCCTTGACCTCGAATTCCGACAGGCCGAAGGCACCGGTCTCGATCATCTCGAGGATCAGCTGGTTGCCGTCATTGCCCGGCTCGATGCCGTAGATGGTGTTGTCGAGCGCATCGGCATGCTCGGCGATATCGGCATAGTTCGCGATCCCGAGCGCGGCGCCGGCGGCGTTGGTGGCCAGCGTGTATTTCGCGCCGGTGAGGTTCTTGTGCACCGTCTCGATGCTGCCGTCCTCGGTATAGGGGGCGATCTCGCTCGATTGCGTGGGCATCCAGTTGCCCAGGAACACGTCGATGTCGCCGTCGGACATGGAGGTGAAGGTCACCGGCACCGAGAGCACCTTGATCTCGGGCTCGTAGCCTAGGCCCTCGAGCACGATGACGGTGGTGGCGGTCGTCGCGGTGATGTCGGTCCAGCCGACATCGGACATCACGACGTCGCGGCATTCGGCGGCTTCCTGAGCGAGGGCGCCGGTGGCGACGGTGGTCAGCGCCAGCGCGCTGATCGTGGTGCGGAGCATCATGGTCGTCCTTCCTGTGGTATTCTGGTTCTTGATTGACGCGTCAATAAAAAGCCGATTAGGGTCGCGGTTGCAACCCGGTCGATGAGCCGGGGCGGATCTGGAGACCCTTGATGCCCAAGCTTGGGATGGAACCTATACGGCGCGCCGCACTGGTCAAAGCGACGATCGAGGAGATCGGCGCGCAGGGCTCGCTCGACGTCACGGTGGCGCGGATCGCGAAGCGCGCAGGCATGTCCTCGGCGCTGGCGCATCACTATTTCGGCAACAAGGACAGGATCTTCCTCGCCGCGATGCGGCATTTGCTGTCGGAGTATTCCACCGAGGTGCGCGAGGCGCTTGTCGCCGCCAAGGGGGACCCGCGCGCGCGCGTCGCGGCGATCCTGCGCGCCAACTTCGGCCCCTCCAACTTCCGGCCCGAGGTGATCGCGGCCTGGCTCAATTTCTATGTCCTCGCGCGCACCTCCGCGCCCGCGGCGCGGCTCTTGCGGATCTATCACCGAAGGCTGCGCTCGAACCTCGCGCATGACCTGCGCCCGCTTCTGGGGGCGGGGGCCGCGGATGCCGCCGAGCGTCTCGCGGCGCTGATCGACGGGATGTACCTCAAGCAGGGTCTTGCCGGCGGACCGGCCGACGGCCCCGCCGCCACGCGGCAATTGCTCGCTGCGTTCGAACTGGAGCTGAAATGACACCGACCCGCAACATCCTCATCGTCATGGCCGACCAGCTCAACGGCACGCTGTTTCCCGACGGCCCGGCCGACTGGCTGCACGCGCCCAACCTCACGGCGCTCGCCGCGCGTTCGACCCGTTTCGCCAACGCCTATACCGGCAGCCCGCTCTGCGCGCCGGGGCGGGCCTCGTTCATGTCGGGCCAGCTGCCCTTCCGCACGGGCGTCTATGACAACGCCGCCGAGTTCCCCTCCGACATCCCCACCTTCGCGCATCACCTGCGCCGCGCCGGCTGGCAGACCTGCCTTTCGGGCAAGATGCATTTCGTCGGCCCCGACCAGCTGCACGGCTTCGAGGAGCGGCTCACAACCGACATCTACCCCGCCGATTTCGGCTGGACGCCCGATTGGCGCAAGCCGGACGAGCGGATCGACTGGTGGTATCACAACTTGGGCTCGGTCACCGGTGCCGGGGTGGCCGAGATCACCAACCAGCTCGAATATGACGACGACGTGGCCCATCAGGCCAAGACCAAGCTCTATGACCTCGCGCGCGGCCACGACGCCCGGCCCTGGTGCCTGACGGTCAGCTTCACCCACCCGCACGACCCCTACGTCGCGCGGCGCAAGTACTGGGATCTCTACGAGGATTGCGAGCATCTCGATCCCGGGACCGATCCGATCGCTTACGAGGATCAGGACCCGCATTCCAAGCGCCTGCTCGACGCCGCCGATCACGAGAAGTTCGACATCACGCCCGAGCAGATCCGCCGGGCGCGCCAGGGCTATTTCGCCAACATCAGCTACATCGACGACAAGCTGGGCGAGATCCTGCAGGTGCTCGAGGACACGCGGCAGGAGGCGGTCGTGGTCTTCGTTTCGGACCATGGCGACATGCTGGGCGAGCGCGGGCTGTGGTTCAAGATGAGCTTTCACGAGGGCTCCGCGCGGGTGCCTTTGATGATTTCGGCGGCGGGCATGGAGCCGGGTCTCGTCACCGATCCGGTTTCGGCGATCGACGTGACGCCGACGCTGTGCGACCTCGCGGGCGTCGACATGTCCGAGGTCACGCCATGGACCGATGGCGAAAGCCTCGTGCCGCTGGGGCAGGGCGAGCGGCGCGAGACGCCGGTGGCGATCGAATACGCCGCCGAGGGCTCGATCGCGCCGATGATCGCGCTGCGCGAGGGGCGGTTCAAATACACCGCCTGCCCGGTCGATCCCGAGCAGCTCTTCGACCTCGACGCCGACCCCGAGGAGCGGGCGAACCTCGCCGCCGATCCGGCCCATGCCGAGACGATGGAGCGGTTTCGCGCCATGGCGGCCGAACGCTGGAACCTCGATCTGGTCGACGCGCAGGTTCGTGCCAGCCAAGCCCGCCGCTGGGTCGTCTACGAGGCGTTGCGGCAGGGCGGCTACTACCCGTGGGACTACCAGCCGCTGCGCGCCGCCTCCGAGCGGTACATGCGCAACCACATGGACCTCAACATTCTCGAGGAGAGCCAGCGCTTCCCGCGCGGCGAGTGATCCTCCCTGATTCCGAAGGCAACCGACATGAGCTATCCGACCCAGCCCGAGGCCAGCCACTTCATCGATGGCGCCTACGTCGAGGACGCGTCCGGCGCGGCGCTGCCGGTGATCTACCCGGCCACCGGCGAGACCATCGCCGATCTGCACGCCGCGACGCCCGATCTCGTCGACCGGGCGATCGCGGCGGCGCAGCGCGCCCAGCCCGCCTGGGCCGCGCTGACCGGCACGGAGCGCGGCCGCATCCTGCGCCGCGCCGCCGACATCATCCGCGCGCGCAATCGCGAGCTGTCGGAGCTTGAAACGCACGACACGGGCAAGCCCTTGCAGGAGACGCTGGTGGCCGACGCCACCTCGGGCGCCGACGCGCTCGAATATTTCGGCGGGCTGGCGGCGACGCTCTCGGGCGAGCACATCCAGATGGGCGAGGATTTCATCTATACCCGCCGCGAGGCGCTGGGCGTGACGGTCGGCATCGGCGCGTGGAACTACCCCACACAGATCGCCTGCTGGAAGGCGGCGCCCGCGCTCGCCTGCGGCAACACAATGGTCTTCAAACCCTCCGAGACGACGCCGCTTTCGGCGCTCAAGGTGGCCGAGATCCTCGTCGAGGCGGGCGCACCGCCGGGCGTGTTCAACGTGGTGCAGGGCTATGGCGAGGTCGGCGCAAAGCTGGTCGAGGACGCGCGCGTCGCCAAGGTCTCGCTCACCGGTTCGGTGCCGACGGGCCGGCGCGTCTATGCCGCCGCCGCGGACGGCATGAAGTCGGTGACGATGGAGCTCGGGGGCAAGTCGCCGCTGGTGATCTTCGACGACGCCAATGTCGAGGACGCCGTCTCGGCGGCGATCAACGCCAATTTCTACTCGACCGGGCAGATCTGCTCGAACGGCACGCGCGTCTTCGTGCAGGACGGCATCCGCGAGGCCTTTCTCGCGCGGCTCTCCGGGCGATTGCGCGGCGTGAAGATGGGCGATCCGCTCGACGAGGCCACCAACTTCGGCCCGATGGTCAGCGCGCGCCAGCGTGAGATCGTCGAGGGCTTCATCGCCCGGGGCCGCGATGAGGGTGCGCGGTTGGTCGCGGGCGGCGGTCGCCCCGAGGGCATGGCGGAGGACGGCGGCTACTGGATCGAGCCCACGGTCTTCGCGGATGTGACCGACGACATGACCATCGCGCGCGAGGAGATCTTCGGCCCCGTCATGTCGGTCTTCGGTTTTGCGACCGAGGAAGAAGCGCTCGAGCGCGCCAATGCCACGGTCTACGGCCTGTCGGCGGGCGTCTTCACCCGCGATCTGGCGCGCGCGCATCGCGTCGTGGCCAAGCTGCAGGCCGGGTCCTGCTGGATCAACACCTACAACCTGACGCCGGTCGAGGCGCCCTTCGGCGGCATGAAGATGTCCGGCGTGGGCCGCGAGAACGGGCAGGTGGCGATCGAACACTGGAGCCAGCTCAAGACCGTCTACGTCGCCATGGGCGAGGTCGAGGCGCCCTACTGAGCCCCGAGGGGGCGATCTGTAACGACCGGGCGCGGCCAAGGGTGGCCGTGACCCCCACGAATCGGGATGCATGTGATGGAAGCGGACTACGTGATCGTCGGGGCCGGCAGCGCCGGCTGCACCATGGCCTATCGCCTCTCCGAGGCGGGAAAGAGCGTCATCGTCATCGAGCATGGCGGCACCGATGCGGGGCCGTTCATCCAGATGCCCGGCGCGCTCAGCTATCCGATGAACATGGCGCGCTACGACTGGGGCTACCGCTCCGAGCCCGAGCCGCATCTGGGCGGCCGCCGTCTCGCCACGCCGCGCGGCAAGGTGATCGGCGGCTCCTCCTCGATCAACGGCATGGTCTATGTGCGCGGCCACGCGCGCGATTTCGACACATGGTCCGAGATGGGAGCGACAGGCTGGGACTACGCGGGCGTGCTGCCCTATTTCCGGCGGATGGAGAACTGGCACGACGGCGGCCATGGCGGTGATCCGGCCCGGCGCGGCCATGACGGGCCGCTGCATGTCACCCGTGGCCCGCGCGACAACCCGCTGACCCGCGCCTTCGTCGAGGCGGGCGGGCAGGCGGGCTACCAGCTCACCGATGATTACAACGGCGAGAAGCAGGAGGGCTTCGGCCCGATGGAGGCGACGATCTGGCAGGGCACCCGCTGGTCCGCCGCCAATGCCTATCTGCGCCCGGCGCTCAAGCGCGACAACTGCACGCTGGTGCGGGCACTGGCGCATCGCGTGGTGATCAAGGAGGGCCGGGCCACCGGGGTCGAGGTCTCGCGCGGGGGCAGGACCGAGGTGATCGGCGCGCGCGCCGAGGTGATCGTCGCCGCCTCCTCGATCAACTCGCCCAAGCTGCTGATGCTGTCGGGCATCGGCCCCGCCGCGCATCTGGCCGAGCATGGCATCGAGGTGAAGGCCGACCGCGCGGGCGTGGGGCAGAACCTGCAGGATCACCTTGAACTCTACGTCCAGATGGCCGCGACGCAGCCCGTTTCGCTCTTCAGCCACTGGAACCTCTGGGGCAAGGGCATGGTCGGCACGCAGTGGATGCTGACGCGCTCGGGGCTGGGCGCCTCGAACCAGTTCGAGAGCGCAGGCTTCATCCGCTCGCGCGCGGGCATCGAATATCCCGACATCCAGTATCACTTCCTGCCCATGGCCGTGCGCTACGACGGGCAGGCGGCGGCCGAGGGGCATGGCTTTCAGGCACATGTGGGGCCGATGCGCTCGGGCTCGCGCGGCCATGTGACACTGGCCTCGGCCAAGGCGGAGGACGCGCCGAAGATCCTGTTCAACTACATGTCGACCGAACAGGACTGGGCCGATTTCCGGGCCTGCATCCGGCTGACGCGCGAGATCTTCAGCCAGCCCGCCTTTGCGCCCTATCGCGGCCACGAGATCTTGCCGGGCGACGAATTCCAGACTGACGCGGAGCTCGACGCGGCGATCAAGGAGCATGTGGAGAGCGCCTATCACCCCTGCGGCACCTGCCGGATGGGCGCGCGCGACGATGCGGGTGCGGTGGTCGATCCCGAATGCCGGGTGATCGGGGTCGAGGGGCTGCGCGTGGCCGACAGCTCGATCTTTCCGCGCATCACCAACGGCAATCTCAACGCGCCCTCGATCATGGTGGGCGAGAAGGCCTCGGACCATATCCTCGGGCGCAGGCTCGACCCGCTCGACGAAAAGCCGTGGATTCACCCCGCGTGGCGTGTGGCGCAGCGCTGAGACTCGCGGGAAGCAGGAATTCCTTAACTTTAAGTTAAGCCAGCACTTGCCGAAGCGGGAAAAAGCGCCGACATCCCTGTCATGCCCTGCTTCGCGTTCCTCGCCTTTCTCGGCCTGTGCAGCCCCGAGCCCGCCCCGACCACCGGCCCCGCCGGCCCGGTTGCAGTGATCGACGGCGACACGCTCGATGTCGGCGGGGCGCGGGTGCGGTTGCATGGCGTCGATGCACCCGAGAGCGCGCAAAGCTGTGGCACGGGCTCCGGGGCGGTCTGGGCCTGCGGCGACTGGGTGACGCAGGAGGCTTCGCTGCGCTTCGCGGGCCGCGAGGCGGTCTGCGAGACGGTCGACATCGACCGTTACGAGCGCATCGTCGCGCGCTGCGCCGTCGGGGGGGACGACATCGGCGAGACGCTGGTCTCCGAAGGTCTCGCGCTGGCCTATGTGGAATACTCCGAGGATTACCTCGAAAGCGAAGCCGAGGCCCGCGAAGCGGGGCGCGGCATCTGGCGCGGCGAGGTCGAGGCGCCCTGGGACTGGCGGCGCGCCAAGCGCGAAGGGCGTAGCACGGCCGCGCCAAAGGAGCGGGTCGAGGCGGGCGGCTGCGCGATCAAGGGCAACGTCTCGGGCGGCGGGCGGATCTACCACATGCCGGGCGATCCCTTCTACGGGCGCACCAAGATCGACACCGCCTCGGGCGAGCGCTGGTTCTGCAACGAGGCCGAGGCGCGCCGCGCCGGCTGGCGCCACGCCGGAAGCTGACCCTTCCGATTTCGCCCACATCACCGGTTGCCGTCGATCGCCTCCGCCCGTTCGGGGTTCGCATGGTATGGCGCGTCGCGGCGGGGCCGTCTATCACACGGGCTGCCGCAGATCTCGCGGCGCAGCCCGAGGACACGACTGACATGGAAAAACACCGCGGATTTCCCGGCCGGCTGTCCGGCACAGATTTCCAGTTCACCATCCGCCGCGCGGCCAAGGACGGTCCGACCAAGATCATCCGCCGCGAGCGCTTCCGCGATCGGCGCCCGCCCGACCGCCGCGCCGATGAGGGCTTCATGGCCGCGCTCTGGGCGCAGTTCGGCGAAGAGCCCTTCGTGCGCGGCAATCTCGACGCCGCGCGGTTGAGCTGGCTGTTCGGGCGTGAGGTGGTGCCCGCCGAAGACCCGTTCGATCCGCAGGATTACGACGCGCTGCTGCGCATCGATGTCGAGGTGGCGCGGCACAGCTTCCCGGATGTCTTCGGCGGGACGATGCAGGAGGACGACGACGAAGACGGGGACTGGTGAACCCCGCGCCTCGCAAGCGGCGGGTTGCCGCCCATGCCGTGGCGATGATGCCGAAGCGGCAGGGCCAAGCAGCCTGTTCCCTTGCGCAGAGCCTGTCAACATGGCAGTGATCGCCGCATCTGGGGCACCATTCTTCACTTTCGGAGACCGAAAATGACTTCCAAGTTCAAACTCTTTGGCGCCTTCGGCGTCGCCGCCATCCTCGCCGCTTGTGGCGCGACCCCCGGTGAGCGCGCCGCGACCGGCGCCCTCGCGGGCGCTGCCACCGCGCAGGTGGTCGGCGAAAACGCCGTCAACGGCGCGCTCATCGGCGGTGCGATCGGCGGCATCGCGCCTTGCGTGACCAACCCGAACGCGAACGGCTGCTACTGAGCCACGCGCATCCGGCCTTTGGGCCGGGCGTATGGAACATGACGGGCCGCCGGGGGAACCCCCGGCGGCCTTTTTGCATGAAATACGGCGGGGCAGGGGCCTGCCCGGTCCCCGCCGCTTCGGTCAGCGCAGTGGCAGTGCCTGCGCCCCCGCGCCATCGAGAGGGCGGTTCGCGTCTCGGATCTCCTGCTGGCGCAGCGGCAGCTTGTCGATGGCATGGATCAGTTCGCGCCCGGTGAAGGGGGCAGGCTTGCGCTGTGCGATGCGCCCGTCCTTGCCGATCAGGATCACCGCGAAGCCGCGCGGGCGCAGGCTGCGGCGGATCGGGCTGCGCGCGTCGGGGTCGGTGTCGATCAGCACGATCACGTCGCGCACTGCCAGCTCGTCGATCCGCTCGGCGAGAAAGCCCATCTGCCTTTGGAACTGCGGATCCGTCGCGCCGTCGGCGAAGACCACGATCGGGCGGGCGATGAATTCGAAATCATCGAGCTCCGCCTCGCCCACGGGGTAGGCCGCGCGCGGCTCCTCAGCCCAGCGCAGGAGAAGATCCGGGGCCTCCTGCGCGGCAGCGAGGGGAACGGCCCAGACGAGGGCCATGAACGCGAGCAGGGGGCGAAGCTGTTTCATGCCCTCAACATAAGCACGATTGACGCGCGCGCGAAGGGCGGCGCGACAATCCGTACCCCGGTCGAGCGCAACGTCGCCTCGCGTGGCGCGTGCGCCTCGCGCGAAAGGGCGGGCAGGGCCGCGCGACGCCGATCCGGCCCTTGCGCGGCGCGCAATGCCTGCAAGGGCACTTGCGGCGCGCGGCGGGACGCGACATCACGGGCGCCGACTCAGTTCCCGGAGACCGACATGATCCGCCCCGCCACGCCCGACGACGCGCCCGCGCTCGGCATCATCTGGAACCGCGTGATCCGCGAGACGACCTCGATCTTCAACGCCACCGAGCGCAGCGAGGCGGAGATCGCGCAGATCATCGGCAATGGCGACCCCTTCTTCGTCTGGGACGAGGCGGGCGTGCAAGGCTTCGCCCGGTGGTTTCCCTTTCGCGGCACGGATGGCTACCGCCACACGGTCGAGCACACGATCCTGCTCGCCCCCGGCCTGCACGGGCGCGGCGCGGGCCGGTTGATGATGGGGCGTCTGTTCGAGACGGCGCGCTCCGCCGACAAGCATGTCATGGTCGCCTGCGTCACGGCCGAGAACACGGCCGGGATCGCCTTTCACGAGCGGATGGGCTTCGAGCAAAGCGGATACATGCCGCAGGTCGGCCGCAAGTTCGGCCGTTGGCTCGATCTTGCCATCCTGCAGAAACGACTCTGACAATGCCGCAACGCGGCGCTAAGGTGGGCCCATGTCGATCTGGACACGCATAGCCGAGATCCTCTCCGCGCTGAGGCAGGGCGAAAGCCTCGCTTCGATCTTCGATCGGCTGCGCACCCCGCCCGAACGCTCGGTGGCCTTCGCCATCGCCGTCATCGCGCTGGGCGCGAAGATGGCCAAGGCCGACGGGCAGGTGACGCGCGGCGAGGTCGCGGCCTTCCGCGAGGTTTTCACCATCCCGCCCGAAGAAGAGACCAACGCCGCGCGCGTCTTCAACATGGCGCGCACCGACGTGGCGGGCTTCGAGGATTACGCCGCCAAGATCGCCGCGATGTTCGGCAAGGACAAGGGTCCCCTGTGCGACCTGATGGAGGGGCTGTTTCACATAGCCCTCGCCGATGGCGACTATCACCCCGCCGAGAACGCCTTTCTGCAGCGCGTCGCCGAGATCTTCGAGATCGACCCGCGCAGCTTCGCGCGGCTGCGTGCGCGTTTCGTCCCCGATGCCGAGCCCGATCCCTACGACGTGCTGGGCGTTTCGCCCGATGACGACATGGCCGAGATCCGCGATGCCTGGCGCGGCATCGTGCGCGAGACCCATCCCGACCGGCTCATTGCGCGCGGCTTGCCCGAAGAGGCGATGAAGATGGCCGAAAGCCGTCTCATCGCCGCCAACCGTGCCTGGGAGCGGATCTCCGAAGGGCAGGGGGCGGACCGGGTCGTCACCACCGCGCCGGGCGGCGACGAAGGCCGCGCCTGATGCGGCTGGCGACGTGGAACGTCGCCTGGTTTGACCGGCTGTTCGACGATGCGGGCCAGCCGCAGCATGACATGGGCGACTCCGCGCGCTATGGCATCACCCGCGCGCAGCAGCTGGACGGCATCGCCCATGTGATGCACGCGCTCGACGCGGACGGGATCGTGGTGGTCGAGGCCCCCGATACGGGCGGCAAGCGCGACGGGGTTCGCGCGCTCGAGACATTCGCAGCCCAAGCCGGGCTGAGGACGCGCGAGGCGCTGATCGGGTTTCGCAGCCATACCCAGCAGGAGATCGCCTTTCTCTACGATCCCGACCGGCTGCGCGCCCGCCACGATCCGCGCGCCAGCGCAAGCGCCCCGCGGTTCGATCTGCACGCGGGTAAGGGCGACAGCCGGATCGCATGGTCCAAGCCGCCGTTGGAGCTCGTGGTCGAGGCGGAGGGGGCGGTGCTGCGGCTGATCGGGGTGCATGCCAAGTCCAAGGCCCCGCATGGTGCCGACGATGCGCGCGACCTTCAGCGCATCGCGGTGGAGAACCGCCGCAAGCAGCTCGCGCAATGCGGCTGGCTGCGGGCGCGGATCGAGGATCATCTCGACGCGGGCGACAGCCTCGTGGTGATGGGCGATTTCAACGACGGCCCCGGCCTCGATGCGCAGGAGCGGCTGTTCGGCCGCTCGGGCATCGAGATCGTGCTGGGCGAGGAGGCCCCGCCGGAGCGCCGGCTTCACGATCCGCATGCCCGGCTCGCGCTTGCGCATCCGATGGCGGCCCAGCCGGCCACCGCGCGCTTTGCCGTGCCGCCCGACTGGCGCATTCTCTCGGCCCTCCTTGATTACGCGATGATCTCGCCCGACCTGTGCGCCTGCGGCCCCCGCTGGCGCATCTGGCACCCCTTCGACGATCCCGAGATCTATGCCGATGCCAAACTGAGCGCGGCCTTGCTCGCGGCCTCCGATCATTTTCCTGTCACGCTCGATCTCGACCTGTCTGGAAAGCCCGTCCCCGCCGCCTAGATCGGGGGCATGAGACAGACGCTTCACGCCGCCATCATTGCCGCGCTCATCGCCGGTCCCGCCACAGCCCAGATCGAGGAGGCCCCCGGCGAGGAGGAGGGCCTCGGCCTGATGCAGCGCGGCGCGGAGCTGTTCTTCGACGGGCTGCTGGGCGAGATGGAGCCCGCCATCGAGGATTTCCGCGGCTTCGCCGAGATGGCCGAGCCGCATCTGCGGGCCTTGTTGTCGGAGATGGGCCCGGCGCTGATGGGGGTGCTCGACCGGATCGACGACATCGCCAATTACGAGGCGCCCGAGATCCTCGACAATGGCGACATCATCCTGCGCCGCAAGCGAGAGGCGCCCGAATTCACGCCCGACCCGGACGCGCCGGAATTCGATATCTGACTTGTGCCGGGGCCAGTGCAGCGCCTAAGCTGCTGCAATGCCACACGGAACACGCCCATGACGCCAGCGCAAGGCGGCCCGCGCGCCGCTGTATTCGATCTTGACGGCACGCTGATCGACAGCGGGCCGGACATCGCCCGGGCGGTGAACCAAACCTTCGTGGCGCATGGGCTGGAGCCGACCGAGGACGCGGTGGTGATCGGGTTGATCGGCAACGGCGCGCACCGGCTCGTGGCCGATCTGCTGTGGCGGCAGCGCATTCCCGCCGCACCCTCGGACATCGAGGTGCTCACGGAAGCCTATCTTGCCACCTATGCCGATGCCCCCGTCGCGCGCACGACGATCTTTCCGCATGTCGCCGAGGATCTCGCCGCGCTGAAGGCGGCGGGCTGGCGGCTCGGGCTGTGCACCAACAAGCCGCAGGCGCTCACCGAAACGGTGCTGGCGAAGCTCGGTCTCGACCATCTCTTCGACGCGGTGCGCGGCGCCGATGCCGTGCCCACGCGCAAGCCCGATCCGGGCCATCTGCGCGCGGTGATCGGGGACCTGGGCGTGCAGGGCGCGATCTATGTCGGCGACACCGAGGTCGACGAGGCGACGGCGCGGGCGGCGGGCATGGCGTTTCGCGGCGTCGGCTGGGCCGCGCCGGGGCGGCTTTCGCAAGGAGAAGGCCGCCCGCTGTCGCGCTTGTCCGATCTACTGGCCTAGTCGCGGATGCGCACCTCGCCGGTGGCATCGAGCGTCGAGGCCAGTGATTTGAACCGCTGCTCGGCCACCTCGCCGTACAGCGAGCGTGCGCGCGGATCAAGATCGAGCGTCAGCGTCTTGTCCACCGCGTTCCAGGCGAGGTTGCCCGGCACCGTCTCGGCTCCGAGCCACAGCATCGCGCCCAGACGCATCGCCTTGCCCAGAACGGCGGCCTCGCGCTTGTCCTCCTCGGAGACCAGCGTGAACATCTGCTTGTAGCGCGCGCCCTCGCGCTTGTTGGAATAGCGGTGCATCAGGGCCAGCCCGAGGAAGATCCGTTCTGAATGCTTGAGCCCGCCGAGGTTGGCACGCGTGGCGTTGTCGAAGCAGACCTGCGGGCGGTAGTCGGGGTGGGCGCGCCAGCTCACGTCGTGCAGCAGACAGGCGGCCTTGATGATGCGCTTGCGCTGCCAATCGGCATGGGGAAACAGCGGGCGCACGAAATCGAACAGGACCGGGCCGAAGCCGGGCATCCGCGCGTCCTTGGCCTCGGCGAAGCGGCAGGCCTCGATCAGAGGGTCGCGGTCGCGCAGGGTGGGGGGCATCTGCTCGTAGAGCATGCCCTCGCGGATGCCGTAGGAGGAAATGGTGATATCCTTGGGTTGGAACACCTTCACCAGCCGGTCGAGCACCCGGATCGCCAGCGGCACCAGCGCTATCCGGTCGGACGAGACCCCGGCGCGGCCGCGCAGTTCCTCGGGGTCCTCGGCCTTGATGTAGGCCCGCGTCTCGGCCACGGACTCGGTCGTCATGCGGTATTCGTGCAGCACGGTGAGCGGGTAGTCGCGCCGCGTCATGTCGCAGCGCGCGATCGCCCGCCAAGAGCCGCCGACGAGAAACAGCCGCATGCCGGTCTCGTTCTTCATCTCGGCGTGGATCTCGTCGATCGTGGTTTTGATGTAGTCGTCGAGGCCTGCGTCCCCGCCCTTCACCTCCTTGAGCTTCAAGGGGCCCAGCGCCGAGGTCAGGCGACGGCCCACCTTGCCGTCGTCGATATCGGCAAGCTCCATCGAGGAGCCTCCGATGTCGCAGACCATACCGTAGGAGCCGGGCCAGCCCAGCAGCACGCCCTGCGCCGAAAGCCGCGCCTCCTCGTCCCCCGAGATGACGTGGATCTCGATGCCGGTCTCGCGCAGCACCTCCTCGCAGAACTCCGGCCCGTCCTCGGCCTCGCGCACGGCGGCGGTGGCGACGGCGGTGAGCGGCGTGATGTTCATGCCCACGGCCAGCGTGGCGAAGCGCTTGAGCGCTTTCAGCGCCCGCTCGCGGCCCCGGGGCGACAGGCGGCCCGTCTCGGAGAGGCCCTCGCCCAGCGCGCACATGATCTTTTCGTTGTAGAAATAGGCAGGAGAGCGGGCCGCGCCGTCGAACACCACGAGCCGGACTGAGTTCGAGCCCACGTCGACCACGCCGACCCGGCTGAGCGCGCGGGAGGTGGGATCATCGAACAGCGGTCGGCCGAAAGGCCCCCAGTCGCCGCCCTGCGCGTCGCTGTGTTCGTTCATGAAGCCCCCTCATGATCCTGCCGCAGCATGTGGCCCGGCTTCTTGCGGAGTCAACGCTCCGCATCGGGCGCGGTCTTAACGGCCTGTCCGGCGGGGGCAAAGGAAAAATGGACGATGCCTTGAATTCTCTACGAAAGAGTCCGCTCGACCTCGTCATGCGCATGGGTCAGCTGCGGCACGTCGCCTGCGCCTGCGGTGCCCCGGCCTGAAAGCGAGGGGTTCTCCATGAAGAAGCGGTGGCAGGAAAAGGCGCGCCCGTCCTCTGGCCAGTCGGCGCGGTTGAACCGCCCGTCGGGGCCCATGACCCAGCTTTGCGCCACGTCGGCGAGGTTGGCCGCCATAATCTGATCGGTGATCTGCGCCTTGACGGTCGGGTTGGTGATCTCGGCCAGCGTCTCGACCCGGCGGTTGAGGTTGCGGCCCATCCAGTCGGCCGATGAGACGAAGACCCGCGCCTTCTTCGACGGCAGGCCGCGCCCGTTGCCGAAGCAGACGATGCGGCTGTGTTCTAGAAACCGTCCGACGATGGATTTCACCCGGATGTTCTCCGAAAGCCCCTCGATGCCGGGGCGCAGCCCGCAGATGCCGCGCACCACGAGCGAGATCTTCACGCCCGCGCGGCTCGCGGCGTAGAGCGCGTCGATCACCTCGGCCTCGACGATGGAGTTCAGCTTGGCCCAGATCTCGGCTGGGCGGCCCGCGCGCGCGTGCTCGGCCTCGGTCGCGATCATCTCCAGCAGCCGCGCCTTGAGCGTCAGCGGCGAGATGGCGAGGTTTTCGAGGCCCAAGGGCTCGGCCGAACCGCCGATGTAGTTGAACACCTTGGTCGCGTCGCGGCCCAGCGCCGCGTCGCAGGTGAAAAAGGACAGGTCGGTATAGATCCGCGCGGTGATCGGGTGATAGTTGCCGGTGCCGAAATGGGTGTAGGTGACGAGCCCGTCCCCCTCGCGCCGGACCACCGTGCTGATCTTGGCGTGGGTCTTGTACTGGGTGAAGCCGTAGACGACATGCGCGCCCGCGCGCTCCAGCCGGCGCGACTGGCGGATGTTGGCGGCCTCGTCGAAGCGGGCCTTGAGCTCCACCAGCGCGGTGACCGACTTGCCGTCCTCGGCCGCCTCGCACAGTGCCTCGACGATGGGCGAATTGCGCGAGGTGCGGTAGAGCGTCTGCTTGATCGCCACCACGTCCGGGTCGGTCGCCGCCTGCTGCAGGAAGCGGTTGACCATATCGAAGGTCTCGTAGGGGTGGTGCAGCAGCATGTCCTTTTGCCGGATCGCCGCGAACATGTCGCCGTCGTGGTCCTGCACCCGCTCAGGGACCCTCGGGGTGAAGGGCGGCCACAGAAGATCGGGCCGCGCGTCGGTGACAAGCTCCTTGAGATTGCCGATGCCGATCAGCCCCTCGACCTCCATCACCTCCGCGTCGCGGATGTGCAGCTCTTCCATGATGGTGGCCTTGAGCGCGGGCGGCGCGCCGGCGGAGAGCTTCATGCGCACCACCTCGCCGCGCCGGCGCCGCTTGAGCGCGACCTCGAACTCGCGCACCAGATCCTCGGCCTCCTCCTCGACCTCCAGATCGCTGTCGCGCAGCACGCGGAAGGTGCAGTGCCCCTTCACCTTGTAGCCCGGAAACAGCTGGTCGAGGTTGAGCAGCAGCAGCTCTTCGAGCGGCAGGTAGCGCTGCCCCTCCTCGGAGGGCAGCTGCACGAAGCGGTCTATCTGCGCGGGCACCGGCAAGAGCGCGCGCAGCGGCTTCTTGTCGGAGGTGCGCTCCAGAGAGAGCGCCAGCGCCAGCCCTTCGTTGGGGATGAAGGGGAAGGGATGCGCCGGGTCGATCGCCAGGGGCGAGAGCACCGGGAAGACGCGGTTGAGGAAGGCGTCCGAGAGAAAGGCCATGTCCTTCTTGGCCACATCCGCGCGTTTCAGGATGGTGATGCCATGCGTCGCCATCTCGTCGCACAGCGCCTTGAAGATCTCCTGCTGGCGCGCCATCAGCGCGCGCGCCTCGCGGTCGATCCGGCGCAGCTGCTCGGCCGGGGTCAGCCCGTCCATCGCGGGCGTGGCGTTGCCGGCCTGCGCCAGTTCGCGCAGGCCCGCCACACGCACGGTGTAGAACTCGTCGAGATTGGTGGCCGAGATAGACAGGAAGCGCAGCCGTTCCAAGAGCGGCACGCGAGGGTTCTCGGCCTCCTCCAGCACCCGGAAATTGAAGCCGAGCCAGCTCAGCTCGCGATTGACGAAACGCGCGGGCCCGGTGAGATCGGCATCGAGCGCCACCGGTTCGGGAAAGCCCGCAGTGAGGAAATCGGCCTGTGTCATGGGTGCTGTCTGGCGCATCTTTGCAACGTCGGGATGAAGGGTCGCCCCACTATCGCGCCCGCCCGGCGGGAATGTCCAGCGATGTGCCCAGCGCCCTGCGCGCCAGCGCCCGGCTCACGGGTCGGGCTTCGGCCAGCGCCATCCGGTCGAGCCGGGCGACCACGGCGGCGGCGCTGGCGAAACTGCGTTCGATCCGGGCAGCGAGAAAGGGGATCACCTCGGCCATGGGCACCAGCTGGCGATCGGCGAAATGCTTGGCCAGAACGGCGCGCAGAAGCCGGTCGTCGGGATCGGCGATCCGCGCCACCGCCGTCGCCTGAAGCCGGGAGGCCAGGTCGGGCAGGCGGATGTCGAGCCGGGCGGGCGCGCGGTCGGCGGTGAGCAGCAGCCGCCCGCCGGAGGCGGCGAGCCGGTTGTGCAGGTGAAACAGCGTCTCCTCGGAGGCGGGGGGAAGGCGCTGGATGTCCTCGACCACGATCGCGGCCCCCGGGGCGGGGGGCGGCAGGCTGGGGCCGAGATCATGCGCCAGCAGGATCATCGCCTCGCTGGTCGCCTGCCAGACGCGGGCGAGGTGGCTCTTGCCCGAACCGGGCGGGCCGATCAGCGCCAGCTTGCCCTCGGGCCAGCCCATCGCCGTCACCATGCGGTGCGCGGCGCGGTTGGCATCGGACAGGATGAAATCCTCGGGCCCCAGCGCCACCGCCAGCGGCAGATCGAGGCTCAGTTGCCACGCCATGCGCCCTCCGGCGGGGTCGCGGGCGCGCCCGGCGGTGCCACGGGCGGCGGCATCGCGGTGGGGGTGCCGCGATAGAGCGTGCTGTCCTGGTAGCGCGAGACGGCAAAGCGGGCGAAGACCCCGAGGCTCGCCGCGAAGGGCACCGCCACCAGCATGCCGACGAAGCCGAACAGCGTGCCGAACACCGCCAGCGCGAAGAGAAGCCAGACCGGGTGTAGCCCGACCGAACCGCCGACCAGGCGCGGGGTCAGGATGTTGCCCTCGATCATCTGGCCCGCGACGAAGATCCCCGCCACGGCACCGATCCAGACCCAGTCGCCCCAGAACTGGAACAGCGCCAGCCCGATCGCCAGCACGCCGCCCACCAGCGCGCCCACATAGGGGATGAAGGTGACGAGCCCGGCCACCGCGCCGACCACGAGGCCGAAGTTGAGCCCCACCAGCGCCAGCGCCACCGCATAATAGGTGCCCAGGATCAGGCAGACGAGGCCCTGTCCGCGCACGAAGGAGGCAAGCGTGCGGTCGACCTCGCGTGCCAGCTGGCGGATCGTCGGCGCGTGCTCGCGCGGCAGAAGCTCGTCGATCCGCGCGACCATCCGGTCCCAGTCTACCAGCAGGTAGACCGCGACGACGGGGACGACGACGAAGAGCACGAGAAGGTTGATCACCCCCATGGCCGAGGTCAGCACGCTTTCGAGGATCTCGCCGCCGCGCGCCTGAAGTCCCGCGCCGATCGCGTCGAGCTGGCCGCGGATGGTGGAGCTTTCGTCCATCAGCTCGGGAAAGCGCGCGGCCAGCCCGTCGCGCAGCCCCGAGACCAGATCGGGCGCGGTCTGCACCAGCTGGCTCGTCTGCCGGATCAGCGTCGGGATCAGCAGGAGCACGGCTGCGACGAAGCCCAGCACCACGCCCAGCGCGATCACCGCCACCGCCCATGTCCGGCTCAGCCCCAGCCGCTCCAGCCGGTCGGCCAGCGGGTCGAGCAGGTAGGCCAGCGCGCCGCCCAGAAGAAACGGCAGGATCACGTCGCCCAGGAGCCACAGCAGGACGAAGGTCACGGCGGCGATGACGGCCCAGATGCGCGCCTGCTGCTGGATCGGAAGTGCCACGAAATTCGCTCCTTGCGGGGGTGTCCCACCTATGTCGCCGCCCGGAGGGTGGCACGCAAGCCTTTTGGCCCCGTGCAACCGGCGCGAGGGCAGGGCGGGACGGCGCTTGTCAGGTGCGCGGCACTCCCCTACAGGGGAATTCGTCCGCTCCCCGGCCGACCCGGCTCTCTGACAATAGGATTCCTCGATGCGTCTGACCCGCTATTTCCTGCCCGTGCTCAAGGAAACGCCCGCCGAGGCGCAGATCATCAGCCACCGCTACATGTTGCGCGCGGGTCTGATCAAGCAGGCCGCGGTCGGCATCTATTCCTGGCTGCCGCTGGGGCTCAAGGTGCTGCGCAACATCGAGCGGATCGTCGACGAGGAGCAGCAGAAGGCCGGGCATATCCCGCTGCTGATGCCGACGCTGCAATCGGCCGACCTGTGGCGCGAGAGCGGGCGCTACGAGGCGTATGGCGAGGAGATGCTGCGCATCAAGGACCGGCACGGGCGCGACCTGCTCTATGGTCCCACCAACGAGGAGATGATCACCGACATCTTCCGCAGCTACATCTCCTCCTACCGCGACCTGCCCAAGACGCTGTATCACATCCAGTGGAAGTTCCGCGACGAGATGCGCCCGCGCTTCGGCGTGATGCGCGGCCGCGAGTTCCTGATGAAGGACGGCTACAACTTCGACGTCGACCGCGAGAGCGCGCTGGAGGCTTACGACCGCCACATGGTGAGCTACCTGCGCACCTATGAGCGGATGGGGCTTAAGGCGATCCCGATGCGCGCGGATTCCGGGCCGATCGGCGGCGAGAACACGCATGAGTTCCTCGTGCTGGCCGAGACCGGCGAGAGCGAGGTCTTCTACGACAACGCCATCCTCGACCTGCAGCTCGCCGACCGGGTGGTGAACTACGAGGATCCGAACCAGCTCAAGCAGATCGTCTCTGAATGGACCACGCCCTATGCGCGCACCGACGAGACGCATGACGCGGCGCTGTTCGACGCGGTGCCCGAAGAGCGCCGCCGCTCCTCGCGCGGGATCGAGGTCGGGCAGATCTTCTACTTCGGCACCAAGTATTCCGAGGCGATGGGCGCGACCGTGACCAATGCCGAAGGCCAGCGCGTGCCGGTCGAGATGGGCAGCCACGGCATCGGTGTGAGCCGGCTCGTCGGTGCGATCATCGAGGCGAGCCACGACGATAAGGGCATCATCTGGCCCGAGGGCGTGACGCCCTTCCACGTAGGCATCGTCAACCTGCGCCAGGGCGACGCCGAGACAGATGCCGCCTGCGCGGGCATCTATGCCGGGCTGCAGGCGCTGGGCCTCGACCCGCTCTATGACGACCGCAACGAGCGCGCGGGCGCCAAGTTCGCCACCATGGACCTGATCGGCCTGCCGTGGCGGATCACCGTCGGGCCCAAGGGGCTCAAGAACGGCGTGGTCGAGCTGGTCTCGCGCCGCACCGGCGAGAGCGAGGAGCTGCCGCCCGAGCAGGCGGTCGAGAAGATCGCCCGGATCTATGCCTATCTTTGAAGGCTAGATGTCGTCGGGGAGAAGCACGACGGCGCCGCGCTTGCGGCCCGTCGCCACCCGGTCATAGGCCTGCGCGATCTGCGACAGCCGGTAGCGGCTGTCGATCACCGCGCGCAGGTCGCCCGCCTCGATGAGCCGGGCGATCTCCTCCATGTCGGCGCGGCTTTCCTTGGCCACCCCGCCGCGCGCCCGTCGCCCGCCGCGGCCCACGAAGCGCGACGCGATCTCTGTGCCCAGCCCCGCATAGACCAGCAGCAGCCGGCCCCGGCGGCGCAGCGCCCGCATCCGCCGCTTCAGGGGCGCCTGACCCACCGTGTCGAGGATCACGTCGAAGCGGTTTTCCTCGGCGAAAGGGTCCTCTCCCTCGTCATGGGCAATCACCTCGCGCGCGCCCAGATCGCGCACCAGATCGGCATTGGCCGCCGAGCAGACGGCCGTCACATGCGCGCCCATCGCCCGGCCGATCTGCACCGCCGCGGTGCCGACCGCGCCCGACGCGCCGACGACGCAGAGCCTGTGCCCGGCCTTGAGCCTGCCGCGATCGCGCAGGAACTGCAGCGCCGTGGTCGCGCCGAAGGGCAGGGCGGCGGCTTGGGAATGGATCAGCACATGCGGCTTGTGAACCACGGCACCCGTCTCGGGCAGCACCACCGCCTCGGCATGGGCGCCCATCTTCATGCCGGTGGAGCCGAACACCTCGTCGCCCGGGCCGAAGCGGGTCACGCCTTCGCCCACTGCCTCGACCACGCCGGAAAAGGCGGTGCCCAGCACCGGTTGGCGCGGGCCGGTCCAGCCGAAGGCGGCGCGCAGCACCAGCCCGTAGCCCGGCGGCACGCTGAGCGAGCGGATGCGCCAGTCGCCGGCGCTGACCGTTCCGGCGCAGAGCCCGACGCGAATCTCGCCCGGTCCCGGCTCGGGCAAGGCGCGCTCGACGATCTCCAGATGCTCGGTGCCGCCATAGGCGCGGCAGATCACGGCGCGCATCGGCGCTCCTCCCCCCAAATGCGGTCCGGCGGGCGCAACGCGCCGGCCATGACCTTTCCCGCGGCCAAGCTGACCCTCGCCTAGGCCATGCGTCAAGCACCGTGGCGTGAGGCGGCGGCGTCGCGGCTTGACCCCGCCTGCGACCGACTCCAAGGTCCGCGCGCATCTCAAAGGACCCTTCATGGCCAACCGCACCGCCCCGTTTTCCGCCTTCGAGTGGATGATCGCCTGGCGCTACATCCGTGCCCGCCGCGCCGAGGGCGGGGTCAGCGTCATGACCTGGATCAGCCTCGTCGGCATCACCCTCGCCGTCTTTGCGCTGATCGCGACGCTGTCGGTGCGCGCGGGCTTCCGCGAGGAGTTCATCGACACGATCCTCGGCGCCAATGCCCATGTCACCGTCTACCAGGACAGCGTGATCGAGGGCACCGACATCACCCGCCGGGTGATCGAGGATTACGAGGGGCTGTCCGAGCGGCTCATGCAGATCGACGGCGTCACTCGCGCGGCCCCTGTGGTGCGCGGGCAGGTGATGGCGAGCTTCGACAGTGGCAACGCGGGCGTCGAGATCTACGGCATCCGGGCCGAGGATCTCGCCTCCCTGCCGCGCATCGCCGATCCCGAGACCGGCATCGGCGACATCGCGCGCTTTGGCGAGGGGATCGCGCTGGGCTCCGGCGTGGCGCGGGAGCTGGGCGCGGTGATCGGCGACAAGGTGCGCATCCTGTCGCCCAACGGTGCGCAGACCCCGATGGGGCAGAGCCCGCGCGTCTCGGCCTATGAGGTGACCTACATCTTTACCGCCGGGCGCTACGACATCGACCGCACGCGCGCCTACCTGCCGCTGTCGGAGGCGCAGCTCTTCTTCAACCGCGACGGCGTGGCGGGCGAGATCGAGGTGATGGTCGAGGACCCCGACAACGTGCAGGATCTCGTACCCGAGATCATGGATGCGGCGGGGCCGACGGCCTTCGTGTGGACATGGCGCGATAGCGCGGGCGCCTTCCTGCGCGCGCTCACGGTCGAGGACAACGTGATGTTCGTGATCCTGTCGATCCTCGTGCTGATCGCCTCGATGAACATCATCTCCGGGCTGATCATGCTGGTGAAGAACAAGGGGCGCGACATCGGCATCCTGCGCACCATGGGGCTGACCGAGGGCTCGGTGCTCAGGGTGTTCTTCATCTGCGGCGCGGGCATCGGCACCATCGGTACGCTCATGGGCGTCATCCTGGGCTGTGCGTTTGCCATCTGGATCGACCCGATCTTCGCGGCGGTGAACTACCTCTCCGGCGGCGGTGTCTGGGATCCGTCGATCCGCGGCATCTACGCGCTGCCCGCCAAGCTGGAGCTGGGCGACGTGCTCTCCGCCGTGGCCCTGTCGCTCACCCTGTCATGGGTCATCACCCTGTTTCCTGCCCGCCGCGCGGCGCGGATGAACCCGGTCGAGGCGCTGCGCTATGAGTGATCCGATCCTGAAGCTCTCCGGCCTCACCAAGACCTACAACCGCGGCAAGCCCTCCGAGGTACAGGTGCTGCGCGGCGCGGATCTGGTGATCCAGCCGGGCGAAGTCGTGGCTCTCGTCGCGCCCTCAGGCGCGGGCAAGTCGACGCTTCTGCACATCGCGGGGCTTCTGGACACGCCGGACGAGGGCCATGTTGCTATCGGCGGGCGGGAGATGACCAAGCTCTCGGATCGCCGCCGCACGCAGGTGCGCCGCGCCGATGTCGGCTTCATCTACCAGTTCCACCACCTGCTGCCCGAGTTCACCGCGCTCGAAAACATCGTGCTGCCGCAGCTTGCCTCAGGCACGCCGCGCCGCGAGGCCGAGGCGTGCGCGCGCGAGTTGCTCGATCAGGTCGGCGTCGCCCCCCGCGCCGATCACCGGCCGGCGGCGCTGTCAGGCGGCGAGCAGCAGCGCGTGGCCTTCTGCCGCGCTCTGGCCAACGCGCCGCGGCTCTTGCTGGCGGATGAGCCGACCGGCAACCTCGATCCCGATACCTCCGATCGGGTCTTCGGCGCGCTGATGGCGCTGGTGCGCGGCACGGAGCTTTCGGCGCTGATCGCGACGCATAACCTGGAGCTGGCGAGCCGGATGGACCGGGTGGTCCGGATGGATCACGGGGTGGTGGCGTAATTAGACTACCGCTTCTCGTAGTAATCCCAATCGCGTTTTCGAGGGTCACCGGTTTGATAGAATTGTCGAACAAGTCTTACGAATTCTAGATAGTCTGGGTTCTCTTCAACCAAGCGGTTGGCAGTGTTCCAATCAACCCCAGGCCTTTCCTTCGCTGGAACAAAGATCTGGCTTTCTGAGGGGTTTTCGCGATCTAGTTTCATTACGCCAATACCATGGAGACTAGAAAGCATCCGTAGTTCTCTAACCGTATCGGCACCTTCGATCTCTGCTGCTACCAAATAGCCAAGGTTCGCCCATGAACTATTGCTAACGGCTTGAAAGTAACATTCCCGAACATTGCTGCTATTTAGTAGCTTTTTTACCTCGAATGACCAGAGCTTCGTCTTTTTGTCGAAGTATTCTATTGCGCAATCCTTTACTTCCGCATGCCACTTTCTGCTCAAGTCTTCCATGCCGACTAGGTCAGGATAAAGCCATCTATTCCCGTTCTGTCCTTTTCTGTTCGACGAACGACGCTCATCTATTCTCTTAGTATAAACACCATGTTCAGTAGCAAGATACTGCGATAGAAGGGGGTAAAGATCGTTTTCTGTGAACGGTAACGTAGAGGCGTTAGTTTCGACTTCTGAGCCGGTTTCTTCTGCTATTGCGACTTCCTCAGCATCACTCTTCTTGGTCGAGTAGTATCGGCGGGGGCGGCCCTCTGTCGTCTTCACATCAGGATGGACTGCCTGCAGCCTTGGACGCTGAGAGCCAATCTCAGCCACAATTTGCTGCAGCAGTGCATCGTCTGTATCTATTGGTGTTACGCGTGCTTTACTGCGAAGCTTCTTTTCTTCGCACTCTAGTGGGTGCGCTTTCATTATCCACTGCGCAATTTCTCGAGCAGTCAGCTTTTGGTCGGGGTGGTGTTTGAGGCACTCATAGACAAACTTTCCAATACTAAAGCCCACTTCTAACCTCACACATCCAGCTCTTCCACGAACCGCGCATTCTCCTGAATGTACTGGAACCGCAGTTCCGCCTTCTTGCCCATCAGCCGCTCGACCAGATCCGCCGTCTCGCCCGGCTCGTCGTCGCTGATCGACACGCGGATCAGCTTGCGCGATCCGGGGTCCATCGTCGTCTCCTTCAGGTCCTTGGCGTCCATCTCGCCCAGACCCTTGAAGCGCTGCACGTCGATCTTGCCCTTGCCGCCAAGGCCCTTTTGCATCATCCGCTCCTTCTCGGCGTCGTCGGAGACGTAGAGGCGCTTGGGCCCCTGGGTCAGCCGGTAGAGCGGCGGGCAGGCGAGGTAGAGGTGACCGTGGTCGATCATCGGGCGCATCTGGCTGAAGAAGAAGGTCATCAGCAGCGCCGCGATATGCGCGCCGTCGACGTCGGCGTCGGTCATGATGATGATCTTGTCGTAACGCAGATCGTCGACATTGAACTTCGGCCCGAGCCCGACGCCCAGCGCCTGCGTCAGATCGTTGATCTCCTGGTTGGAGCCGAGCTTCGATGAGGCCGCCCCCAGCACGTTGAGGATCTTGCCCCTGAGCGGCAGCAGCGCCTGCGTCTTGCGGTCGCGCGCCATCTTGGCCGAGCCGCCCGCCGAGTCGCCCTCGACGATGAACAGCTCGGTGCCCGAGCGGTTGCTGGCCGAGCAATCGACCAGCTTGCCGGGCAGGCGCAGCTTCTTGGTCGCGGTCTTGCGGGCGGTTTCCTTCTCCTGCTTGCGGCGCAGCCGCTCCTCGGCGCGCAGCACGAGGAAATCGAGGATAGCGCCCGCGGACTTGGTGTCGGAGGCGAGCCAGTTGTCGAAATGGTCGCGCACCGAATTCTCCACGAGGCGCTGCGCCTCGGTGGTGGCCAGCCGGTCCTTGGTCTGGCCCACGAACTCAGGCTCGCGGATGAAGCACGACACCAGCGCGCAGCCGCCGGTGGTCAGATCCTCGCGGGTGATCTGGCCCGCCTTCTTGTTGTTGACGAGTTCGCCGTAAGCGCGGATGCCCTTGAGGATCGCGGCCCAGAAGCCCGCCTCATGCGTGCCGCCCTCGGGCGTGGGCACGGTGTTGCAATAGGACTGGGTGAAGCCGTCGCGCGAGGGCGTCCAGTTCACGGCCCATTCGACCTTGCCCGGCACGTTGAACTTTTCCGAGAACTCGACCGTGCCGGCGAAGGGCTTGTCGGAATAGGTCGAGGATTTGCCCAATGTCTCGGCGAGATAGTCGGCGAGGCCGCCGGGGAAGTGGAAGGTGGCCTCGCGGGGCGTCTCGCCGTCGTCGATCTCGGTCTTCCAGCGGATCTCGACGCCCGAGAAGAGATAGGCCTTGGAACGGACCATCTTCATCAACCGCGCGGGCTTGAAGCGGTGATGGCCGAAGATCTCCTCGTCGGCGTGGAAGGTGACGGTGGTGCCGCGCCGGTTGGGGGCGGCGCCGATCCTGGCCACCGGGCCTTGCGGCACGCCGCGCGAAAAGCTCTGTTCGTAGAGCTCGCGGTTGCGCGCGACCTGCACGACCATGGAGTCCGACAGCGCGTTGACCACCGAGGCACCGACACCGTGCAGGCCGCCGGAGGTCTGGTAGGCCTTGCCCGAGAACTTGCCGCCCGCGTGCAGCGTGCAGAGGATCACCTCGAGCGCCGACTTGCCCGGAAACTTCGGATGCGGGTCGATCGGAATGCCGCGGCCATTGTCGCGGATCACCACCGAATAATCGGCCAGAAGCTCGACCTCGATCCGGTTGGCATGACCGGCCACGGCCTCGTCCATGGAGTTGTCGAGCACCTCGGCCACGAGGTGGTGCAGCGCGCGCTCATCCGTGCCGCCGATATACATACCGGGCCGCTTCCGGACGGGCTCCAGCCCTTCGAGGACTTCGATGGAGGAGGCGTCATAGGCGGGCTCGGCGCCGGAGAGGAGATCGTCGGGCATGGGCACTGCTCTTGTTCTGGGGTGACGGCCATATAACCCGGAGGCGGGGCCGGGGGCAACGCCGGGGCGCGGCGATGGTGTTCACATTTTGTGCCGGGTTCTCCGGTGGCGGCCGCGCGCCGTGGCGCGCGGCGCTTGGGTCATTCCCCGGCGGGCAGGGTTTCGAAGCGCAGCCCCTTGGCGGTGCGGTTCGGGAAACCGGCCCAGTAGCTGTCGCCCTCGTTCGGCGTGCCGTCCTCGGCGCGGTCCCAGACCGCATCGGCGCTGTTAGGCACGAGGTCGAGGTAATCGGCCTTGGCCTCGTCGCCCTTCAGGTGCAGGTCGAGAAAGGCGGTGACGAAATGCTGGGTGACATTGTTCATCCGGGTCGTGTCCCAGACCGCGTCGGCATAATGGTCGAAGGGCGCGTATCCCAGGGTTTCGGAGACCTCCCAGCTTTCGTCCGGCGCAGGCATCGGCGCGGCGGCGTTGTGGTTGGCATCGTCGAAGGTCAGCAGGTGCCGCTCCGTGCCGCTGGTCTCCTCGAAGATCGAACGGATCGCATCATAGCCCGACACGTCGTCGACACCGCCCGCGATCAGCATCAGGGGCGTGTCGATCTCCGACAGCCCTTCGGCGTCCCAAGCGTCGCGGTTGCGGCCCCATGGGCCGATGGCGACGACGGCCTTGACCCGATCGTCCGGCAGGTCGGCCATGGTTTTGGCGCCCATTGCGTTGATCTCCAAAAGCTCTTGCGGCGGGGCGTAGCGCGAGCTGCGGAAGTCTTCGGTCAGCCCTGCGCCCGAGAAGATCAGCGCGCCGTAGCCGCCCATGGAGTAGCCGATGACGGCCGCCGTGTCGCCGTCGGTGATCGCGCCGATGGAATCGTCGAGATCGGCCATCCGGTCCAGCACGAAGGCTTGGTCGCGCGGGCGGTTCACCAGCGTCGAGCCGAAGGCGCCCATGTCGTCATAGGTCGAATCCGGGTGATCGACGGAGGCCACGACATAGCCCTTGGTGGCGATGTTCTCGGCGAGGTGGCTCATCAGGAAACGGTTGCCCGGATAGCCGTGCGAGACGATCACCAGCGGGAACGCGCCCTCCGCCACGGGCTCGGCGTCGCGCGCGGCGCGGCCTTGAAGCTGCACCTCGGTTACGCCGTCGCGCAAGAGCGCGGTGTAGCTGCCGCCGGGTTCGGTGCCCTGGGCCGCCGGGTACCAGACCTCGACGGTGATCTCGCGGTCGTACTCCGGAACCTCCTCCTCGGTGGCGCGCGCCACGTCCGGCACGCCCTCGCGGGTGAAGCGCATGGTGGTGACGCCGACGACATGATCGCCATGGGCGGCAAGCTCGGGCGCGTCGGGACGCACGAGGTCGATGCGGTTTTCGGCCAGCGCGGGGCTGGCGAGCAGCGCCGCCCAGGCGGCCAGCAGGTACTTGGTCATTCTCTCTCCTCCGGGTTGCGCCCACCCTATGACGACGGGGGAATGGCGCAAGGGGGATGGCACCACGCGGCTCGTGCCCCGCGGCGGCGAATGCCGCGCGAGGCAATCGCGATCTGGACGAGCGGGTCCCGCGCGGCGTAGGCAGATCGCATGACACAGGCAGAGATCACCGCCCCGGCAAAGCCCTTCGAGGCCCTCACCCGCGCCCAGCACGGGCGCAAGCTTCTCGTGCTGGCGCTGCCGCTGATCGGCTCCAACCTCGCTCAGATGGCAATGAACGTCACCGATACGGTGATGCTCGGCTGGTACGACGTGACCGCGCTCGCGGCGGCGACGCTGGCGACCTCGCTCTATTTCCTGATCTTCATCGTCGGCTCGGGCTTTGCCTGGGCGGTGATGCCGGTGGTGGCGACGGCGGCCGAGGCGGAGGATGCGGTCATGGTCCGGCGCGTCACGCGCATGGGGATCTGGGTCGGCATGATCTATGCCGCCATCTTCGTGCCACCATTGATGTGGGCCGAGGACCTGTTCCTCGCGCTGGGGCAGGAGCCGCAGGTCGCGGCGGCGGGCGAGGCCTATCTGCGGATCGCGGCCTGGGCGATGGTGCCGGGCCTCGTGGCGATGGTGATGCGCTCGTTCCTCTCGGCACTGGAGCACACGGGCATCCTTTTGTGGAGCACGCTCGGCATGGCGGTCTGCAACGCGGTGCTGAACTATGCGCTGATCTTCGGCAATTGGGGCGCGCCGGAGCTGGGCATCCAGGGCGCGGCCATCGCCTCGCTTTCCATGGCGGCGCTGCAGGCGGTGGCGCTCGTGGCCTATGCGCTGCGCAAGCTGCCGGAATACGATCTCGTGCGGCGGCTGTGGCGGCCCGATTGGGAGGTGCTGGGCCGGGTGGTGCGGCTGGGTGTGCCGATTGGGCTCACCAGCCTTGCCGAAGGCGGGCTGTTCACCGCCACCGGCATCATGGTGGGCTGGATCGGCGCGGTGCCGCTCGCCGCGCATGGCATCGCGCTGCAGGTCACCTCGGTCGCCTTCATGATCCAGGTCGGTCTGAGCCAGGCGGCGACGGTGCGTGCGGGCCGGGCGCTGGGCCGGCGCGACGAGGCGGCGCTGCGGATGATCGGGCAATCGGGGGTGACGCTTTCGATCGTCTCCGCCGGGCTGATCGGGCTGATGTTCGTCGCCATTCCCGAGCCTTTCGTCGCGGCCTTCGTCGATCCGGAGGATCCGGCGCGCGAGGCGGTGGTCGCCACCGGCATTTCGCTGCTGATGCTGGCGGCGCTGTTCCAGATCGTGGATGCGCTGCAGGTCATGGCGCTGGGCCTGTTGCGCGGGGTGCAGGACACCGGCGTGCCGATGGTGCTCGCCGCGATCAGCTACTGGCTCATCGGCATGCCGGCGGGCTACCTGCTGGGCTTTCCCGCCGGGCTCGGCGCGGCGGGGGTCTGGCTCGGCCTCGTGGTGGGGCTCGGACTTGCGGCGATCATGCTGCTGTGGCGCTTCTGGTCGCGCTCGGTGCGGATCGGCGCGGCCTAGGAACCGCCCCGCCCCCCGGGGGGTTGGCAGGGCATGTTCGATTTCATTACCACCTGGATCGCCGCCGGTGGCGCCTTTGCCGTCGCGGCCCTCATGTTCCTCGAGAACGTCTTTCCGCCGATTCCGTCCGAGCTGGTGATGCCGCTTGCGGGCTACAACGCTGCGACCGGCTCCTCCGGCCCGGTGCTGACCTTTCTCGGCGGGGTCGTGGGCTCGGTCGCCGGGGCCTGGCTGTGGTACGAGGTCGGCCGCAGGCTGGGGCGCGAGCGCATCATGGACTGGATCGACCGGCACGGGCGCTGGCTGACCCTCGATCGGCACAGCATCGAGCAGGCGCTGGACTGGTTCGACCGGCATGGTGCCGCGGCGGTGTTCTTCGGACGCATGATCCCCACGGTGCGCACGCTGATCTCGGTGCCGGCGGGGCTGCAGCACATGCCGCTGGGCCGGTTCCTCGTCTATACCACCGCGGGCAGCATGATCTGGGTCGGCGCGCTGTTCGGCGCGGGCTACCTGCTGGAATCGCAATACGAGCGGGTGCAGGGCTGGCTCAACCCGGTGACCAACGGCGTCATCGCGGTGATCGTCGGCCTCTATCTGTGGCGGGTGTTCCGCGGCAAGGGCCGCAAGGCGCGCGACTGACCTCAGCCCTCCTTGCGCGCGGCCTCGACCCGGTCGGCCTTCTTGCGCACGAGGATGGTGCGCAGATCGTGCATGGCCAGCAGCAAGGGCTCGGTCACCGCGTCGAGATCCTCGGGCCCGGCCTGGCTTTGCACCCATTGCGCGGTGAGGTTCATGTGATCGATGGCGCGGTGGATGTCGTCGATCTGCCGCGCGGCGAGGATCTCGCGGCGCTGCGCGAGCCAGCGTTCGGCGGCGGCCTGATCCTCGGGCGCGAGGGGGCGGTTGCCCGGGCCGCGGATGTCGCCGTTGCGGGTGTTGATCACCGCGACCTGTTCGAGATCGACCCGGCGGTGGCGGGTCTCGTCGCCGATACGGTACATGGTGCCGCCCGTTTCCTTTACGCGGAAATAATAGCCGGACAGGTCGGTCATCTGGATCCCTTGCTCAGCGCAGCCCCTCGCAAAAGCGGCGAATTCGGACGCAGGCCTCGCTCAGCGCCGCGTCGGATGTAGCGTAGCTCACCCGGAAATTCGGCGAAAGACCAAAGGCCGCGCCGAACACCACCGCGACGCCTTCCTCCTCCAGAAGCGCCGTCGCGAAATCCTCGTCCGTCTCGATCGCGGTCCCACCCGCGCTCGTCCTGCCGATGCAGCCCGAGATGTCGGGATAGACGTAGAAGGCGCCGTCGGGCACCGGGCATGTGACGCCCGGACAGGCGTTCAGCCCCTCGACCACGAGATCGCGCCGCCGCGCGAAGACGGCATTGTTGTCGGCGATGAAATCCTGCGGCCCGTCGAGCGCCTCGACCGCCGCCCATTGGCTGATCGAGGAGGGGTTCGAGGTCGATTGCGACTGCACCTTGGCCATGGCGCGAATGAGCGGCTCCGGCCCCGCGGCATAGCCGATCCGCCAGCCGGTCATCGCATAGGCCTTGGAGACGCCGTTGACGGTCAGCGTGCGCGTCTTGAGCGCGGGTTCGACCTGCGCGGGCGTACAGAAGCGGAAATCCCCGAATGTCAGGTGTTCGTACATGTCGTCGGTCATCACCCAGACATGGGGATGGCGCAGCAGAACCTCGGTGAGTGCCGCCAACTCCTCCCACGCATAGCCCGCCCCGGTGGGGTTCGAGGGGGAGTTGAACACGAACCACTTGGTCGCGGGCGTGATCGCCGCCTCGAGCTGTTCGGGCGTAATCTTGAAGCCGGTGTCGAGCCCGCAGGCCACGGTGACGGGCGTGCCGCCCGCGAGGCGCACCATGTCAGGGTAGCTGACCCAGTAGGGGGCGGGGATGATCACCTCGTCGCCGGGGTTCAGCGTCGCCATCAGCGCGTTGTAGAGCACCTGCTTGCCCCCGGTGCCGACGCTGATCTCGGCAGGCGCGTAGTCGAGGCCGTTGTCGCGTTTGAGCTTGGCGCAGATCGCGTGCTTAAGTTCGGGGATGCCGTCGACGGCGGTGTAGCGGGTCTTGCCTTCCGCGATGGCGCGGCGCCCGGCCTCGGCGATATGGGCGGGCGTGTCGAAATCGGGCTCTCCAGCCGACAGCCCGATGATGTCGCGCCCCTGCGCCTTCAGCTCGGCGGCCTTGTTGGTCATGGCGATGGTGGGCGAGGGCTGCACCCGCGAGAGGGTGTCGGAGAGAAACGGCATGACGGGCTCCGGGATGTCGCTGGCTGCGCGGGACTGGTCGCGCCCGTTCTGGAAACGACGCGCCGCCCATGTCATATGGCGGGGGCGGGCCGTCATCAAGCGGCCGCCACAGGCAGGAGGAATGCGCGATGCAGGACGAAGGCTACTACAGCGAGACGGCCGCCACCTTCGGCGACAGGCTCGCCGGCGCGCGCGAGGGCGCGGGGCTCGATCAGGAGGCGCTGGCGACGCGGCTCGGCGTCGAGATCTCCACGCTGCAGGCCTGGGAGGACGACATGGACGAGCCGCGCGCCAACCGGCTGCAGATGCTGGCGGGCATGCTCAACGTCTCGCTGAGCTGGTTGCTGACCGGGCGCGGCGACGGGCCCGAGGCGCCGCATGCCGAGACGGCGCCGCACCTGTCGGATGTCCTGTCCGAGATGCGCGTGCTGCGCACCGAGATGATGCAGGCCGCCGAACGCATGGCGCGGCTGGAAAAGCGGCTTCGGCGCAGCCTCGAGGCGGGCGCGTGAGCGCGCTGCCGATCGAGCCCGCGGCCCCCGCCGACGAGCCGCGCGACACCCGCGTGCGGCGGCTGCGGATGCGCTCCATGCGGCGCGGCATCAAGGAGATGGACCTGATCCTGCAGGATTTCGCCCAGCGCCGTCTCGCAGATATGAGCGATGCCGATCTCGCGCTCTACGACCGGCTTCTGTCCGAGAACGACCACGACCTCTATGCTTGGGTCGCCGGGGCGAAGCAGCCCCCCGAGCCGTATGGCGCGCTGGTGGCCGAGATCGCCGAAGGGGCGCGCGGGGTGACGCGGCCCCGCTGAGGCAGATCCACGCGATTTAACGGTTTCTTCGTCATTCTGCCCCATTGCTGCCTGATGGGCGGACAGAACGGAGACCTATAATGAGTGTGCATTCCTCTCTCGAGCTGGCACCGCGCAGCGCGCGGGACGTGGCCTTCATGATGAGCTATCTCGACAGTCTGACGCTGGTGGAGCGGCTGCACAGGCTCCTGCTCGACGTGATCAAGGACGAGTTCGAGCGCGTCGGCGTGATCGAGATCAACGCCGTGCAGGCGCTCTTGCTGTTCAACGTCGGCGACAACGAGGTGACGGCCGGAGAGCTGAAATCGCGCGGCTACTACCAAGGCAGCAATGTCAGCTACAATCTCAAGAAGCTGGTGGAGGCGGGCTACATGCACCACCAGCGTTGCCAGATCGACCGGCGCTCGGTCCGCGTGCGGCTGACCGATCAGGGCCGCCGCATCCGCGACATCGTCGACAAGCTGTTCGAGGGCCATGCCGCGGGCATGCTGTCGCGCGGGGTGCTCGACCAGACCGGCATCGATGACATCACCATGTCGCTGCGCCGGATCGAACGCTACTGGACCGACCAGATCCGCTACATCTACTGACCCCGCCGCGCAGGGGCGGCGGGATCCTGTCCGGGCCTACCAGTGCCCGGTGTTCTCCATGCTGGACCACGGCTCCTGCGGGGGCAGGGCATCTCCGGCCTGCAGCAGCTCGATCGAGATGTTGTCGGGCGAGCGCACGAAGGCCATGTGCCCGTCGCGTGGGGGCCTGTTGATGGTCACGCCATTGTCCTGCAGGTGCTGGCAGGTGGCATAGATGTCGTCGACGCGGTAGGCGAGATGGCCGAAATGGCGGCTGTCCGAGGGCAGCGCATCATCGCCATCCCAGTTCCAGGTCAGCTCGACCGGGCACTCCTCCTGACCCGGAGGCGCCATGAAGACGAGCGTGAAGCGGCCCCCTTCGCTTTCCTTGCGGTGCGTCTCCCTGAGCCCAAGCAGCTCGTAGAAGGCCATGCTCTTTTCGAGATCCTTCACCCGGACCATCGTGTGCAGATATTTCAGCGCCATTCCGGCTCTTCCTCGTCCCTGTTTGTCGATTGCCGCAAAGCCTAGCACGCTGGGCAGCCGTGGCCAGCACCGGCGCTCAGAAGCTGGAGCGCAGTCCGATGTCGAGCGTCAGCGTCTGCGCGTCGAACAGATCGGCATTCGACCAGACCCTGCGCCCCGTCAGTCCGATCTCGGGGTAGAACCCGTAGCGCCCGGCCTCCGGCAGACCCAGCCGGGCCTCGATCCCGAGGCTGCGGTCCTCGCGCCCGGTCGTGACATAGCGCGAGCTGTCGTAGTCGCGCCACTGCGCCTCCATGCCGAAACCCAATACGGCAGGACCGACACGCCGCCCGAGGTCGTAGTCAAGGCGCGCGGTCAGCCCGTCATGGCCGGTGTCGGGCCGGTCGCTGCGCGTGTCGCGCAGATGCGCCGACAGGGTGAGCCGGTTGGCTCCGAGATCCTGGCGCAACGCCGCATGAAGGGCAGGGGCCCACCAGCTTGCGTCGACGTCGCGCCGCGCGACGCGGTCAAGCGTGAGGCCGAAGGTGAGCATCCGCCCGGCTCCCGCCGGCATGGCGCGTGACAGCCCCAGGCCAAGCCGGTCCGAATAGGGCGCGCCGCCATACCAGTCGCGCCCCAGCTCGGTCGACAAATCGAGCGGTGGCAGGCCTTCGTGCTGCAGCCGGTGGCGCAGGCCGAGGCTCAGCGCGGCCTGGGCGTAATCCGCGCCGCGGGCTTCTGGCGCCTGCCGCCGCGCCGTGTCGCTCAGGCGGTGAACGCGGCCCTTTGCCTGCAGGTCGAAGGCCAGCGGCCCGGTCGGCAGGGGGGGCAGCGCATGGCTCAGCCCGAAGCTGGCCGTGGTCGTGACCCCGGACAGCGCCCGCGCATCGCCCGCCAGCTCGAACTCGAACGGCAGGCCGGGCAGAACCAGCGTCTCGGCACGGCTGCCGCCGTTGATGTTGGAGGAGGGAGCTATGCCGAGGCCGAAGCGCAACGTGAGCGGGTTGCGCGCCGCCACGAGGCGATAGTCGCGCGCGAGGCCGCGCGCGGCCCGCGCATCGGGGGCATCGGGCGCGGCACGGCGCAGCCAGATCTGCGCGCGGGTGTAGCGGCCCTCTTGCGCCAGCGCATAGGCCGCGAGACGCGCCATGCGAAACCGCGCCGGCCCTTCGACCCGCCCATGC
>NZ_JAMYXC010000074.1 GCF_024159025.1 Limimaricola litoreus
GGGCTTCGACCCAAGCGGGGCCGAGGCCGATGCCGTGCTCAACGCGGTGGCGCAAAGCGGTGCGGGGCTGGCATTTCTCGCGCTGGGCGCACCCAAGCAGGAGCGGCTCGCCGCGCGGGGGCGGGTACGACAGCCGCGCTTGGGCTTTGTCTCGATCGGCGCGGGGCTCGATTTCCTGGCCGGCACGCAGCCGCGCGCGCCGCGGCTGGTGCGTCGGCTGGCGCTCGAATGGTTGTGGCGCGCAGGCTCGGACCCGGCCCGGCTCGCCGGGCGCTACGCGCGCTGCGCCGCCATCCTGCCGGGTCACGCGGTCCGGGCCTTGCGGATGCGGCGCGACTGAGGACGGTTCCGCCCGCCTGCACAGACTGCCCTGTGCGCGCACGCGCGAAGATCGCCCGCGCCACGGGTTTCGCGCGCTTGGGCGGGGGGCTATCGTCGTGCCGATCTCGTGAAAGGTTTCCAGATGCCCCCCATCGTGTCGGTTCGCGATCTGACCAAGAGCTACGCCGGCGGTTTCACCGCCCTGGACGGCGTGTCGCTCGATATCGAGGAGGGCGAGATCATCGCGCTCCTTGGCCCCAACGGCGCGGGCAAGACGACGCTGATCTCCACCATCTGCGGCATCACCATGCCCTCGGGCGGCGCGGTCGAGGTCGGCGGCCACGACGTGGTGCGCGACTGGCGAAAGGCGCGCGACATGATCGGCCTCGTGCCGCAGGAGATCGCGCTGGAGCCCTTTTCGACCGTGTGGAACAACGTCCGCTTCACCCGCGGCCTGTTCGACCGACCACGTGACGACGCGCATCTGGAGCGTCTGCTGCGCGACCTGTCGCTCTGGGACAAGCGCGACGCCAAGGTGATGGAGCTGTCAGGCGGCATGAAGCGGCGCGTGCTGATCGCCAAGGCGCTGAGCCACGAGCCCAAAATCCTGTTTCTCGACGAGCCGACGGCCGGCGTCGACGTGGAGCTGCGCAAGGACATGTGGCGCGTGGTCGAGCGGCTGCGCGGCGAGGGGGTCACCATCATCCTCACCACCCATTACATCGAGGAGGCCGAGGCCATCGCCGACCGGATCGGCGTCATTTCCAAGGGGCGGATCATGCTGGTCGAGCGCACCGAGGAGCTGATGGCGCGGCTGGGCCGCAAGGAACTTCGGATCGAGCTTGCCGAGCCGGTGGCCGAGCTGCCGCAATCGCTGCGCCGCGAGGGGCTGGTGCGGGCCGAGGACGGATCGGCGCTGATCTACACCTACGACACCCATGCCGAGCGCACCGGCATCACCGCGCTTCTGGCCGACATCCAGGCGGCGGGGCTGCAGCTCACGGATCTCTCCACCAGCAACTCCAGCCTCGAAGAGATCTTCGTGGGCCTCGTCAAGGAGGACGCGGCATGAACCTCGGCGCCGTCACCGCGATCTACAAGGCCGAGATGGCCCGCTTCTTCCGCACCTTGCTGCAGAGCTTCATCTCGCCCGTCATCTCGACCTCACTCTATTTCGTGGTCTTCGGCTCGGCCATCGGCAGCCGCATGGACCGGGTCGAGGGGGTCGAATACGCGGCCTTCATCATTCCGGGGCTGATCATGCTCTCGGTGATGACGCAGGCCACCTCCAATGCCAGCTTCGCGATCTATTTCCCGAAGTTCATCGGCACGATCTACGAATATCTCTCTTCGCCGATCAGCTTTCTCGAGGTGACGCTCGGCTTCGTCGGCGCGGCGGCGACCAAGGCGCTGTTCATCGGCCTCGTGATCCTGGGCACCTCGTTCCTCTTCGTGGATTTCACCATCCTGCACCCGGTCTCGATGCTGGCCTTTCTGGTGCTGACCTGCATCAGCTTTTCGCTTCTGGGCTTCATCATCGGCATCTGGGCCAAGAACTTCGAGCAGCTGCAGCTCATCCCGCTTTTGGTGATCACCCCGCTGGTGTTTCTGGGCGGCAGTTTCTACTCGATCTCGATGCTGCCACCCGCCTGGCAGATCGTGACCCGCTTCAACCCTGTGGTCTATCTGATCTCGGGCTTTCGGTGGTCCTTCTTCGGGCAGGCCGACGTCTCCATCGGTGTCAGCCTCGCGGCGATCGGGCTGTTCACCGCGATCTGCCTCGGGATCATATGGCTCATTTTCCGCACTGGCTGGCGTATCCGCTCCTGACCTTGTGATGGGGCCGGGCGGGGCCTAGATGTCTGGGCATGATGAACTGGCTGCCGCTCCGCTCCAGGGGCCCCCTCGTTTCCGTGATCCGCCTGCAGGGCGCGATTGGCGCCACAGGCGCCGGCCTGAGCGACGCGGGCACCGCCGCGATGATCGAAAAGGCGTTCAAGCGCGGCAAGCCCGCCGCCGTCGCCATCGAGATCAACTCTCCCGGCGGCTCGCCGGTGCAATCGGCGCTGATCGCCGCGCGCATCCGCAGGCTCTCGGAGGAAAAGAACATCCCCGTCATCGCCTTCGTCGAGGATGTGGCCGCCTCGGGGGGCTACTGGCTGGCGGCGGCGGCGGACGAGATCATCGTCGACCGCGGCTCGATCATGGGCTCGATCGGCGTGATCTCCGCGGGCTTTGGCGCGCATGAGCTCCTGGCGCGCAACGGCGTCGAGCGGCGGGTGCACACGGCCGGGAAATCCAAGAGCTTCCTCGACCCGTTCCGCCCCGAAAAGCCCGAGGACGTGGCCCGGCTCGAAGGCTGGCTCTCGGAGATGCACGACTATTTCATCGACCATGTGAAGAGCCGGCGCGGCGCCAAGCTCGCCGATGACCCGGATCTCTTCACCGGCGAGATATGGATCGGCGCGCGGGCGGTCGAAAAGGGGCTGGCCGACGGGATCGGGCATCTCGTGCCGGTGCTTAAGGCGCGCTTCGGCGACAAGCTGCGCCTGCGCCGCCATGCCCGCAAGCGGCCACTGCTGTCGCGCTTCGGCGCCGGGCTGGCGCAGGAGGCGCTGGGCGGCATCGAGGAGCGCGCGGGCTTCGCCCGTTTCGGTCTTTGATGCTGATCAAGATCGTCACCCTGTTTCTGGTGGGCATGATCCTGCTCGCCATGTTCGGAAAACTGCGGCTGCCCAAGGGGCGGGGGGCCAAGGGCCTGCTCGGGCGCGGCCGCTGCGCCGCCTGCGGGCGGCCGAGGATAGGCAAGGGGCCCTGCCCCTGTGGAAAGGACGGACTTTGATGGACTGGCTGTTGGTGGCGGCGGGGCTCGTGCTCCTCGTCTTCGCGGGGGATGCGCTGGTAAAGGGGGCGGTGAACCTCGCCCTGCGTCTCGGAATACCGGCGCTGATCGTGTCGCTGACGGTGGTGGCCTTCGGCACCTCCGCGCCCGAGCTGCTGGTTTCGATCGATGCGATCCTCAAGGGCACGCCGGGGCTCGCGCTGGGCAACGTGGTCGGCTCCAACGTCGCCAACGTGCTTCTGGTTCTCGGCGTCCCGGCGCTGATCACCACGCTGCACGCCAGTGGCGGGTCCGACACGCGGTCGAGCTTTCTGCAGATGATGGCGGCCACGGCCCTGTTCATGGCGCTGGCCTTCACCGGGGTGCTATCCTGGGGGGCGGGGCTGCTGCTGCTGGCGGCGCTGGCGGCGATGCTGCTCTATGCCGCGCGGGTGGCGCACAAGCACCGCAACGGCCGCACGACGGAAGAAGAGGTCGAGGGCGCGGACCCGAAGATGCGCGGCTGGAAGGTCGCGGCCTATCTGCTGGCCGGTGTCGTCGGCCTGCCCGTGGGGGCCGATCTCTTGGTGACCGGCGCGGTCTCGATCGCCGAGACCTTCGGCATTTCCGACACGGCGATCGGCCTGACCCTCGTCGCCATCGGTACCTCGCTGCCCGAGCTGGCCACCACCGTCATGGCCGCCATCCGGCGCGAGGCCGACGTGGCGATGGGCAACGTGATCGGTTCCAACATGTTCAACCTGCTGGGCATCATCGGCGTGGCGAGCCTCGTCGGGCCGATCCCGGTGGCCTCGGACGTCATGGGTTTCGACCTGTGGGTGATGCTGGCGGCCTCGCTGCTGCTGGTGCCCTTCGTCTACATGGGGCGCGACGTGACGCGCGGCTGGGGCGTGGCGCTGACCGCGCTCTATGTCGGCTACGGCGCGATGGTGCTGGCATGAGGGCGCGCGCACTCGTCACCGGCGCGGGCGCGCGGCTGGGCCGCGCCATGGCGCTCGACCTGGGCCGTCGCGGCTTTGACGTGATCGTCCATTACAACACCTCGCAAGGCCCGGCCGAGGAGGTCGTGGCCGAAATCCGCGCCATGGGCCGCGAGGCCCATGCTCTGGGGGCGGACCTGCTCGACGAGGCGGCGGTGCAGGGGCTGATCCCGCGCGCGGTCGAGGCCCTGGGCGGGCCGATCACCTGCCTCGTCAACTCGGCCTCGATCTTCGAATACGACGACATCGAAAGCGGCACCCGCGACAGCTGGGACCGGGCGATGGAAAGCAACCTGCGCGCCCCGGTGGTGCTGACCCAGAAAGTGGCCGAGGGCATCACGGAACCTGCGCGCGACGCGCGCGGCGAGCCCTTGGCCCAGGGCCTCGTGGTCAACATCATCGACCAGAGGGTGCGCAAGCTCACGCCCGATTTCATGTCCTACACCGTGGCCAAGATGGGGCTGTGGGCCTTTACCCGCACGGCGGCGCAGGCGCTGGCACCACGGCTGCGGGTCAACGCCATCGGCCCCGGCCCGACGCTGCAGGGCGCGAACCAGTCCGATGCGCATTACGCGGGCCAGCGCGCCAACACGGTGCTGCAGCGCGGCTCCAACCCCGAGGACATCTGCGCGGCGCTGGGCTATTTCATCGAGGCGCCGGGCGTCACGGGGCAGCTTCTCTGTGTCGATGGCGGCCAGCATCTCGGATGGCAGACGCCGGATATCCAGGGCCGCAACTGAACTTGCGCACAGCTCCCCACCGGTCGATCCATGGGCCGATCCACCGGGGCTGTGCGCAATCCATCCCAAAGCGGGAACACAGTGGATAAGCCGCGAATGGCAGGGCTTTCCCCAAGGAAAACAAGGATTTGATGGCTGCCCAATATTTGGGCGTTTCGATCAACCCCCTGACTTGTCACGGCTAATTCCCGCCGTCCCGCGGCTGCCCACATCCTTATCCCCAGAAACGGTGGACAGCTTTGCAGATGGCCTCGGGACACCTAGATTGCAGGGCCAATGCATGATGCCGATATGGACCGCATGACCGACACCCAGACCGATACGCCAAAGACCCCGCTGACCGGCCACGCGCTGATCCGTTCGCAGCTGCGGCTGATCGACGGCTCGCCGGGCGTCTACCGCATGCTCGATGCCGAAAGCCGCGTGCTCTATGTCGGCAAGGCGCGCAACCTGCGCGCCCGGGTGTCGAGCTATGCGCGCCCCACGGGCCATTCGGGGCGGATCGCGCGGATGATTCGCGAAACCGCCTCGATGATGTTTCTCACCACGCGGACCGAGACCGAGGCGCTGCTTCTGGAGCAGAACCTCATCAAGCAGCTCAAGCCGCGCTACAACGTGCTTTTGCGCGACGACAAGTCGTTTCCCAACATCCACATCTCGGATCACGATTTCCCGCAGATCGGCAAGCACCGCGGTGCCCGCAAGGGCGCGGGGCAGTTCTTCGGCCCCTTCGCCAGCGCGGGCGCGGTGAACCGGACGCTCAACCAGCTTCAGCGCGCGTTCCTCTTGCGCAACTGCACGGATTCGGTGTTTGAGGGGCGCACGCGTCCCTGCCTCTTGCACCAGATCAAGCGCTGCTCGGCACCCTGCACCGGCGAGATCAGCCGCGAAGATTATGCCGCGAGCGTGGCTGATGCGGTGCGCTTTTTGTCGGGCAAGTCGACGCAGGTGCAGGAGGTGCTGGGCCGCCAGATGGCCGAGGCTTCCGAGAACATGGAGTTCGAACGCGCCGCGGCGCTGCGCGACCGGATCCGGGCGCTGACGCAGGTGCAGACCGCACAGGGCATCAACCCGCGTGGCGTGTCCGAGGCCGACGTGATCGCGCTGCATGTCGAAGGCGGGCAGGCCTGCGTGCAGGTCTTCTTCATCCGCGGCAACCAGAACTGGGGCAACCGCGACTATTACCCCCGCGTTTCGGGCGAGGAGGATCCTTCGGAGGTCATGCAGGCCTTTGTCGGCCAGTTCTACGCCGACCGCGATCCGCCGCGGCAGCTGATCCTGAGCCATGGGCTCGACGATCCCGACCTGATGATCGAGGCGCTGAGCGAAAAGCTGGGCCGCAAGGTCGAGGTGATCGTGCCGCAGCGGGGCGAAAAGGCCGAACTGGTCGAGGGGGCGGCGCGCAACGCCCGCGAAAGCCTCGCGCGCAAGATGAGCGAGACCGCGACGCAAGGCAAACTGCTGCGCGGGCTGGCCGAGGCCTTCGGCCTCGACGAGCCGCCGCGCCGGATCGAGGTCTATGACAACAGCCACATCATGGGCACGGATGCCGTGGGCGGCATGATCGTCGCCGGGCCCGAGGGCTTTGAGAAGAGCCAGTACCGCAAGTTCAACATCAAGGGCACCGAGATCACGCCGGGCGACGATTTCGGCATGATGAAGGAGGTGCTGACCCGCCGCTTCGCGCGGCTCCTCAAGGAGGACCCGAACCGCGAAAGCCCGGCCTGGCCCGACCTTCTGCTGATCGACGGCGGCGCGGGGCAGGTCAGCGCGGTGCAGGAGATCCTCGACGAGATGGGCATCGACGACGTGGCGATGATCGGCGTTGCCAAGGGCGTCGACCGCGACCACGGCAAGGAAGAGTTCTACCGCACCGGCCTGCGCCCCTTTGCCCTGCCGCGCAACGATCCCGTCCTCTACTTCGTCCAGCGTCTGCGCGACGAGGCGCACCGCTTCGCCATCGGCACGCACCGCGCCAAGCGCGCCAAGGCCGTGGGCGCCACCCCGCTCGACGAGATCGCGGGCGTGGGCGCCACGCGCAAGCGCGCGCTTCTGGCGCATTTCGGCTCGGCCAAGGCGGTAAGCCGCGCCAACCTCGCCGATCTCAAGGCGGTGCAGGGCATCTCGGAAAGCCTCGCGGAGAAGATCTACGGCCATTTCCACGAAAGCGGCTGACCGCGCGGGGTCTGTTTCATCTTTCGACACATACGCATGGCGCGCCGCCGCGGCCGCGCGCCCGGTCAAACCGTCATGCCATGCGTATTCGAAGAAAGATGAAAAGGCAGGGCGGCCGGCAGAATGGCAGCGCGGCTATGGCAAGACCGGGGGGAGCGCGCTATCTCTTGGCGCATGACATGGACCCTGCCCAATATTCTCACCGTCCTGCGGCTTCTGGCGGCTCCCGGCGTCGCGGTGATGTTCCTCTTTTTCCTGCGGCCATGGGCCGACTGGTTCGCGCTGGTGCTCTTCGTGACCGCCGCCGTGACCGATTTTCTCGACGGCTACCTCGCCCGCGCCTGGAAGCAGGAATCGAAGTTCGGCGCGATGCTCGACCCCATTGCCGACAAGGCGATGGTGATCATCGCGCTTCTGGTCATCACCGGCTTTTCGGGCATGAACCCGTGGATCCTTTTGCCCGCGACGCTGATCCTGTTTCGCGAGGTCTTCGTCTCCGGCCTGCGCGAGTTTCTCGGTGCCAAGGCCGGGCTTCTGAGCGTCACCAAGCTTGCCAAGTGGAAGACCACCGCGCAGATGGTCGCCATCGCGGTGCTGTTCTCGACCGGTGCCTTCGAGCATTACTTCGTCATGGAAAGCTTCGGCATGGACGAGACGATGATCGATTCGATCCTCTCGGGCGGTACGCCGGACGAGTTGGGGCTGACCTGGAAATACTGGGGCATGATCATCAGCTGGTGGGCGGGCATCGTGCTGTTGTGGCTCGCCGCGATCCTGACGCTGATGACCGGCTGGGATTACTTCTCCAAGGCGCTGCCCTTCCTGCGCGATGCGCCCGCGCCCGAGCCGGGCAAGAGCCGCGCGCCATGATCGAGATCGTCTATTTCGCATGGGTGCGCGAGCGGATCGGCCTGCCGCGCGAACGGATCGAGACCAAGGCCGCCACGGTGGCCGAGCTGGTAGAGGAGCTGCGCGCCCGCGAGGAGCGCTATGCCGCGGCCTTCGCGGATGTTTCGGCGCTGCGCGTGGCGCTCGACCAGGAGCTGTCGGAGTTCGACGCCGCCCTGTCCGGCGTGCGCGAGGTCGCCTTCTTTCCGCCGATGACCGGCGGCTGAGGGGGCGCGGGCATGAAGATCAGCGTGCAGGAGGGGCCGTTCGACGCAGGCGCCGAGCTCGATGCCTTCAGCCACGGGCGCCAGGAGGTCGGCGCGGTGGTGAGCTTTACCGGCATCGTGCGCGACCGCGAGGGCGGGCTGATCGCCATGGAGATCGAGCATTATCCGGGCATGACCGAAAAGGCGATCGGGGAGATCGCCGAGCAGGCCCGCGCACGGTGGAACCTGGCCGATCTCGTGGTGATCCACCGGTTCGGATCGCTGCCCGTGGGGCAGCCGATCATGATGGTGGCCACGGCGGCACTGCATCGCCGGGCAGCCTTCGAGGCGGCGGAATACCTGATGGACTACCTCAAATCGCGCGCCCCCTTCTGGAAGAAGGAGGTGACGCAATCGGGCGCGCATTGGGTCGAGGCGACGCCCGAGGACGAGGACGCGCTCTCGCGCTGGTAGCGGCTTTCACCTCGTCTTAAGCGGTGTCGCCCATCCTGTCGCGCATCGCCGCAGACGAAGGTCCGCCATGCCGCCCACGACCGATTCGCCCACCGATCCCTTCGCGCAGGCGCAGGCGCTCGACCTTGCCGACATCCCGTGCATGGTGCGCGAGGCGCTGGCCGAGCGGCGCACCGAGCTGGCCTACCAGCCGGTGATGGTGGCCGCGACCGGCGCCACCGCCTTTCACGAGGGGCTGATCCGGCTGCGCGATCATGCCGGGCGGCTGCTGCCGGCGCGGCATTTCCTGCCGGGCGTGGAGGAGACGGCGCTGGGGCGCGACCTCGACCGCGCCGCCCTGCGCGAGGGGCTGGAGGCGCTGCGCCGCGCGCCCGGCCTGCGATTGTCGATCAACATGTCGGCCCGTTCGATCGGTGACGGGCGCTGGCGGCGGACGCTGTTCGACGGGCTCGGGCGGGGCCCGGGCATCGGCGAGCGGCTGATCCTCGAGATTTCCGAAAGCTCGGCCATGACCCTGCCCGAGGTGGTCTGCCACTTCATGGCCGAGATGCGCCCGCGCGGCGTGAGCTTCGCGCTCGACGAGTTCGGTGCGGGCCAGACCGCCTTTCGCCACCTGCGCGATTTCCTCTTCGACCTCGTCAAGATCGACGCGCATTTCGTGCGCGGCATCGAGGAGGACCCGGACAACCAGGTGCTCTGCGCCGCGCTGGTCGCCGTGGCGCGGCAATTCGGCATGGCCAGCGTCGCCTGCGGCGTGGAGACCGAAAAAGAGGCGGAGCGGCTCGCCGGGATCGGCGCGGAATGCCTGCAGGGTTATCTGTGGGGCCGTCCGGCGCGCCAGCCCCGGCCCGCGGCGCGAATGCCGTTGCCCTGAGGATCGAGGCTGCTAGGCTCGGCTCCGATCCGGAAGCCCGGCACGTGCCGGCCCGTCTGTCAGGGAGAGTTTCATGACCAATGTCGTAATCGCTTCGGCCGCCCGCACCGCCGTGGGCAGCTTCGGTGGCGCCTTCGCCAACACGCCCGCGCATCAGCTCGGCGCCGCCGTGCTCGAAGAGGTCGTCAGCCGCGCCGGTGTCGACAAGTCCGAGGTAAGCGAGACGATCCTCGGCCAGGTGCTGACCGCCGCACAGGGCCAGAACCCGGCGCGCCAGGCGCATATCCTCGCCGGTCTGCCGCAGGAGGCCGCGGCCTGGGGCCTCAACCAGGTCTGCGGCTCGGGCCTGCGCGCCGTCGCACTCGCCGCGCAGCACATCCAGCTCGGCGATGCCAGCATCGTCTGCGCCGGCGGGCAGGAAAGCATGTCGCTCGCTCCCCATGCCCAGACGCTGCGGCAGGGTCAGAAGATGGGCGACATCAAGCTCACCGACACGATGATCAAGGACGGCCTGTGGGACGCCTTCAACGACTACCACATGGGCACCACGGCCGAAAACGTGGCCACCCGCCACCAGATTACCCGCGAGATGCAGGACGAATTCGCCGTCGCCTCGCAGAACAAGGCTGAGGCCGCGCAGAAGGACGGGCGCTTCAAGGACGAGATCGTCCCCTTCACCGTCAAGACCCGCAAGGGCGACATCACCACCGATGCCGATGAATACATCCGCCACGGCGCCACCATCGACGCCATGGCCAAGCTGCGCCCGGCCTTCTCCAAGGAGGGCAGCGTCACCGCCGCCAATGCCTCGGGCCTCAACGACGGCGCCGCCGCGACGCTGCTGATGTCGGTCGAGGAGGCCGAGCGCCGCGGCATCAAGCCCCTGGGCCGCATCGCCGCCTATGCCACCGCCGGTCTCGACCCGGCCTACATGGGCGAGGGGCCGATCTATGCCTCGAAGAAGGCGCTCGAAAAGGCCGGCTGGTCGGTCGAGGATCTCGACCTGATCGAGGCGAACGAGGCCTTTGCCGCGCAGGCGCTCGCGGTCAACAAGCAGATGGGCTGGGACCCGGAGAAGGTGAACGTCAACGGCGGCGCCATCGCCATCGGCCACCCGATCGGCGCTTCGGGCGCGCGCGTGCTGGTGACGCTGCTGCACGAGATGCAGCGCCGCGACGCTAAGAAGGGCCTCGCCACGCTGTGCATCGGCGGCGGCATGGGCGTGGCGCTGTGCATCGAGCGCGACTGAGATGAGCGACTGGACCGCGCCCCGCCAACTCGTCTTCTCGGGGGGCGGTCTGCGCTGTTTCTGGCAGGGGGGCTTCATGGAGGTCCTCGGCCAGCACGCCGATATCGCGCCCGAGCGCGTCGCCGGGGTTTCTGGCGGCGCGCTCTCGGCGGCCACGCATGTCGCGGGGCGCGAGCGCAAGCTGCTCGACGCGATGTGCGACGCCTTCGAGGCGCAGGAGAGCAACCTCTTCGACCGCGAGAAGGGCGGCATCAGCCCGCATCAGCGGATCTATTGCGAGGTCGTGTCGCGGGTGCTCAACGAGGAGGCGGCCCACAGGGTCGCCGAAGGCCCGCAGGTGCAGATCCTGATCGCGCATCCGCCCTCTTCCGGGCTGCCCAAGCTCAGCGGCGTGGCCGCGACCGTGGCCTATGAGGCCGAGCTGCATCTGGTCAACTCGCCGCATTTTTCATGGGCGGCCAAGCTCGGCCTCGATTGCAGCCTCGTCGATGCGCGCGACGCCGCGCGCGAGGGGCGGCTCGTCGATCTGGTCTGCGCGGCGGCGGTGATCCCGCCGGTGTTCGAGCCGCCCGACTGGGACGGGCGCCCCGTCGTCGATGGCGGCATGGCCGATCAGGCGCCGATGCCCGAGCCCGACGAGGGCGAAACGCTGGTGCTTCTGACACGGCGCTACCGCAAGTTGCCGCAGGTGCCGGGGCGGCGCTACGTGATGCCCTCGGACGAGACGCCCGCCGACAAGATCGACTTCACCGATCCGGGCAAGCTGCGCTGCACCTGGGAGCAGGGCGCGCGGGACGCAAAGGCCTTTTGCCAGGAGGTTGGGCTTGCTTGACCTCACGTGATGCGAAAGGGTCAAAGGAGACCAATTCGCAGCGCGAGGGAGAGCTAGAATGGCAAGAACGGCATTGGTGACAGGGGGCAGCCGCGGCATCGGCGCGGCGATTTCCAAGGCGCTGAAGGCGGAAGGCCACACCGTGGTGGCAACCTATGCGGGCAACGACGAGAAGGCGCGCGCCTTCACCGAGGAGACGGGCATCGCCACCTACAAGTGGGACGTGGGCGATTACGAGGCCTGCAAGGCGGGCATCGCCAAGGTCGAGGAGGAGCACGGGCCGGTCGATATCCTCGTCAACAACGCCGGCATCACCCGCGACGCGCCGTTTCACAAGATGACGCCGCAGCAATGGCGCGAGGTGATCGACACCAATCTCACCGGCCTGTTCAACATGACCCATTGCGTCTGGCCCGGCCTGCGCGCGCGCAAGTTCGGCCGAGTCGTCAACATCTCTTCGATCAACGGTCAGAAGGGCCAGTTCGCCCAGGCCAACTACGCCGCCGCCAAGGCGGGCGACATCGGCTTCACCAAGGCGCTGGCGCAGGAGGGCGCGCGCGGCGGCATCACCGTCAACGCGATCTGCCCGGGCTACATCAACACCGAGATGATGAGCACCATCCCTGAAAAGGTGATGAACGACGTCATCCTGCCGCAGATCCCGGTCGGGCGGCTGGGCGAGGCGGAGGAGATCGCGCGTTGTGTGGTGTTCCTCGCCTCCGAGGATGCGGGCTTCATCACCGGCTCGACGCTTTCGGCCAATGGTGGGCAGTACCTCGCCTGACGGCCGCCGGGGGCGGGGGCTTCGGCCCTTGCCCCCCGCTGAAAGCGGAACCCCGTTTGGCACCCTTGAATAAAGCAGCGCCCGTCGCATGAGCGGCGGGCGCTTTTCGGAAAAAAGGGTATGTCACGAGGAGTGGACCCCAAGGGGGCCGCGCCGGGAGCGGGTCCCGGCATGGGGTCGCCCTAGTGCGGGCTGAGTCGCGTGATCTCTTCCTTCAGCATGAGCTTGCGCTTCTTCATTTGCGCGATTTCGATGTCGCTGGTGGCAGGCGACCTCTGCGCCATCTCCACTTCCTGCGAAAGCGATTGGTGTTTCCGGCGCAGTTCCTCCAGATGCGATGTCAGGCTCATAGGCTGTCTCCTGTGTCTGGTTGCGACAAGACCAGTCGAGCACGGTTTTACAATTCTGTCACCTGCGAGATGCGACGCATTTGTCCTTTCTCGCGACGATGCGCGAAATCCTGCGCAATCCTGTAGGTCAGACGCGCAAGATTTCTCCATGGCGCAGGATTCCTTCGGCCTCCGGTGTGAAATCGGCGGCGTCCGACAGGTGCCGCGCCCCGGCATGGAGCACCAGCGGCGCGGCGAGTCGGAAGGCGGCCCGCCCGCCCTGCCGCGCGGTGACGATCACCCGTTCCGCATCGCGCCCAGCGCGCGAGACCAGCGGGCGCGGATTTCAGGCAGGTCGTAGGTCCTGCGCTTGTCCTCGGGAAAGCCGATCGGCCAGAGCCCGCGTTCCGCATCAT
>NZ_JAMYXC010000125.1 GCF_024159025.1 Limimaricola litoreus
CGGCCTGCACGGCCGGTTGCGGCGCGGCGGGCGCGGCGCTCGGGGCCGGCGTTTCGACGGGGACGCTGGCCTGCTGCACTTCGGCACAAGCGGAAAGGAGCACGAGCGCGGTGAGGGCGGAGGGGAGAATGAGGCGTGTCATGCGCCGGAGCATAGCGGTGCGACCTCGTGGGGCAAGGGCGGCGAACCGTCTGCCAGACACAGGGAGCCCCGGTGCCCGGATCACGGGCAGTTCGCTTGCCAACATACCAGCCCGCCCCTACCTTGCGACCATGACAATCGCACCCGTTCCGCCCCCCGCAGCACCCTTAATCGATCCCTTCGCAAGGGCGATCCGTTACCTGCGGGTTTCGGTCACCGACCGCTGCGATTTTCGCTGCGTCTACTGCATGTCCGAAAAGATGCAGTTCCTGCCCAAGAAAGAGCTGCTGACGCTCGAGGAGCTCGACCGGCTGTGCTCCTCCTTCATTCGGCTTGGCGTCGAAAAGCTGCGCATCACCGGCGGCGAGCCGCTGGTGCGGCGCAACATCATGGAGTTCTTCCGCGGCATGACGCGGCACCTGGACAGCGGCGCGCTCAAGGAGTTGACGCTGACCACCAATGGCAGCCAGCTCGGCAAATACGCCGAGGAGCTCCACGCCGCGGGCGTGCGCCGTGTGAACGTCTCGCTCGACACGCTCGACGAGGAGAAATTCGCCCGCGTCACCCGCTGGGGCCGCCTGCCGCAGGTGCTGGACGGTATCGATGCCGCCCGCGCCGCCGGGCTGAAGGTCAAGATCAACACCGTGGCGCTCAAGGGTTTCAACGAGGATGAGCTGTTCACCCTGACCGAGTTCTGCGCCGCGCGCGACATGGATCTGACCTTCATCGAGGTCATGCCGATGGGCGATATCGGCAACGAAGACCGGATCGGCCAGTACTGGAACCTGATGGATCTGCGCCACAGCCTCGGGGAGCGCTACAGCCTGCACGACCTGCCCGACCGCACCGGCGGGCCGGCGCGCTACGTCATGCTCGGCGAGACGCGCCAGCGCATCGGCTTCATCACCCCGATGAGCCATAACTTCTGCGAAAGCTGCAACCGCGTGCGCGTCACCTGCACCGGTGAGATCTACACCTGCCTCGGGCAGGAGGGCCATTCCGACCTGCGCGGCCCCTTGCGCGAAAGCGAAAGCGACGCCGGGCTGGAGCGCGCCATCCGTGCCGCCATCGCGATCAAGCCCAAGGGGCATGATTTCGATTATGACCGGCAGGAGGTCTCGGGCCGGGTCAGCCGCCACATGAGCCATACCGGGGGATGAGCCCGGCCCCCTGGCCGCTGCGGCTCTGGCTCGGCGGGTCGCGGGCGCTGCCGCGTCTGGCCGAGATCACGCTGGCGCGCCGGGTGCACCGGGGCCAGACCTCCGCCCCCGCCCGGCTGCGCGAACGGCTGGGCCGCGCCACGCTCGACCGCCCGGAAGGGCCGCTCGTCTGGATCAACGCCGCCTCGGTGGGCGAGGTCGCCTCGGTCGCCGATCTCGCGCGCGATCTGATGGCCGAGGGCGCGGCTGTTCTCGTGACCACCACCACCACCACGGGCGGGAGCCGCGTCCGGCGGATCGAGGGCGCGCTGCATCAGTACCAGCCGCTCGACACCGCCCGCGCGACGCGGGCCTTCCTCGATCACTGGCAGCCCGACCTCGCCTGCTTCGTCGAAGGCGATCTCTGGCCCCGGCTTCTGGCCGAGACCGCCGCGCGCAAGGTGCCGCTGGCGCTGCTCAACGCCCGCCCCTCGAAATCGCGCGCCCGCGCACCCCGGCTGAGCGCCGCGCTCCTGTCATGCTTCGATCTCGTCACCGCGCAGTCGGAGGCGGTGCGCGAGGACATCCTGTCGCTCGGGCTCGATCCTGCGCGGGTGCTGGCGCCCGGCGACCTCAAATCCGCGGCCAGCCCCCTGCCCGCCGATCCCGCGCGGCTGCCCCTGCTCGAAGCGGATTTCGCGGGCGCGCCCCTCTGGGCCGCCGTCTCGACCCATGCCGAGGACGAGCCCGAGGTGATCGCGGCGCATCTCGCCGCGCGCGCGGCGCATCCGGGGCTGCGGCTGATCCTCGCCCCGCGCCATCCCGACCGCGCTCCGATGGTGGAACGCGCGCTGCGCGAAGCCGGGCTTGGCGTGACGCGGGGCGAGCGGCCCGGCGATGCCGAGGTCTGGCTCGTCGATCGTATGGGCGAAACGGGGGCGATCTTCCGCCTCGCGCCGCTGGTCTTTCTCGGCGGTGCCTTCGGCCCGCAGGGCGGGCACAACCCCTGGGAGGCGGCGGCGCTGGGCGCGGCCCTGCTGCACGGGCCACGGGTGGACAACGCGGCCGGGGCCTATGCCGCGCTCGATGGGGCCGGTGCCGCGCGCGAGGTGGCCGATGGGGCAGCGCTGGGTCAGGCCGTCGCCACGCTGATCGGCACGCCGGAGCTCGGCACGATGCGCGCGGCGGCGCGAAAGGTCATGGCGGACCGCGGGCAGGCAAGGCCCGCCACGCTGGCCGCGCTGCGTGGGCTGATGGCCACACGGCTTGCGCCCGGGCACACTTCCTCTAAGGCGGCGCCATGACATTGCGCGCCGTGATCCTGAACGACACCTCCACCCGCTACCACCACGGCTGTGCCCGGGTGATGCGGCTTCTGGTCGAGGGGTTGGAGCGGCACGGGCTGACCGTGACCGCCCGCAGCCCGGCCCGGCACGACTGGGCCGCCGACGAGGGGTTTCTCGATGCCATGCACGCGGCTCAGGTCATCGTCGTCAATGGCGAAGGGACGCTGCATCACGGTCGCCCGGCGGGGGCGCGGCTCTTGGAGGTGGCGGATCATCCGGCGCGCGGCACCACGCCGCTCGCGCTCGTCAATGCGCTCTGGCAGGACAATCCCGAAAGCTGGGCCGCGCCGCTGTCGCGCTTCGACCTCATCGCCGCGCGCGACCGCGAGAGCGCGCGCGCCATGGCCGAGGCTTCGGGTACGGCTCCGCGTTGGCTGCCCGACCTCTCGCTCTCGGCCCCGGCGGGTATCGCGCCCCTGCCCCGCAACGGCGTGATCGTGGGCGACAGCGTGAAACCCGGCCCGCGCCGGGTGCTGGGCCGCGCCGGCACTCGGCTCGATGAGGTCAGGCTCGTGCCGACCAAGACGCTGAAGGGCGGGCTGTGGCGCTTTGCCCCCGCCCGCGCGGCGCTGGCGGCAGTGTGGTATGGCGGGCTGGGTCTGCCCGCGCTGGAGATGCCTGCGACAGAGGCCGCCTATCTCGACCGCATCGCCCGCGCGCGGCTGCACCTGACGGGGCGGTTTCACGCGGTCTGCCTGTCGATGCTGACCGAGACGCCCTTTCTCGCCCTGGGCTCCAACGCCTCGAAGATAGAACGCCTGCTGGCGGATGCCGGTCTCGGTCCGGCCCGGCTGCTGCCGCCCGAGGCGCTGGCAAAGCCGCCAAGCGAAGCGCCTTTCAGCGAGGGGGAATTGCAGGCGATCCGAGAATTCCGCGAGATGGCGCAGGCGCGCGCCGAAACGCTCTACGCCGATATCGCGGCGCTGGCACGGAGGGGGCAGTGAACCGGATTGGTTTCGAGATCGCGAAGCGGAGGAACGATACCGCCCGGCTCGTTCGGCTCGGCCTGACAGAGACGGAGATCCTCGACCGGCTGGCAGACCGTCATGTCGCGCTGGTGGGCAACGCCCGTTCGCTGGGCGAGACCCAGCTCGGCGCGGCCATCAATGCCGCCGGGCTGGTGATCCGGCTCAACGCCGCGCCGATGCCGGGCCCCGCCTCGCACGGGACGCGGACCGACTGGCTCGCCATGTCGGTTCCGGTGCCCGAGCCGGCGATCGTGGCGCGCGCACCGGAAGTGCTGCTTTGGATGCCAAGCAAGCGCCGGCGCCTGCCCTGGCGTATCGCCCGAAGGGAGGGCTTCCACCTCAACCCTGCCCATGCCAACGTCCGGCTGCGCGCCGAATTGGGCGCGCCCGCGACCACCGGGCTGATGCTGATCGACCTGCTGGCGCGCTCGAAGATGGCGCGGGCCGATCTCTTCGGCTTCGACTTCTTCGCTTCCAAGTCCCTGTCGGGACGGCGCGATGCCGCGCAGGTGCCGCATGATTTCGACGCGGAGCACGACTGGGTCGAACGCCTCCTTGGACGCGACCGCCGCTTCTCGCTGCGCCGTTAGCGGCGGCCCAAGAGCCGCGAGCGCAGCAGCATCCGGTACTTGTAGAGCCGCTGCTTGGCCGAAGGCGCCGCGGAAGGCGCTCGGATCGCCTCGGCGAGCTTGGCGAAATCCGCCTCGCGGCCATTGGCGCGCGCGATCCGCACGAGATCCATGGCAAAGACCTGCTCGTTGCGACGTGACAGGTCGAGTGCCTGCATCCGCTCGGTGTCGAGGACGGAATCGAGGAAGATGGGTGGCACGGCCCCGGTGGCGGCAAAGAACATCGCCTTGGTGCGCATGCATTTCGAGCAGACGCCGCAATTCTCGGGCCTGACCGCATAATCCTTGCAAAAGCTGAGCGCCGAGAGCGCGAGATCGTCATCCGCGATGGCCGCCACCTTTTCGCCGCGCGTCATCGAGGGGTCGAGCGTGCGGATGCCGAATCCCGCGCTGCCGAAGAGCCGGTTGGTCGCCCCGGTCGCGCCGTAGGGCCCGATCAGCAGCTCCTGCCAATCGGCGTGATCGGCCGAGAGCGCACCACCTTCATAGCGATCTGCAAAGAGATGGAAGCAGGCAAATATCTGAAACCCGAAGCCGAGAAACGATTCCACCCCCACCCGGCGCAACACGGAGGCAGCATCGGAGCGCACCACGAGGTGCTCCCCCGCCCGGGCTTCGCGCAGCGGTTGCGTGCGCTTCATCAGCCGGTCGAACTTTTCAGTGTCGCCGCGCCGATAATCCATGCCGAGCACTGTCATCAGATCAGGGCTGAGCCCCTCTTCGCGATGGAGCCGAGACAAGGCATGGGTCGAATCGACGCCGCCCGAATAGGCCATGAGCAGACCTCGGCCCATTGTCGGCTCGGCATCGCCATCGCTGCTTATGCGGATCGGCTGGAACAGCTCCGGTTTCCACGCGGACCAAATGACCGATAGCCGCTCGAGCCCGGCCCGCAACACCGGGCAGACGGGGGCCGCGACATGCATGTCGCGCCCGGCCCGCATCGCCACCGGCAGCGAGATGATCGCGGCACTGTTGCCGCCTGCGCCAATGTCGGCATCGGTTTCGAAAGTGAATTCCGCTGCCGAAGAGCGGACCTTCAGCACCCGCGGCGCGCGCGTGATTTTGACCTTGATCGGTTCCATCCGCTCAGGCCGCCGGCATCCGCCGTTCGACGATGCCCGCCCACCACGAGCACCCCGTCGGGATCGCCTCGTCGGAGAAATCGTATTCCGGGTGATGCACCGAGGCCGTGTCGCCATTGCCGACGAGGATGTAGGCCCCGGGCCGCTCTTCGAGCATGTAAGCGAAATCCTCGCCGCCCATTATCAGCGGCGCCTCGGCGCAATCGCCCGAGATCTCGCGCGCCACTTGGGCCGCGAACTCGGTCTCGGCACCGTGGTTGATCATCACGGGGTAGCCCTTGATGTAGTTGACCTTCGCCTCCGCGCCGTAAGCCCGCGCCGTGGTCTCGGCGATGGCGGTCAGCCGCTCTTGGCCCAGCGCGCGCAACTCGGGCGACATGGTGCGCACCGTGCCCTTCATGTGGACCCTCTGGGCGATTACGTTGAACGCCTTGGACGAGGTCTCGAAGGAGGTGACGGAGACGACGATCTGCTCGGTCGGGTCGGCGTTGCGGCTGGCGATGCTCTGCAGCGCCAGCACGACATGGCTGGCCACGAGCGTCGAATCCACCGTCTCATGCGGCTTGGCGGCATGGCCGCCGCGGCCCTCGATGGTGATCTCGAACTGGTCGGTCGAGGCGAAGAAGGCGCCCGGCCGGATCGCGAACTGCCCCAGCGGGATGCCGGGCCAGTTGTGCATGCCGTACACCTCCTGGATGCCGAAGCGCTCCATCAGCCCGTCCTCGCACATCTCGCGCCCGCCGCCGCCGCCCTCTTCGGCGGGCTGGAAGATCACCACCACCGTGCCGTCGAAGTTGCGCGTCTCGGAGAGGTACTTCGCCGCCCCCAGCAGCATCGCGGTGTGGCCGTCATGGCCGCAGGCATGCATGGCGCCACTCGTCTTGGAGGTATAGGGCTTGCCGGTCTGCTCGTGGATCGGCAGCGCATCCATGTCGGCACGCAGGCCGATGACCTTGCCCGACGCGGTCTCTTTGCCGCGGATCACCCCGACCACGCCGGTCCGGCCCAGCCCCTCGACCACCTCGTCGCAGCCGAAGGCGCGCAGCTTTTCGGCCACCAGCGCGGAGGTGCGGTGCGTCTCGTAGAGGATCTCGGGGTTCTCGTGCAGGTCGCGCCGCCACTCGGTGATCTCGGGGAGAAGCTCGGCGAAGCGGTTCTTGATCGGCATGACAGGTCCTTCGGAGCGAATTATCGGATGCGGGGCGAGACTGCGCCCAACCGCGACGGGGTGCAAGCCGGGGCGCGGCTGCCGCGCAGTCAGGGGCGCCAGTGCTCGGCCACCCAAGGGGTCGGCTTGATGTAATGGCGCAGGTAGCGCAGCGGGCGGTCCTGCCGTGTGTCCGAGAAGAGCCCGCGCAGGTGATCGCTTGCACCGTCGGGCGCATAGGGCGGGTAGTGCCCCTCGATCGCGTGGGTCGGGTGCAACCCGCCGGGAAAGATCACGACGCGGGCATCCGACGGCAGCTTGGGCGCGGCGAGGTAGTTGAGCGGAAAGGGCCTGCGGCAATGCATCCGGAAATGCCGGACCCAGGGCCTGGGAAAGAGCTTGGCCCCGCCGGGCGCGTTGCGCGTCACGAAGCGTTGCTCGAAGCGGTATTCATCGGCGATGCCCTGCGGATCGGCGCGAAACCGCTCCTGCAACGGCACGAGCTTGCCCACCGGAAAACGGAAGACAGAGGTCTGGCCGAGCTTTTCCAGCGGCGTGTTGGGGTTGCGCGACAGGATCACATCGTCGTGGTCGCCATGGGTGAAGAACTCGTCGAGCGACCCGGTGACCACGAGATCGAGATCCATGAACAGGACCGGCCCGCTGAGATCTCCAAGTTTGGGGCCCCAGAGCCGGGCTTTGGGCCAGATGCCCTTGGACTTCTTCGGCATCTCGACATCGAGCGGCGGCAGATCCCGGCAATCGACCTCTGCGCGGATGCCGTCGCGGTTGTCGGTGAAGCAGGTGAAGCTGAAAGGTGGCGTGATGTTGCGCGCCACCATGCCATAAAGCCGGTTGATGAAGGGCGCGCCGTATTTCGTGCCCCAGTTGATGCAGATCACCTGCTTGACCATTGCGCGCCTCCTCGGTTGCGGCCCCTCCCTAACGCGCCATGCGTGACGCGACCAGCCGGTGGGCGAGACGATGTCAGTGCAGCCGCTTGCGGATGCGCCGCAGCATCAGCCAGACCAGCGCCACCACCGGCAGCACCAGCGCCGCCGTCAGCGCCGTCTTGTCGATCCCCATGGGATAAGCCGCAGGACCGAGCAGGTAGGCCGCGAGGCTCACGGCGTAATAGCTGATCGCCACGACGCTGAGCCCCTCGACCGTGTGCTGCAGCCGAAGCTGCGCATCGGCGCGGCGGTCCATCGAGGCGAGCAACTCCTGGTTCTGGGCGGAGCGCTCGACATCGACCCGCGTGCGCAGAAGATCGCCTGCGCGCGCCGCGCGCTCGGACATGGCGGCGAGGCGGCGATCGGTCGATTCGACCGTGCGCATCGCCGGATCGAAGCGGCGCATCATGAACTCGGCAAAGCTCTGCCGCCCGCCGAAGCGCGTCTCGCGCAGCACGCCGATGCGCTGGTTGACCAGCGTCTCGTAGGCGCGCGTGGCGCCCGAGCGGAAGCCCGATTGCGCGCGCAGCTTTTCGAGCTCGGCCGAGACCTCGAGCAGCACCGCCAGCGTTGCCGCCGGATCGCCCGGCCCGGCCGCCATCTCCGCCACGAGATCGGACAGGCGGTCCTCCAGCGCGCCGATGCGCGGCCCCATGGCGCGCGCCTGCGCCAGCCCCAGCATCGCCATGGTCTTGTAGGTCTCGATCTCGCACAGCCGCTGCACCACCCGGCCGATGCGCCGCTCGCCCGTACCGGGCCGGGCAAAGACGGCAAAGCGCATGTGCCCCGCCGCATCGATGCGAAAATCCCCCGCGACGATCAGCTGATCGTCGAGCACCCGGCTCACGGCCATGCTCTCGGCCACGAACCATGCCTCCGCCCGCCGCGCGATCTCATCCTCGCCCGCCGCCAGCTCCACCCGAATGAGCGCCGAGGTGAGCCGGCGGCCCGGTGCCGCGTCGAGCCAGTCGGTCGGAAACCCCGCGAGCCCCTCGCGGAACGGCGGCTCGGAGGCGCCGTCGCTCAGGATCATGTAGGTGGCGAACTCGGTATGGCTTTCCCATTTCAGCCGGTGCCGCCCGATCTGCCCCGACCAATGCGTGGCGCCGGGCTGCGGATGCGCCGCGCCGAACCAGTCGAGCAGCGCCAAAAGATGCGCGCGCTCGGCCTCCAGGTCGCGCGGGCTGCCTTCCGCCGGGCCGATGGCCAGGAACGCCGCCTGCCCCGGCGCGCCGAGGCTCGGAAAGGGACGCGCGTGCAGCTCGTTGGCCAACTCCTGGCGAAGGGGGTGATCGGTGAGGGTCATGGCGGCTCCGGACGGCTGACGTGGCGTGAGGATGACCGGCGCGCGCATTGCTGTAAACCGCCGAAAACCACGCACGCTCAGCATGTTGGCGCATGCGTTCGCATACCGCGTCCGGGCTGTGCGGCTCTTGAGGTTTCGCTCGCGCCGCCCCGGCCCCATATCGGGAATCGAACGCCAGGAGCCGACATGCAGAAGTTTTCCCTACTCGACCTTGCCCCCGTCACCGAAGACGAAACCCCGGCGCAGGCGCTGGCCCATGCCGCCGATCTCGCCCGCCACGCCGAAGCCCTGGGCTATCACCGCTATTGGCTGGCCGAGCATCACAACATGCCCGGTATCGCCTCCGCCGCCACCGCCGTGGCGATCGGCCACGTCGCGCAGGCGACATCGACCATCCGCGTCGGCGCGGGCGGCATCATGCTGCCCAACCACGCGCCGCTCGTCGTGGCCGAGCAGTTCGGCACGCTCGATGCGCTGCACCCCGGCAGGATCGATCTCGGTCTCGGGCGTGCGCCGGGCACCGACGGGGCCACCGCGCAGGCGCTGCGCCGCTACAACCAATCCGCCGATGCCTTCCCGCAGGACGTGGTGGAGCTGATCTCCTATCTCGACGATGACGAGGGCAAGGGCCCGGTGCGCGCGGTGCCCGGCATGGGCTCGCACCTGCCGGTCTGGATCCTGGGCTCCTCGACCTTCGGCGCGCAGCTCGCCGCCTATCTCGGCCTGCCCTACGCCTTTGCCAGCCATTTCGCACCGCAGATGCTGGAGCCCGCGATCCAGGCCTACCGCGATGGCTTCCGCCCCTCCGAGCGGTTTGAGGCACCCTATTTCATGATGGCCGCAGGGCTGCACGCCGCCGACACGGACGAGGAGGCGCAGTATCACCGCTCCTCGCAGATCCTGTCCTTCGCGCGGCTGCGCACCGGCACGCCAGGGCGTCTGTCGCGCCCGGTCGAGAACCTGGCCGACCACGTGCCCGCCAGCGCCATCGCGGGCGCCGAAGCCGCGCTGTCGGTCTCGGCCACCGGAGGCCCGGACACGGTGCGCCGCCAGCTGCGCGACCTCATCGACCGCTACCGGCCCGACGAGCTGATGCTCACCGGCATGATGTTCGACCCACAGGCGCGCAAGCGCAGCTTCGAGATCGGCGCCGAAGTGCTGTCGGAGATGAAAACGCCCGCCATGGCCTGAGCCATGACGGGCGCGATATCGCGATGCGGGCGGCGCGAGCCGCCCGTTTTTGTTCAGATCACCACCACGTCCAGCGGCGGGAAGCCGTTGAAGCAGACCGAGGAATAGGTCGAGGTATAGGCCCCGGTGTTGCGGATGAGCACCCGGTCGCCCGACTTGAGGTTCAAGGGCAGGTTCACGGGCCGCTTTTCGTAGAGCACGTCGGCACTGTCGCAGGACGGACCGGCAAGGATGCAAGGCCCGGTCGTCTCGCCGTCATGCGGGGTGACGAACTGGTAGCGGATCGCCTCGCCCTCGGTCTCCGCGAGGCCCGAAAAACGGCCGATCGAGAGATAGACCCAGCGGTGCATGTCGCGCTCGGACTTGCGCGAGGTGAGCATCACCTCGCAGGCGATCACCCCCGCCTCGGCGACCATGCCGCGGCCCGGCTCGGCCATGATGCGGCGCGCGCCCGGAAAGCGGTCCTCGACCAGCGCCATGACGGCGGCGGCGTAATCCGTCGGCGCCTGGATCTCCTCGCCGTAGAAGGCCGGGAAACCGCCGCCGATGTTCAAAAGCTCCAGATCATGGCCCGCCTCGCGCGCCGCCGTCCAGATGGTCGACAGCTCGTCGAGCACCGGCGCCCACATCTCGGCGTGGCGCGTCTGCGAGCCCACGTGGAACGAGAAGCCCAGCGGCTCCAGCCCCAGCTCGATGGCGCGGTCGAGAAGCTTCAGCGCGGTGTCGCGGTCGCAGCCGAACTTGCGGGTGAGCGGCCAGTCGGCGGTCGAGGTCTCGACGATCAGCCGGACATAGACCTGCGCGCCCGGCGCGTGCTCGGCGATCTTCTCCAACTCTTCCTCGGCATCGACCGCGAACATGCGGATGCCCGCGTGATGCGCGAAGGCGATGTCGGAGGCGCGCTTGATGGTGTTGCCGAAGGAGACATGCTCGGGCCGCGCGCCCTGGGACAGGCACAGCTCGATCTCGGCGCGCGAGGCGGCGTCGAAATGCGAGCCGAGCGCCACGAGCCGCTCGATGATCGCGGGATGCGGGTTGGCCTTGACCGCGTAATGGATGTCCGCCCGGCCCAGACCAGCGCGCAGCGCCTCGAACTGGGTCTCCACGCGGTCGATGTCAATAACCAGCGTCGGGTGATCGAACTCGGCGGCAGCGGCATAGGCCTCCAGGCGGGAGTCGACGGCGAAAGAGGGGGCGCTGGCGCCCGCGTAATATGCAGTCATGTGCATCTCCGATAGACAGACGGGGGCCCGGAGGGGCCGGCGGTTCCAAGGGAGACGTTACCGTCGCTGCATAAACGCGTGCTGGTCTGTGCGTAGGCCCCCCGAGGGAGACTTGCGTCCAGGCGTGGCCAGAGGCGCGTGCGTTGGCGTCTTGAGGGGGCATTTGGGGCAAACACCGAGTCGGATCAAGGGGAAATCCCGGACATGACGAGATTTTTTCACGAACCGGTTTTGCACCCTGATCCCCCTTGTCCTATAGGGGTTCACCGCAGTCCCGGAGGGCCCCATGCCGCGTCTCGTCCTGTTCAACAAGCCGATGAACGTGCTGTCGCAGTTCACCGACGCGCGCAGCCCCTCGCCCCGCGCCACCCTGTCGGACTTCATCGACCGGCCCGGCGTCTATCCCGCAGGCCGGCTCGATCGCGACAGCGAAGGGCTGATGCTGCTCACCGATGACGGGCGTCTGCAGGCGCGGATTGCCGACCCAAGGCACAAGATGGAGAAGACCTATCTCGCGCAGGTCGAAGGTGCGCCCACCGAGGCCGATCTGGAGCCGCTGCGCCGGGGGCTGACGCTCAAGGACGGGCAGACGAAGCCCGCCCGCGCCCGGCTGATCGATCCGCCCGAGTTGTGGGAGCGCGACCCGCCGGTGCGGTTTCGCAAATCCGTGCCCGATGCCTGGATCGAGATCGCGATCCGCGAGGGGCGCAACCGACAGGTCCGCCGCATGACCGCCGCCGTCGGCCTGCCCACGCTGCGGCTGGTGCGCTGGCGCATCGGCAACTGGGCGCTCGACAGGCTGGCACCGGGGGACTGGCGCGAGATCGACGCCTGAGCCGAGGGGAGGCAGCGTCGGATGTGCGTATTTGGAGAAAGATGAAAGGGATCAGCGCGCCACGCGGCCCGGCTGCCAAGTGGCAAATGTCACCGTCAGCGCGGCCCCGGTGATCGCCGCCACCCCCAGAAGGCCGAGCCCGTCGGGCATCGCCCCGAACAGCGCCGCGTCGAACAGCAGCGCCCAGACCAGCCCGGTGAAATCGAACGGCGCCAGAACCCCGACCGGGGCCCGCGCCACCGCCTCGGTCGCCGCGACATGCGCCAGCCCGCCCGTCAGCCCCGCGCCGATCAGCCAAAGCGTCATCTCGCCCGAGGGCATCGCCCAGCCGAAGGGCCACGTCGCGAGCCCCGCCAGCGCCGAGACGGCGGCGAACCAGAAGGCGATGGTCGAGGGCCGTTCGCTCTGCGTCATCGATTTGATGTGCACCCGCACGAAGGCCATCGTCACCGCATAGCCAAAGCCCGCCGCCACGCCGATCAGCGCGCCCTGCCCCGGCGCCTCCAGCGCCGATTCCAGCATCGCCAGGACGCCCGCGAACCCCAGCGCGGCGCCCCCCCCAGACCAGCCCGCCGATCCGCTCGCCCAAAAGCAACGCCGCCAGCGGCAGCGTCAGCACTGGCGCGAGATAGCCCAGCGCCTGCGCATTGGCGACCGGCAGATAGGCCAGCGAGACGAAGGACAGCGCCATCGACACGGCCCCGAACAGGCTGCGCGTCAGATGCAGGCCGGGGCGGCGCGTGGCGATGGCGGAGGGAAACTCACGGCAGAGCGCCATGTAGGCGCAGATCGGGATCAGGGCAACGCCCGAGCGCCAGAACACGATCTGCCCCAGCCCCACCTCGCGCGTGGCCACCGCCACCATCGCCGACATCGCGGTGATGAGAAAGGCGGCCAGTAGCCGCAGGCCGATGCCGTTCAAGGGAGAGTGTTCCGCCATGGCGCGATCCTTGCCCATAGAGCCACCCCTCACAATGCGAAAGGCCCCGCACATGGCGGGGCCTTCCTGTGATGTGGTCCGATCAGGCGATCTTGGTCAGCAGCTCGTCGAGCGACTTTTTCGCATCGCCGTAGAACATGCGTGTGTTGTCCTTGAAGAAGAGCGGGTTCTCGATGCCGGAGTAGCC
>NZ_JAMYXC010000324.1 GCF_024159025.1 Limimaricola litoreus
GCGACCGGCCTGAGCTGACAAGCGCGGGCATCGTCGTCTCGGGCGGGCGCGGCGTCGGCTCGGAGGAGAACTTCGCGTTGATCGAAAAGCTCGCCGACAAGCTCGGCGCGGCGGTGGGTGCCTCGCGCGCCGCCGTCGACTCGGGCTTTGCGCCGAACGACTGGCAGGTCGGCCAGACCGGCAAGGTCGTGGCGCCTGCGCTCTACGTCGCGGTCGGCATCTCGGGCGCGATCCAGCACCTCGCCGGGATGAAGGACTCGAAGGTGATCGTGGCGATCAACAAGGACGAGGAGGCGCCGATCTTCCAGGTCGCCGATTACGGTCTCGTGGCCGATCTCTTCACAGCCCTGCCGGAGCTGACCGAAAAGCTCTGAGCCTTCGCGTAATGCGACACGAGGCCCGGCGCGGGAAACCCCGCGCCGGGTCTTTCTCATGCCGTACGGGCCTCCCTTAGGCCGCCTCCGCCGCTTCCGGTTCGGCCTTGCGCATTCCCGGGGCGGAGAGCCGCATCCGCGCCCTGATCCGGCCAGACAGCGTATCGATCCCGAGCGTTAGCAGCGCCGAGACCACGAGCAGCAGCACCGCGCGGTCGGTCCGCAGCTCCTGCACCGCCGCATCGACGTAAAAGCCCAGCGTGGCGATGCCCAGGAGCCCGAGAATGGCGCTGTCGCGCACGATGATCTCCCAGCGATAGAGGCACAGCGCGAAGAAATTGCCCGACAGCCGCGGCAGCAGCTCCCACGCGGCGAGCCGCAGCCCGTGCGGCGCGTCCGGCCGCAGCCGGGCGACCAGCGCGTCGCCCTGCCGCCCCATCAGATGGGCGATGATCGCGCCGTTGTGCAGGCCGAGCGCGAGAATGGCGGGGATCATCGACGGCCCCGTGACCTGCAGGATCAGGAAGGCCAGCATGTAATCGGGGATCGACCGGGCCAGTACCAGCGCCGCATGGCCCGCGAGCGCGCCCGCCCGCCCAGTGACGCGCCCCACGATGAGCGGAAACCCCGTGACCGCCACCAGCGCGGCCAGCGCCAGCGCCACCTGCGACAGCACCAGCGTGGCGATGGTGCCGGGCAGGGCCTGTTCGCCCAGCATCCGGCCAAGCCAGGGCAGCAGCCCGGCCCAGTCGCCCGCGCGGATCGGCGCGGGCACCGCGTCGCCCAGAAACCGCAAGAGCGCGCCATCGCCCATCGGCGGCGCGGGGTGGCGCGCCAGAACCCAGACGGAAGCGGTGAGCCAGAAGGGCGCGAGGTGCAGCCGCATCCAGTGGCGGATCGGCAGGATCAGCGCGAGATAGACCGCGAGCGAGGCCGCCGCCGCCCCGTAATGCGCTTGGCGAAAGTCGGTCTCCAGCAGATAGCCCAGCGTCGGCAGCCCGACAAAGCCAAGCACCGCCGAGGAGCGCAGCCCGCATTCGAGCCGGTAAAGCGTGTAGGCTCCAAGTTCGGGCAGGGCCAGCGGCAGGCGGCTCCACAGCAGACGCGAGAGCGGCGGCGTGCGGCGCGGCAGCGCGCGCGAGGCCGCCGGATCGGCCTCGGCGAGGTATTCGGCAAAGACCTTGGCGAAGATGCCTGCATAGGGCAGGGTGATGGCCAGAACGCCGGTCAGCGGCCCCAGCCCGGTGACGCCCAGAAGCAGCAGCGCCCAGAACAGCTCATGCACCGACCGCACACAGATACACAGGCCCCGGATGGCACGCAGGCCGTAGCCAAAGCTCAGAACGAAGCCCGCCAGTGCGCCCGCGAAGACGCCGCAGACGGCAAAGGCCACCGTCAGCGCCGCCGCATAGGCCAGCCCGGCGGGATCTCCGAAATCGGGCGAGAGCAGTCCCGCGCCGATGCCGCGCAGCGTCAGCCACGGGTCGGGACGGGTGAGATCGAGATCCGCCAGCGCCAGCGCCCCGACGGTCGCAAGGCCGAAGCCCGCCAGCACGCGCCAGGCCCCCCAGCGGCGGGGCGCGGGCATCTCAGGCCTCGTAAAGCGCATGGATCTCTTGCAGGGACAGCTCCCGCGCCGGTCGGTCGAAAAGGATGCGCCCGGCACCCAGCCCGATGATCCGGGTGCCGATGGCCAGCGCGCGGGCCGGGTCGTGCAGCGCCAGGACCATGGTCTCGAACCGGTCGCGCAGCGCCTCCAGAAGATCGCCCGATTGCCGCGGATCGACCGCCGAGACCGGCTCGTCGGCGATCAGCGCATCGCCGCCGCGCAACAGCGCCCGCGCCAGCGCCGTGCGCTGCTTCTGCCCGCCCGAAAGCGAGCCGACCCGCCGCCGCGCGAAGCCGTTCAGCCCGACGCGGGCGATGGGGCCGTCGGCCTGCGCCCGGGCGGCGGCGGGCGGATGCAGCAGGACGCGCAGCCCGTGTAGGGCGGAGTGATCGTCGAGCCGCCCCATCCAGACGTTGTGAAACACCGACAGTTGCGGCACCAGCCCCGGATCCTGCGGCACCAGCGCGAGGCGCGGCGCGGGGTGCTGCGCCTCGAGCCCGAGCCGGATCGCGTTCAAGAGCGTGCTCTTGCCCGAGCCCGAGCGCCCCAGCAGCACCAGCCTCTCACCGCGCGCCAGCGACAGCGAGACACCGCTCAGCACCGCCGCCCCGTCCCAGGCGAGCGTCTCGCCCTCGAGGCGCAAAAGCGGCGGGCGCGTCATCAGTCGATCAGGTCAAGCTCTTGCGCCGTCTGCTTGATCGGGGCGTAGAGCGCATCATCGGCCTCGATGAAGGCCGAGCGGGGAAAGCTTGCGAGGATTTCCTCGTCCTCGAGCCCGATCAGCGCCGCCTGCACCTTGTCGGCAAAGCCCTCGCCCCAGCGCGCATCGACATCGCCGCGAATGGTCCAGTTGTAATCGGGGTAGGGCGGGGTGCGCCAGATCACGCTGGCGGTCTCGGTCTCGGGTGCCTCTTCGGTCAGCGCCTGCTCGTAGACGCTGTAGTTCAGCGCGCCGATCTCGTAGGCGCCCGAGGCCACGAGGCGCAGCGTCTGGCCGTGATCGCCCGAAAAGCCCACGTCGGAGAAGAACGCGCGCGGCGCTTCGCCGGTGATCTCGCGCAGGTGATACTCGGGCATCAGCCGGCCCGAGGTGGAGCCCTGCGCGCCGAAGGTGAAGCTGCGGCCTTCGAGGCCTTGCGGAAAGCTGCCGTCCTCGGGCTCGGTCAGGCCGGTGTCGGCATGGGCGATGAAATAGGTGACGAAGCTTTCGTCCTCGGCGCCCTGCGCGATGGCCCGGCTGCCCGGCACCATGCGGCGCGCCTGCACGCCCGACAGGCCGCCGAACCACGCGAGCTGGATCTGGTCGTTGCGGAACGCCGTCACCGAGGCGGCGTAATCCTTGACCGGCACATAGGCCACCGGCACGCCCAAAGCCTCTTCGAGATAGGCCGCGACCTTGCCGAACCGCTCCTGCAGCCGGGTCTCGTCGTCGTCGGGGATGGCCGAGAAATAGAGCGTATCGGCCTCCTGCGCCGCGACCGGCAGGGCGGCGGCGAGAAGCAGGGCGGCGAGCGGCAGGGTGCTGCGGCTGAAACGGGGGGTCATCAGAACGGCTCCGGCTGGTGTCGTGGCCCTTCTAGGCTTTGGGGCGCGCATGGCAAGCGGACAGGCGCGCCGAGAGCCGCCCGGGGCCGGACCTGCCCTGAAATGAGGCGCCGCCGCCCGGACGCGTCCAACTTGCACGAAAACGCCCGCCCGCGAGAAGCGGACGGGCGATGTTCCTCGGGGCTTTGAAGCGGTCTTGCCGGATCAGGCCTCGACCAGATCCAAGAGCTTCTTCGCCGCCTCTTCCGACGACGCCGGGTTCTGGCCGGTGACGAGCTTGCCGTCGGTCACCACGAAGACGCCCCAATCCTCGCCCTTCTGGTACTCGGCGCCCTTTTCCTTGAGCATGTCCTCGAGCAGGAAGGGCACGACATCGGTGAGGCCGACGCCCTCTTCCTCACCATTGGTGAAGCCGGTGACGCGGCGGCCTTCGACCAGCGGCTTGCCGTCTTCGGTCTGGGTGTGGCGGAACACGGCCGGCGCGTGGCAGACGGCGCCCAGCGGGCGGCCTTCGTTCACGAAGGTCTCGATGATGCGGCGGCTGTCGGCGTTCTCGGCCAGATCCCACATCGGGCCGTGGCCGCCGGGGTAGAACACGGCGTCGTATTGCGTCGGATAGATCTCGTCGAGCCGCTCGGTCGAGGCCAGCTGTTCCTGCGCCTCCTTGTCTTCCTTGAAGCGGCGGGTGGCGTCGGTCTGGAAGTCCTCCTCGTCGCTCTTGGGGTCGAGCGGCGGCTGGCCGCCCTGCGGCGAGGCCAGCGTCACCTCGGCGCCCGCGTCCTTGAAGACGTAGTAGGGGGCGGCGAATTCTTCCAGCCAGAAGCCGGTCTTCTCGCCGGTGTCGCCAAGGCGGTCGTGCGAGGTGAGGATCATCAGGATCTTGGTCATGTGGTCTTTCCTTTGAATTCCGTGGGCGGTGCCGTTCAGGCGACGCGGATCACGCGCTTGCCGAAGGCCTCGCCGCGCAGCAGGCCAACAAAGGCGGCGGGCGCCTGTTCCAGACCCTCGATCATCTCTTCGCGGTAGGTGATCTTCCCTTCCGAGACCCAGCCGCCCATCTCGGCGGCGAACTCGGGGTAGAGATGGCCGAAATCGTCGAAGATGATGAAGCCGCGCATGGTGATCCGCTTGCGCAGCATCTGCCCCATGAGCCAGTTCATGCGGTCCGGCCCCTCGGGCAGGGAGGTGGCGTTGTATTGCGAGATCAGCCCGCACAGCGGGATGCGCGCGCCGGTGTTGAGCTGCGGCAGAACCGCGTCGAACACGGCGCCGCCGACGTTTTCCCAATAGACGTCGATGCCGTCCGGCGTCTCGCGCGCCAGATCCTCGGCAAAGCTGTCGGATTTGTAATCGACGCAGGCGTCGAAGCCCAAGGTCTCGACCGCGTGGCGGCATTTCTCAGGGCCGCCCGCGATGCCCACGGCGCGCAGGCCCTGGATCTTGGCGATCTGGCCCACGGTGGCGCCCACAGGCCCGGTGGCGCCGCCGACGACCAGCGTCTCGCCCGCCTTCGGCTTGCCGATCTCGCGCAGGCCCGCCCAAGCGGTGAAGCCCGGCATGCCCAGCACGCCCAGCGCCCATGAGGGGTTGGGCATGTTCGCGGGCAGCTTGTTGAGGCCGGTGCCATCCGAGACGGCATAGTCCTGCCAGCCCGAGAAGCTCACGACCCGGTCACCCTCGGCGAAGTTCGGGTTGTTGGACCTCACCACACGCGCCACCGTGCCGCCGACCATCGGATCGCCGATCTCGACAGGGGCGGCGTAGGAGGGCGCATCGCTCATCCGGCCGCGCATGTAAGGATCGAGCGAGAGGAACTCGGTCGCCAGCAGCACCTCGCCCTCCTTGGGCTCGGGCACCGGCGCGGTCTCGAGCCGCAGGGTGTTCTCGTCGGGCTCGCCCTTGGGGCGCTCGGCGAGGATCCAGCGGCGGTTGGTGTCGGGGGATTGGGTCATGTGGTCGGTCCTTTGTGGTCGATGAGCGCGGCCGTGGCGGCCATGGCGCTGTCATAGGGGGCGGTGTCGCGCGAAAGCGCGCCCATCAGGCTGGCACCAAGCCAGATCTGGTAGAGCGTGGTGGCAAGCGCCGACGCGTCGTCATGCGCGGGCAGGGAGCCGTCGGCGCCGCCTTCGCGGATCACCGAGGCAAGCCGCGCGGTTATGGCGCAGACGCCGCGCGCCAGCACATCGCGCATGGCGGGCGACAGCTCGGCCACCTCGGCCGAAAGCTTCACCACGAGGCAATGCGCCTCGTAAGCCTCGCCCGACTGGCGCGCGCGCCAGATGTCGAAATAGGCCATGAGCCGCGCGCGGGCGTTGGTATCCGGCGCGTCGAGCGTGGCGGCCAGATCCTCGGCATAGCCCTCGACGAAGCTGTCGAGCAGGGCACAGCCGAAGGCCTCCTTGGATTTGAAGAAATGGTAGAAGCTGCCCTTGGGCACGCCGGCCTGCGTCAGAAGCTCGGTGAGCCCGACGCCGGTATAGCCGCGCCGCGCCACGAGGGTGCGTCCGGTGGCGAGGATGTGCTGTCGCGTATCGGTCATGCTGGCCAGATGGGGCCGACTAGACCGGTCGTCTAGTGGTGCGGTGCGTTTGCGCTTCGTGACCTTGCGTCAGGGCCGGGGCGGCGCGGGCCGCCCCGATCCGGGATCACTGATTGGCGAAGCGGCCCTTGCGCGCCAGAACCTCGATCTCGTAGCCATCCGGATCGGCCACGAAGAAGAACCGGGCGATGGTCTCCCCATCGGGGGCGAAATCCTTGATCTCGCGCGGCGCGTGGCCGGCCTCGGCCAGCCGCTGGTGCAGCCCCTCCAGATCGTCTTCGAGAAAGGCGAGATGGCCGTAGCCATTGCCCAGATCGTAGCTCGCATCGCCCTTGTTCACCGTCAGCTCCAGCTCGAAGCCGCTTTCGGCATTGCTCAGGTAGATCAGCGAGAAGCTTTCGAAATCGAGCCGATCGGCGATCTCAAGCCCGAACAGCTCGTAGAAGGCGAGCGAACGGGCTTCGTCGCGCATGCGGATCATGGAATGGATCATCTTGGGCATGGGGGCTCCTTCAGTACGAGGTCGAGCCCCGAATGCCGTAACCGGCCAGCCGGGTCCATCCATGGGGGTACGGAACGAAATGCAGCTTTTCGTTCCGTTGCGCCGATTGCCCCAAGTTTCGCGTATCTCGACAGGCGGCTGGCCCCGGTCTAGGTCGGAGCGTCTGCAAGGAGAGACCCCCATGATCGAGACCCTGGCCCCCGGCCGCTGGCGCGCGCTGGCGCTGATCTGCGCGGGCGTGGTCTGCGCGATGACGAGCTGGTTCTCGGCCACGGCGATCCTGCCCGACCTCGTGCGCGACTGGGGCCTCGGGGCGGGGGCGCAGGCCTGGCTGACCAACGCGGTGCAGATCGGCTTCGTCATTGGCGCGGTGGCGGCGAGCCTCGTCAACCTGCCCGACATCCTGGCCCTGCCGCGGCTGATGGCCGTCTCGGCGCTCATCGCGGCGGCGGCCAATGCCGTGCTGCTTCTGGAGCCGGGGGCGGGCGCGGCAATCGTGGCGCGGCTGGCGACGGGGGCGGCGCTGGCGGGCGTCTACCCGCCCGCGATCAAGCTGATGGCGACATGGTTCACGCGCGGGCGCGGGCTGGCGCTCGGGTTCCTGATCGGGGCGCTGACGCTCGGCTCGTCGATGCCGCATCTGCTGCGCGCGCTGACCGAGGGGCTCGACTGGCGCGCGGTGGTGATCGGCACCACGGCGGCCACGGCGCTGGCCGCCGCACTGTTCGGGCTGGGGCTGCGCGAGGGCCCGCACGGCTTCGGCCGCGCCACATTCGATCCGCGCCAGAGCCTTGCCGTGCTGCGCGACCGGGGCGTGATGCTCGCCAATCTCGGCTACTTCGGCCACATGTGGGAGCTTTACGCCATGTGGGCGTGGTTCCTCGCCTTCGCCACGGCGGCGCAGTCGGAAATCACCCCATTTCCAATGGGATCCGCCTCGATGCTCACCTTCGCGGTGGTGGCCTCGGGCGCGCTGGGCTGCGTGCTGGCGGGGGCCTTGTCGGACCGGATCGGGCGCTGCGCGACCACCGCCTGGATGATGGGGCTGTCGGGGGTCTCGGCGCTCATGATCGGCTTTGCCTTCGACGGGCCGGGCTGGCTCCTGGCGCTGGTCGCGCTCATCTGGGGGATCACCGTGGTCGCCGACAGCGCGCAGTTCTCTGCCGCCGTGACCGAGCTTGCCCGTCCGCATCTCGTCGGCACATCCGTGACGCTGCAGCTCGGCATCGGCTTTGCGCTCACCGTCGTGGCGATCCAGATCATGCCATGGGTGGCGGGGGCGATGGGGGGCTGGCGCTGGGCCTTTCTGGTGCTCGTGCCGGGGCCGATGATCGGCGCGGGCGCGATGCTGGTGCTGCGCCGCCTGCCGGAGGCGGCGCAGCTGGCGGGCGGGCGGCGCTAGGCCGCCCGCGCCCTCTCAGTAGAGCTTCTCGTCGGTGCCGTTCCTGCGCACCCAGGTCCCGAGCCCGATCTGGCCCAGCACCTTGAGGAAGGGCTTGGGGTCCATCTCCTCGACGTTGCGCATTTCCTTCGCATCCCATTCGCCGGTGGCGATCAGCATCGCCGCGGCGACGGGCGGCACGCCCGCGGTATAGGAAATGCCCTGGCTGCCCACTTCTTCGTAGGCTTCCTTGTGGTCGGCCACGTTGTAGACGAAGACCTCGACCTCCTCGCCGCCCTTGGTGCCCTTGACCAGATCGCCGATGCAGGTCTTGCCGGTGTAGTCGGGCGCCAGGCTCGACGGATCAGGCAGGCAGGCCTTGACCACCTTGAGCGGCACGACCTCCTGGCCCTCGGCCAGCGTCACCGGCTGCTCGGACAGAAGGCCGATGTTCTTCAGCACGGTGAAGACGTTGATGTAATGCTCGCCGAAGCCCATCCAGAAGCGCACATCGGCCTGCGGGTAGTTCGCGGCAAGCGAGTGCACCTCGTCATGGCCCGACATGTAGGCGCGCTGCGTGCCGACGACGGGAAGATCCCAATCGCGGCCCACCTCGAACATCTCGTTCGAGGTCCATTCGCCGTTCTGCCAGGCATAGACCGTGCCGGTGAACTCGCGGAAATTGATCTCCGGGTCGAAGTTCGTGGCAAAGTACTTGCCGTGGGAGCCCGCGTTGATGTCGACGATGTCGATGGATTTGACCTCGTCCATGTATTCGTCGATGGCAAAGCGCGCATAGGCGTTGACCACGCCCGGATCAAAGCCCGCGCCGAGGATCGCGGTGACGCCCTTTTCGGCGCAGCGGTCGCGGCGCTTCCACTCGTAGTTGCCGTACCACGGCGGCGTCTCGCAGATCTTGTCGGGCTCTTCGTGGATCGCCGTGTCGATATAGGCGACGCCCGTCTCGATGCAGGCCTCGAGCACATGCATATTCACGAAGGCCGACGCCACGTTGATGACGATCTGCGTGCCGGTCTGCTCGATCAGCGCGGCCACCGCCTTGCTGTCGGTCGCATCGACCGCATGAGCGGTCAGGGCGCCGTCGGTCTTGTGGGCCCCCTTGTCACGGACCGATGCGAGGATCGCCTCGCATTTCGCCTTCGTGCGCGAGGCGATGTGGATGTCTCCGAGCAGGTCGGCGTTCTGGGCGCATTTATGCGCCACGACCTGGGCGACGCCACCGGCGCCGATGATGAGGACGTTCTTCTTCAAGACCCTCGAGCCTCCTTTCGTGTGTTGCCGCGCCTCAGGACAGGGCGGCTTCGAAGTCACCATACCCGAATTCGCGCACGGTCCTAACCGTGCCGTCGAGTTCGCGCAGCGCGATGGCGGGCATGCGCACGCCGTTGAACCAGTTCTTCTTGACCATCGTGTAGCCCGCGGCATCGCGGATCGACACCCGGTCGCCGGGCTTCAAGGGCTCTTCGAAGCGGAATTCGCCGAAGATATCGCCCGCGAGGCAGGAGTTGCCGCAGACCATCCACTCGTGATCGCCGGTGTTGGGCGCGACCTTGGCGCTCTCGCGGTAGATCAGCAGGTCGAGCATATGCGCCTCGATCGAGCTGTCGACGATGGCGAGGTTCTTGCCGTTGTCTAGCGTGTCGAGCACGGTCAGCTCCAGCGTCGTGGAATTCGTGATCGCCGCCTCGCCCGGCTCCAGGTAAACCTGCACGCCGTAATCATCGGAGAACCGCTTGAGCCGTTCGGCCAGCTTCTCCAGCGGGTAGCCCTCGCCGGTGAAATGGATGCCGCCGCCGAGGCTGATCCACTCCATGCGGCTGATGAGATGACCGAAGCGGTCCTCGATCTGGCCCAGCATCGCGTCGAAGCGGTCGAAATCCGCGTTCTCGCAATTGTTGTGGAACATGAAGCCCGTGACCCGGTCGCAGACCGTCTCGATCCGCGCGGGGTCGTGCTCGCCCAGCCGCGAGAAGGGGCGGGCGGGATCGGCGATATCGAAGGACGAGGAGCTGATGCCGGGGTTCACCCGCAAGCCGCGCACATGATCCTTCGCCGCCTCGCCAAAGCGCTCGAGCTGGCCGAGGGTGTTGAAGATGATCTTGTCGGAGTTGGCGAGCACCTCCGGAATGTCCGCCTCGTCCCAGGCCACCGAATAGGCGTGGGTCTCGCCGGGGAAATGCTTGCGCCCCAGCTTCACCTCGAAGGGCGAGGAGGAGGTGGTGCCGTCCATGTACTGGCTCATCAGGTCGAAGACTGACCACGAGGCGAAGCATTTGAGCGCCAACAGGGACTTGGCCCCCGACAGCTCGCGCAACTTCGCGATCTTTTCGAGATTGGGCAGCAGCGCCTGCTTGTCGATGAGGTAGTAGGGCGTTCGCAGCGTCATCAAAGCTCCCTCGCGTGTCGGGCCACGGGCGGGTGGCGCGATGGGCATATAGACACGCGGCCCGCCGGGCTCAACAGCCCGCGCGCGAGGTCAGCGGTCGCGGCCCCAGCGCAGCAGCACCATCTCGTCGGTCTCGGCGGCCTCGCGGGCGGCGCGGTCCTTCGCCGCGCGCAGCCGGGCGCGCGCAGCGACGGTCGAGACGGTCTTCATCTCGCGAAACCCCTCGCGCATCGCCTCCTCCAAAGCCTCGGCCTGCGGCTCCAGCTCTTGGCGCGCGCGGTCGAGCGCGCCGATCTGGGCGCGCGCGTCGCGAATGTATTCGCCGACATAGGGCGCGGTCTCGATGCTGGTGATGCGCCCGTCGCGGGCCAGCGCCTGGGCCGTCTCGGCGCTTTGCCGCTCCAGATCGGCCATGCGGTCGCGCAGGCTGCCGAGCTCGACCGCGCGCGCCTCCACCTCGACCCGGTGCAGCCGCTCGATCAGCCCCAGCGCGCGGTCGCGCCTACTGGCCATCGCGGGCCTGCTCCAGCGCTACGAGCGCCGCGCGCATCCGCTCCATGATCTCGGGCGGAAAGGCGTTGACCTGTTCGGGAGGCAGCAGGGGATAGGGGGCGGGGGCCACGCCGGGCACCTCGGCAGGGGCCTCCTCTTTCGCAGGCGCGGCCTTTTCCGCCGCATGGACGGAGGAGGCCAGCGTCAGGGCAAGGAGGATGACCCGGATCATGCCGCCGGAAGCTCCTTCTGCGCGGCCTCGACGCGGTAGAAGTCGGGCTGCTTGGAGGTCGGGATGTTGCCGCGGCCGATCTCGACGCAGATGTTCGGCGGGTGATTGGCGACCATGGCGACGAAGATGTCACGGATGATCATGTAAAAGGCGCCGTCCTCGTCCTCGATCTGCTTGAGCCGCCCCGAGATCGGCTGGACCATGCAATAGGCAAGAAACACGCCGAGGAAGGTGCCCACCAGCGCGCCGCCGATCATCTTGCCCAGCACCTCTGGCGGCTGGTCGATCGAGGACATGGTCTTGATCACGCCGAGCACGGCCGCGACGATGCCGATCGCGGGCAGTCCGTCGGCCATGGTCTGGATCGCGCCCGCGGCGCCGAGCGCCTCGTGATGGTGTTTCTTGATCTTGCGGTTGATCACGTCCTCGGTCTGGTACTTGTCGTCGAACTGCATCGCCAGCATGCGGAAGCTGTCGGTGATCAGCTCGGTGGCGAAGTGATCCTTGAGGATCGTTGGATAGCGCTGGAAGATCGGGCTGTCCTTGGGGGTCTCGATATGCTCGTCGAGCGCGAGGATGCCCTTTTGTTTGTAGAGCCGGCTCAGCTCGTACATCAGGTTGAGCAGCGCCTCGTAGTCGGAGGCCTTCCATTTCGGCCCCTTCATCACCTTGCCGATGCCCTTCATCGCGCTCTTGATGACGGTCATGGAGTTGGCGATGACGAAGGCGCCCAGCGCCGCGCCGCCGATCATCATGCCCTCGTAGGGCAGGGCGTAGAGCACGATGTCCATGTTGCCGCCCGACAGCATGAATCCACCGAAGACCAGCCCGAAAACCATGACAAGTCCGAGGATTAGGGTCATCGCAGCTCTCCGAAACCTTGCGTTCGCGACACAGCATCGCGCGTTTCCGCCTAAATCGGATAAGGATAATTGACACCATTTCAAGCATAAACAAGGATAGTTCCCAAGTTTGCCGGATTGGTGTTTGAAATGAGCAGCGTCGAGACACTCGCCTATTTCCTCGAAGAGGACAGCCTGCGCGGCGTCATGCGCGACTGGCCCGAAGCCATGCAGCTGATGGTCCGGCTCGACGGGGCCGGGCGCTGCGAGCTTTTGGTGCATCACCGCGACGAGGCGGGCCGGGTGCTTGAGACGCTGCGCGAGGGGCTGGGCGACGCGGCCGAGACGCTGGCCGTGGTGCCGCCCGTCGAGGGCTTTGCCACCCGCCGCGTGCGATTTTCCGAGGAACAGCAGCTCCTCGCGCTCGCCGCCTCGACCGAGGGGCTGAGCGAGAGCGCGCAGGATTACGCCATCAACTACCGCTTCGCCTGCGAGGAGGGGCTCGACCCCGAGGCCGTGGTCGGGCCGCGCGCCAAGCCGCTGGCCGACGAGCCCGAGAGCGACCTGCCGCAGGTGGCCGAACGCCGCAGCGCGCGGCGCCAGTCGCAGCCCGAGCCCGAACCGCGGCTTTTCCCCGAAGGCTTCGAGGCCGCGAACGACCCGGATCGCCGCGAATGCAGCCTCGTGGTGGCGCAGCTGCATGGGCAGGGGGCGCGGGTGCGTCTGACGCTGGAGCCCGGCGCCCTGCAGGGCGCGGAGATCCCGGTCGTGGTCGAGAATGTGGGCCACAGCGAGGATTTCGGCTGCTTCGTGCTGCCGCGGGGCGCCCTGGCACGCTGGCAACCCGGCGCGCCGCTGGTGATCGACATGCCGCAGGAGCAGTTCCCCGAAGCCTGGGCCGCGCGGTTCCGCAAGCGGACGCATCACGCGCAGGTGTCGGTCACCGCCAAGGGGATCTTCGTGCGCCCGGTGCTGCCCGAGCCCGCCGCCCCGCCAGAGGCGCCGATGGTCGAGGTGGCCGAGGGCTGGAGCCTTGGCCGGCCGCTGCGCGCGGCGCTCTTGGTGGCTGGCATGATCGTGGCCGGCGGGGGCGTGGCGATTGGCGGGAACCCATTCTCGGTGGG
>NZ_JAMYXC010000174.1 GCF_024159025.1 Limimaricola litoreus
CCCCGGCACCACGCGCCGCAGCTCGTCGCCCGTCAGCACGTCGAAGGCGAAGCGATTGCCAAGCGCGCATCGCTGCCGTTCGAGATCCGCCGCGAAGGCGCGAAGCTCCGTCTCGTCGGTGAAGAACTCGTAGCCGCCCGCCTGTGCCAGCGCGACATCGACGCCGCCGCAATCGCGCAGAAGCCCGGCGAATTCGGGCCAGGCCGCGACGGCGTCGCGTGTCCAGCGCGCATAGGCCGGGTGATCGGCGCCCTTGCCCTGCAACCAGACCAGCCCGAAATTGCCCTGCGAGGCGCGCAGATCGGCGTCCGCGCCGTCCAGCACCACGACGCGATCTCCGGCCCGTAGCAGACCGAGCGCGACCGAAAGACCGACGATGCCGCCGCCGATGATGGTAATGTCTTCGCGATTGGGTGCCATGCGCGTCCTCCGACAGAAGACATCGCACAGTCAAAATCATAAGAATAATGCCGATTCTTTCGTAACCCATACATCCATGATATGGGTCTGCCATGCTGCATCGCCTGACCCATCGCCAGCTCGAATGCTTTCGTGCCGTGATCGAGACCGGCACGGTCACGGCCGCGGCACATCTGTTGAACACCTCGCAGCCTTCCGTCAGCCGGATGATCGCCGAGCTTGAGCATGCCGCGGGATTTTCATTGTTTTCGCGGGTCGGACGCAGGGTCGTGCCCACCACCGAAGCGCTGGCGCTGCACGAGGAGGTCGAACGCTCCTTCGTCGGCCTGTCCGGGATCGCCCGCGTGATCGAGGACATCCGGGATTTCCGCACCGGCAGCCTGACCATCGCCGGCATGCCGGCGCTGGCCCTGAAGTTCCTGCCGGACGTCATGACGGAGTTCATCGCAGCCGAGCCCGGCATCACTGTCTCCTTGCGGACCCGAAGCTCCAAGGCCGTGCTGCAACATCTGGGCTCGCAGCAGTTCGATCTCGGCTTCGCTTCCATCGATACCGATCATCCGGGCGTCATGCGACGACCCATCCGCATCGATTCCATGCGCGCGGTGCTGCCGCCGGGCCATGAGCTGGCGGAGAAATCACGGCTCGCGCCCGATGATTTCCACGATCGGTCCTTCGTCGCCTTGGGCCAGGAGATCGTGACCCGCACCGAGACCGATGCGTTTCTTGCCGCCGGAGGTGCCCGGCCGCGCATCGTCGCCGAGGCACAACTATCGGCCTCGATCTGCGAACTCGTCGCTGGCGGCGTCGGCCTGTCGATCGTCGAACCCGTTACCGCCGCGATCTTTGCCCGGACGGGCCGGGTGGTCAGCCGTCCGCTGATTCCCGAGCAGCCCTTTCGTTACGATCTGCTGACGCCGGCAACACGAGCCCCGTCGCGCCCGGCCGCGTTGTTCCTGGAGTTCGTCGAAGCCCGGTTCGCGGCTTTGCTCGATCAATAAGGCCACCGCGATGGGTCTTGCCGGACGCGGCGCGAGGCCGCGCGCCATCCGGCAAGACAACTTACCGGGCCGATCCCGCCGGGCAGCGCGCCGCCAATGCGGACCGGCAGGTCGCCCGTCCGGATCACCAGCCGCCCGTGTCGCCTTTCCCCGCTCTCTCGGCCGCCAAGCCCCTCATCATCCGAATAGACACGCCCCGCTCCTGACCTTACCCAGATCAATGTCGCGCAGTCGCTCATCTCCTCTGTTCCGAGGGTTGGAGAGGACCGTGAATGGACCGGGCATTTAGCCCGGGCGGTCATCGACACCCGGTTTTTGAGGGTTGGAGGATCGGGAAAAGGGCCGTGGAACTGCTTTGGTGGCCTACGGCTGCCGCCAGGCCATCTCCTCGGTCGGCAGCCAGCAAGTCTGCTCATCGAGCCTGCGTTTCGGGGCGCTAGAAAGACGCAGCCTCATCAAAGTGGGTGGGTCCTGTATCTAAGCTGGTTGCGGCACATGTTGCGCTTCGCATTGCGCCGAAGTGACGGCGATCATGTGAAGGATGTCCTCAGCCGAGCAGCCGCGGGAGAGGTCGTTGGCGGGCTTGGCGAGGCCCTGCAGGATCGGGCCCACGGCCACCGCCTCGCCGATGCGCTGCGCGATCTTGTAGGCGATGTTGCCGGCGTCGAGATTGGGAAAGATGAAGACGTTGGCATTGCCGCCGAGTGCTGAATCGCTGGCCTTGGAGAGCGCCACCTCGGGCACGAAGGCCGCGTCGAACTGGATCTCGCCGTCGATGGCGAGGCCGGGGTCGGCCTCGCGCACGATCCGCGTGGCCAGCGTTACCTTCGAGACCTTCTCATGGCTGGCCGAACCGCGGGTGGAAAAGGACAGCATCGCCACGCGCGGCGTCTCGTTCACCAATTGCCGCAGAGAGGCGGCCGAGGCGCGGGCGATCTCGGCCATCTCCTCGGCGCTGGGATCGACGACCAGACCTGCGTCGGAGAAGACATGCGCGCCCTTCTTGGCGTGGTGATCGCGGCAGAACAGCATCAGGAAAAAGGACGAGACCAGCTTCGCCTCGGGCGCCTTGCCGATCACCTGGATCGCGGTGCGCACGATCTCGGCCGTGGTCAGCCGCGCCCCGCCGACCGTGCCATCGGCCAGCCCCAGCCGCACCATCAGCGCGGCGAAGACATGCGGCTGGCGCGCGGCATCAAGCGCGGCCTCTTCGTCCACCCCCTTGTGGCGGCGCAGTTCGTGATAGGTCCGGGCCATGCGCGGCAGATGCGGGCTTGTCTCGGGGTCGGCGATCTCGATGCCCTCGGGGACAGGACCATGCGTTTCCAGCGCCTGGACGATCTCGGCCTCCGGTCCGACCAGCATGATCCGCGCAGCGCGGGCGCGGCGCGCCATCAGCGCCGCCTCGATCACCCGCGGATCGGTGCCTTCGCTGAGCACGATCCGGCGCTCGGAGCGGGCGGCGTTTGCGAGCAGGGTCTCCAGCGGTTTCATGGCGTCTCCTCCGGCGCGGTGTCGCGGATCACGAAATGCTTGGTCGCGGTCTCGATCACTTCCCATTCGCCCTCGAAGCCGTCGGGGATGACGAAGGCGTCGCCGGCGCGAAACTCGCGCGCGGTGCCGTCGGCGGCGATCAGCCGGACATGGCCTGCGGTCAGCACGCAGACCTCGTCGCGCCCGGTGAAGGCGCGCCAGCGGCCCGGGGTGGAGGTCCATGTCCCGGCGAGGAAACGACCGTCCGGGCTCTGATGCACGATCCGCGTCTCGTGCTGCGGATCGCCTTCGATCACCCGGTCGGGCAGATCGGCGACGCGGCGACGCGTGGCGGCGGGGCCGGGATCGTCGAAGCCGGTGACGGCGGGGCGGGGGGAGGGTGTCATGCGAACCATGCGAGACCTGCGAGGATGAAGATTGCGAGGAAGATCGTCTCGGCGACGATCAGCAGCGTCGCCTGGCCGCCGACCTCGAAGATCGTCTTGAGCGAGGTCTTCATGCCGACGGCGGCGATCGAGATGAGCAGCGCCCAGCGGGACATATCGCCGAGGACGGCCTGCGCCGCGACCGGCACCAGACCGGCGGAGTTGGCCCCCGCCAGCGCAAGAAAGGCCAGCACGAAGCCGGGGATGAGCGGCGGGCGCTTGCCCTCGCTTGCCCCGTCCGAGGGTCCGAAGGCGCGGATCGACAGCGAGAAGACGAGCACGACGGGGGCCAGCATGGTGACGCGGATGAGCTTGACGAGCGTCGCGGTCTCGCCGGTTTCCTGCCCGACCGAGAAGCCCGCGCCGACGACCTGTGCGACGTCGTGGATCGTGCCGCCGAGGAACACGCCGGTCGCCTGCGCATCGAGGCCGAGCGTGGCGGTGATCAGCGGATAGGCGATCATCGCGATGGTCGAGAGAACGGTAACGCCGAGCACGGTGAAGATCAGGTTCTGCTCGGAGCGGTCGTGCCGGGGCAGCACGGCGGCGATGGCCATGGCCGCCGAGGCACCGCAGATCGCGACAGCGCCGCCGGTCAGCAGCGCGAAGCGCCAGCCGCGCCCGAGAAACTTCGCGCCGATCAGGCCGAAGAGGATGGTCAGAACGACGCCCGCGACCACCAGCGAGATGAGCCGCGGGCCGAGCCCGATCAGCAGGTCGACCGAGATCCGCGCGCCCAAAAGCGCCACGCCCGCGCGCAGCACGGTGCGCGAGGTGAAGGCGATGCCCGGCGCGCAGCGGCCCTCCTCGGCGAGAAAATGAAACGCGATCCCGAGGAGCAGCGCCATCAGCATGGCGGGCGCGCCGTAATGATCCGACAGGAACTGCGCGGCGATGGCGATCACCGCTGAGACGAGAAAGCCGTAGCCCACCGACCCGGCAAAACTCTGCACCCGGCTCAGCGGCGCGGTGGGGAAGGGAAGGGCAAGCGCCATGGCACGACCTTTCTGCTCGCGCGGGGCCCAGGCCCGCGCGCTGTCGGTTCGAAAAATGCGAAGGCGGGCCGGGGAAAGTCCCCCGGCCCGGGGTGGCTCAGGCCACGGTCTGCGAGCGCATGTCGGCGCGGCTGACGCCTGCCACGCGCACCGGCTTCTTCATCGCGTCGCGGCGGAAGGGCTCGCCCAGCTCCTGGTTCAGCACCACCTCGATGAAGGTGGTGACGCCGTCCTGCATCTGCTCCTTGACGGCCGTCCGCAGCGCCTCGGTCAGGTGTTCGGTCGAGGTGACCTGCACGCCCTTGAGCCCGCAGCCCTCGGCGATCTTGGCGTAATTCACGTCGAGGCTGAGCTCGGTGCCGACGAAGTTGTCGTCGAACCACAGCGTGGTGTTCCGCTTCTCGGCGCCCCACTGGTAGTTGCGGAAGATCACCATGGTGATCGGCGGCCAGTCGCCCCGCCCGCAGGCGGTCATCTCGTTCATCGAGATGCCGAAGGCCCCGTCACCGGCAAAGCCGATCACCGGCGTGTCGGGGCAGCCGATCTTGGCGCCGAGGATCGCCGGAAGCCCATAGCCGCAGGGGCCGAACAGGCCGGGGGCGAGGTATTTGCGCCCCGCCTCGAAGCTGGGATAGGCGTTGCCGATGGCGCAGTTGTTGCCGATGTCGGACGAGATGATCGCCTCGCGCGGCATCGCCGCCATGATCGCGCGCCAGGCCTGGCGCGGGCTCATCCGGTCGGGCTGGCGGGCGCGGGCGCGCTCGTTCCAGGTGATGCCCTCGTCGGTGTCCTCCTCATGATCCATCGAGGAGAGCTCCTGCGCCCAGCGGGACTTGAGATGCGCGATGGTATCGCGGCGCTCCTGGCGATCGCGCTCGCCGGCCTCGACCGAGAGCTTCGACAGGATCTGCTCGGCCACCTTCTTGGCGTCGCCCTGGATCGCCACGTCGACCTTCTTGGTGAGGCCGATCCGATCGGAATTGATGTCGACCTGGATGATCTTGGCGTCCTTGGGCCAGTAGTCGATGCCGTAGCCCGGCAGGGTCGAGAAGGGGTTCAGGCGGTTGCCGAGCGCCAGCACCACGTCGGCCTTCTGGATCAGCTGCATCGCCGCCTTGGAGCCGTTGTAGCCCAGGGGACCCACGGAGAGCGGGTGATTGCCCGGGAAGGCGTCGTTGTGCTGGTAGCCGCAAGCCACCGGCGCGTCGAGCCGCTCGGCCAGTTGGCGCGAGGCGTCGATCGCGCCCGCGAGCACCACGCCCGCGCCGTTGAGGATCACCGGGAACTTGGCTTCGCTTAGCAGGCGCGCGGCCTGCGCCACCGCGTCCTCGCCGCCCGCCGGGCGCTCCAGCCGGATGATCTGCGGCAGCTCGATGTCGATCACCTGCGTCCAGAAATCGCGCGGCACGTTGATCTGTGCGGGCGCCGAGCCGCGCCAGGCCTTCTCGATCACCCGGTTGAGCACCTCGGCGATGCGCGAGGGGTCGCGCACCTCTTCCTGGTAGCAGACCATGTCCTCGAACAGCTTCATCTGCTCGATCTCCTGGAAGCCGCCCTGGCCGATCGTCTTGTTGGCGGCCTGCGGCGTCACCAGCAGAAGCGGCGTGTGGTTCCAGTAGGCGGTCTTGATCGGCGTGACGAAGTTGGTGATGCCGGGGCCGTTCTGGGCGATCGCCATGCTCATCTTGCCGGTGGCGCGGGTGTAGCCGTCGGCGATCATGCCGCCCGATGTCTCGTGCGCGCAGTCCCAGAAGGTGATGCCCGCTTCGGGGAACAGGTCCGAGATCGGCATCATGGCCGAGCCGATGATGCCGAAGGCATGCTCGATCCCGTGCATCTGCAGGACCTTGATGAAGGCCTCTTCGGTGGTCATTTTCATGGGAGGGTCTCCTGTTAATCCATTGAAATCAAAGGGTTTCGTCGCGCAGCTGATACCAGGGGTAGAGCATGCGCTGGCCGAGCCTGCGAAACGGGGTGAGGATGCCGTGGCCCGGCAGCGGCGAGGTGAAGATCGGCAGATCGGGCACGGGCTGGCCCGCGACGAGCTGTGCCATGCGGCGCCCGGCTTGCGCGGAATACATCACGCCGTTGCCGCCATAGCCCATGGCGTAGAAGATGCCCGTGCCCTTGCCCGGCTCGGCCTCGGTGATGCGGGGCATCATGTCGTGGCTGACATCGACCCAGCCCCACCAGGAGTAGTCGAGCGGGATGCCGGTCAGGGCGGGAAACTTGGCGTAGAGGCCCTTCTTCAAGAGCTCCAGATGCTTGGGGTTCTCCGCGTCGCGCCCGGTGATGGCGCTGCGCGAGCCGATCTGCACACGGCCATCGGGCAGGTAGCGGTAGTAGTGGCGCAGCGTGCGCGTGTCGGTGAGCGGCGAGCCGGTCCGGAAGCCGCAGGCTGTGCGCTCCTCATCGGTCAGCACCCGCGTCACGATCGAGTTCGACAGCACCGGCATCAGCCGATGCCGGGTGCGCCGGTCGAGGCCGGGGGCCGTGTAGGCGGCGGTGGCGATGGCGACGCGGCGCGCCCGCACCGTGCCGCCGGGCGTGCGCAGGTAGTGGTAGCCGCCCTTCGAGCTCCAGCCCTCGACCGGGCTGGCGGTATGCACCCGCGCGCCGTGACGGCGGGCGAGGCGAAGATAGGAGAAGGCGAGCTTGGCGGCGTGGATCGAGGTGCCGTCGGGCTCCCACATCGCGCCATGCGCCTCCTGATCCTTCACGTGGCGCTCGTGCAGCTCCTCGCGGCCCATCACCCGTGCGCCATAGCCGAAGACATCGCGCAAAAGCGCCGCCTCGGCTTCGAGCTTCGGCATCACCTTGGCGCGGTGGGCGATGTAGAAGTGCCCGCCGGGCTGCGGGTCGCACTCGACTCCCTCCGAGCCGATGAGGTCGTTGAAAACCTCGAAGGCCTCGACGACCTCGGCATGCAGCCGCTTGGCGGTGTCGCGCCCGTAGCGCTTGATCCATTCCGAGCGCTTGAGCCGCCCGGCCGAGATCTGGGCCTGCCCGCCATTGCGGGTCGAGCAGCCCCAGGCGACGGTATTGGCCTCGAGCACCGCGACCTCGACCCCGTGGTCGCGGGCAAGGTGGAGGGCGGTGGAGAGCCCCGTGTAGCCCGAGCCGATCACCGCCACCTCGACCTCCATGTCGGCGGTGACGGGGCCGTCATCCTCGGGCGCGGGGCCGGCGGTGCCGATCCAGTAGGTCGGGGCATGGTCCCGGCCCCGTCCCGGCCCGGCATCGGTCAGAGGATCGTAGAGCGGGTCGTAGGCGGCGCGGGGGGCGGGGGTCCGGTCGAGCATGTCCGTCTCCTGTGGAATCGGCGGCGAATGGCGGGGGATCAGGCCTTGAAGGGCGGGCGGTTCTTGCGCAGCGCCTGCTTCACCACGAGCTTGCCGTCCCGGATGGTGAAGAGGTCGGCGCCCTCGGCTTCGGTGCGCATGCCGTCCTTGTCGGTGCCCGAGAAGGTCCATTCCGACACGGCGCGGTCGCCCGCGACGAAATGCGAATGATGCGCCCAATGCGCGTCGGGCATCGCCTGCCAGACCGCCTCGAAAGCACGCGCGATGGCTTCGCGCCCCTCGATCTTCGTGCCATGCGCCTCCGCGCCCGCGACGGTGTAGAACACGCAGTCATCGGCGAAATGCGCCATCACCGCGTCGATGTCGTGCCGGTTGAAGGCGTCGAAGGTGGCGGCGAGATCGGCGGGCGTCAGGCGGGTCTCGGTCAGTAGTTCGGACACAGGTCTTGCTCCTTGTTGGCGGGAATGTCGTCGCGTGCGGCATCGGCGCGGGGCACATGCGGCACGATCAGGGTGGGGATGCGGGCGCGGCGCAGCACGCGCTTGGCGGTGGTGCCGAGAAAGGTCTGGCTCAGCCCGTGATGCTCATGCGCGCCCATGACGATCATGTCGGCGCGGATCGCCTCGGCGCGCGACAGGATCGCCTCGGCCGGGTGGCCCTCGACCACCTCGGTCGCGGTGACGAGCTGGCGCGCGGCCGGGTCGCGGGTCTCCATCTTGTTCCAGAAGGCGGCCTGGCGCTCTTCGAGCACGCGGGCGGCCAGCTCGGCGCGGCGCTCGGTCGCGTCGCGGCGCGAGCCCTCGTTGAGGAGAAACATCTCGAGCGTGACGCGGGCGTCGTGCGAGAGCGGCTCCTGCACGTGCAGCACGTGGATCCGGGCGCCGGTCGCGCGGGCCAGCATCGCGGCATGGCACAGCGCGTGGCAGGAGGCGTCCGAAAGGGCGGTGGCGAAGAGGATGCGGGTCAGTCGGGGCTGCATGGCGGGCCTCAATATCCGAGCAGGCGGGGGAGCCAGAGCGACAGCTCCGGGAAGAAGGCGATGACGAAGATCGCCATGGTGTTGACGGCGGCGAAGGGCAGGGCGCGCAGCGAAATGATCTCGAGCGAGGTGCCGGAGATGCCCGAGGCGATGAACAGGTTCTCGCCCAGGGGCGGCGTCTGAAAGCCGATGCCCAGCGTGCAGATCATCACCACGCCGAAGTGGATCGGGTCGATGCCGACCGAGTAGGCGACGGGCAGCATCACCGGCACCAGGATCAGGATCGCGGCGAGCGTCTCCATGAACATGCCGACGAAGAGCAGGAAGACCACGATCAGCGCCCAGATCACGTAGATGTTCTGGGTGAGCGAGAGCATCCCGTCGGCGATCATCGCCGGGATCTGGTTCTCGACCAGCAGCCGGCCGAACACGGTCGCGGTGAAGAGGATCAGCAGCACGCGCCCCGTCAACCAGGTCGTCGTCTCCAGCGCTCGGTTGAGCGAGGCGAGGTTCAGCTCGCGGTAGATCACGATGCCCACCAAAAGCGTGTAGAAGATCGCGACGATCGCCGCCTCGGTGGGGGTGAAGAAGCCCGTGTAGATGCCGCCCAGGATCACCACCGGGGCCATCAGCGCCCAGAAGCCGCGATAGATCTCGCGCCCGATGCCGCCCATCGACCAGCCCTCGGCCGAGCCGGTGTAGCCATGCTTGCGGCACAGCGCCCAGTTCATGACCAGCAGGCTCGAGGCGATCAGGAAGGCCGGGACGAAGCCCGCGATGAAGAGCTTGGAAATCGAGACGGACTGGAAGGTGCCGAATTTCTCGATCGCCTCGGGCGGCGCGGCCATGCCGAGCGCGGCGATGCCGAAGATGACCATCGGGATCGAGGGCGGGATGACGATGCCGAGGCCCCCCGCCGAGGCGGTGACGGCGGCAGAATATCCCCTGTCGTAGCCGCGGTTGATCATCGCCGGGATCATCAGCATGCCGACCGCCGCCGTGGTCGCCGGCCCCGAGCCCGAGATCGCGCCGAAGAACAGGCAGGCCATGACGGCCGAGGCCGAGAGGCCGCCGGTGAAGGGACCCGCGAGGCTTTCGGCGACGTTGATCAGCCGCCGCGAGATGCCCGCGGCCTCCATCAGCGCGCCTGCCAGGATAAAGGCCGGCAGCGCCATCAGCGGGAAGCTCCCGACCGAGGTGAAGGCGATCTGGACGAGCTTGATCGGGTTGTCGCCGAGATAGAGGAAGGAGAGCAGCGACGAGACGCCGAGGGCCACGGTGATCGGCGCGCCGATCAGCAGCAGGAGGCCGAAGCTGCCGAAAAGGATGAGGGCGATCTGGCTTTCCATGACGCGATCCTTACGAAGCCGGGGTGGAGGCGGGGGCGAGGTCGGCCGGATCGATCCGGTCGGGATCGTGGACCTCGCGGCCGGAGACCAGCCGGGTCCAGTTGACCTGCAGGATGCGCAGGCTCATCAGCGCGAAGGCGAGCGGCAGGACGAGGTAAATCCATTTCATCTGGATCCCGAGCGTCTGCGAGGTCCAGAACTTGTTCATCCGGTTGAAGACGAAATCGACTGCGAGCCAGGTGAAGTAGAGGTTGAAGCCGAGCCAGAAGAGATCGGCGAAACCCTCGATCCGGGCCCGCCAGCGGGCGGGCAAGAGGTTGAACTGGAAGGTGACGCGGTTATGCGCGCCCATCTTGGCGGCGTGGCTCGCGCCAAAGAAGACGAACCAGACGAACATGTAGATCGACAGCTCCTCGATCCACGAAAACGAGTGACCGAAGACCTCGCGCGAGACGATCTGCACGAAGAGCAGGCCGACGAAACCGGCGAGCAGCACGCGACACAAATAGCTCTCCAGGTTGTTCAGGATGGACCAGAGACGGGCCATGACGACCTCCTGTGACGGCGGGGCGGCGAAGCGCGGGAATGGTGGAATGTTCGGGGACGCATTCAGGGGGGAGGAGATGCGCCCCCGGGGGAGGCCGGTCTTATTCGACCGGATCTCTGCCAAGCGCCGTCAGCGCGGCGTTGAGCTTCTCGACGCCGCCGATGGAGTCGTAGAACTGCGGCCAGACGGCCTCGGTGGCGAGGTCGATGAACTCCTGCTCATCGTTGGCGGGATCGGTGATCTCCATGCCGCGGGAGACGAGCTCCTGCTTGATCGTCTCCTCCTGCGCGCGCAGGAACTCCTCGGAGGCCTTGGTCGCGGCCTCGCCCGCCGCCAGCACCGCCTGCTGGTCCTCCTCGGACATGTCCTGGAACACCGCCTCGGAGACGATCAACGGCTCGATCGAAAAGATGTAGCGCAGGTTGGTGACGTAATCCTGCACTTCGTCGAACTTCATGGCGTAGACGGTGATGTAGGGGTTGTCCTGCCCGTCCACGACCTTCTGCTGAAGACCGGCGAAGGTCTCGGACCAAGCCATCGGCGTGGGGTTCACGCCCCAAGCCTTGTAGGTGGCGATCATGATCTCGTTGCGCGGCACGCGGATCACGAGGCCTTCGAGGTCCTCGACCGTCTCGACCGGGCGGGCCGAGTTGGTCAGCACGCGAAAGCCCGAATAGGCCCAGCCGATGATGCGCACGCCCGCGTCGCGGATGGTGTTTTCCTTGAGCTCCTCGCCGATCGGGCCCTGGGTCAGCGTCACCGCGTCTTCGAGGCTCAGGATCACGTAAGGCAGCGTCATGGTGCCGACGCTGGGCGAAAACGGCGTGATGTTGTTGATCGCGAGGATCGAGAAATCGAGCGTGCCGATGGCCGCGTCGTTCACCGTGTCCTGCTCGGAGCCGAGCTGGCCGTTGAGAAAGAGCTTGCCGCTGTGCGCGCCGCCGGTGTTCTCCTCGAGCGCCTCGATGAAGGCGAGGCCGAGCGCCTCTTGCGTGCCGCCCGCGCCGTCACCGACGGCGATCTTGAAGTCCTTGGCCTGCGCGCCGGCGGCGAGCAGGATCGAGGCGGCGGCGATGGTCGCGGCGCGGCTCAGGCATTGTGCGATGGTCATGGGTTTCTCCTCCCTCGTGTCACCGCCTGGTCCGGCCCTCCTCAAGGCACTGGCGGCGCCCTGATCCAACGCCGAATCCGCGCCCGCCATTAGGGCCAGTTTCAGGTTTGACTAGGTCCAGTTTTTCGCTGAAGTTGACGCCATGACAGCCATGCGCATTCCAGCCGACGCCTTTTTTCTCGACCGCGCCTCGGGGCGGTCCTTGCAGGCGCAGCTGCGCGAGGCGGTGGTGGCGATGCTGCGCACCGGGCAGGCCGGGCCGGGGGCGCGGCTGCCCTCGTCGCGTGGGCTGGCCGCGCATCTGGGCATTGCGCGGATGACGGTGACGCTGGCCTATCAGGAGCTGGTGGCCCAGGGCCTCGTCGAGGGGCGCGACCGGCGTGGCTATGTCGTGGCACAGGGCACGGGCGCCGACCTGCCGCGCGCCATGCAGGCCGAGCCGCGCCGCGAAAACGCACCCGACTGGGACGCGATCCTCGACATGGGGCTGTCGCGCCGCAAGCGGGTCCTCAAGCCTTATGACTGGCGCAGCATGCCGTACCCTTTCGTCTACGGGCAGATGGATACGACGCTGTTCGACCGCGGCGCGTGGCGCGATTGCGCGCGTCAGGCCGGGGGCGCGCGCGATTTCACCGATCTAGCGGGCGATCAGGCGGCGGCCGATGACGCGGTGCTGGTGAGCTATATCCGCTCCTCGATGCTGCCCCGGCGTGGCATCCTCGCCGAGACCGACGAGATCCTGATCACCGTCGGCGCGCAGAACGCGCTGTGGCTCGTGGCCGAGCTTCTGACCCGCCGCCCGCTGCGCGCAGTGTGCGAAAATCCGGGCTACCCCGACACGCTGCAGGCGCTGCGCTGGTGCGGGGCCGAGGTCAGGGCGGTCGATGTCGATGCGCATGGCCTGCCGCCCGCCGACATCCCCGACGGTACCGGCGCGGTCTTCGTCAGCCCGAGCCATCACGCGCCCACCGGCGTCACCATGCCGGTCAAGCGCCGCCGCCAGCTTCTGCGCGCGGCGGCGGATCGTGATTTCATCGTGGTCGAGGATGATTACGACTTCGAGATGAGCTATCTGGAGGCCCCCAGCCCGGCGCTCAAATCGCTCGATCGCGACGACCGGGTGCTCTATGTCGGCAGCTTTTCCAAGGCGCTGTTTCCGGGGCTGCGGCTGGGGTTTCTGGTCGGGCCGCGCCAGCTCATCGCCGAGGCGCGCGAGTTGCGCGCGCTGATCCTGCGCCATCCGCCGGGGCACCTGCAGCGCACGGCGGCCTATTTCCTCGCGCAGGGGCATTACGACATGCTCGTGCGCGGCATGCGCACCGCCTTCGCCGCCCGGCGCACCGCGCTGCAGCAGGCGCTGCGCGGCACCGGGCTGCGGATCGCGGGG
>NZ_JAMYXC010000255.1 GCF_024159025.1 Limimaricola litoreus
CCAGCCCCGCCATGGTGCGCTCTCGGATCAGCGCCCGCTCGAATTCGGCCGTGGCGCCGAGGATCTGTAGCGTGAACTTGCCCTGCGGCGAGGTGGTGTCGATCGGATCGCCCAGCGATCGGAAATGCGCACCCTTGGCCTCCAGCGTCTCGATGACGTCGAGCAGATGCGACAGCGAGCGCGCGAGACGGTCGATGCGCACCACGACCAGCACGTCGCCGCGTCCGAGGCGCGCGATCAGCTTGCCCAGCACCGGCCGGGCTCGCGCGGCGCCCGAGGCGAACTCTTCATGGATCTCGACACAGCCTGCCGAGGCAAGCGCACGGCGCTGCGCGGCCGTATCCTGAAGCTCGGTCGATACGCGGGCGTAACCGATAAGGGGCATGAGGTATGCTATTCCAAATACATATCATGGGAGAATACGACCGTTTGTAGGAGCAGGCAATGGCATCCCGTTGAAGGAAGAGCCTCGTCTTTGCCGGGTTTTCCTCACCACTGAGGCTTGGTCCGCAAGGGCCTGGAACGGGTCCTTCGTCTTTGTTCCGTTCCGACGGCGGCTGGGTATTGGACGGATCAGGAGTGCTTGCCCGAGCAGGGCGGAGCCGCCGGAACGTCCCCGGAAAGCACATGGGTAACTGAAGAAAGCAGAGCTTTGGTTCATATGATAAGGTTTTTACAACCAGTTACAGAGCCTTAAAGAGTAAAGCTTACCCCGAGAGAATATCCTGAACCGCCATTCTCACAGACATTCCGGCGGAGATTCTGATCGCCCGCGACGCTCGGCTGCCGATGGCCTTGCTGTTGACGCGTGCAGTTCGCTGCATCCAGAGGCCGCCATACTGCTTGGAAACGATATTTCGGCGAGGAACGTAACGTCCTCATGCCCGGAAGGCCGCATCTCGTTAACCATGCCACATTCCCGCCGCAGGCATTCGTCAATCTGGATGAGTAATCATACTCGACAAGGTTGATGACCATGCCCACCGCTTCGCTTCCGAACCTGCTACGAATGCACCCTTTCTCGCGCATAAGCGCGCTTATGCGCGAACGCATCTTGCGCGAAGCGCGTGTCTTTGTCAGCGCCCGACCCCGCCGATAGGTCAAGGACCGGCGGCTTTCACACCACCCCGATCATCTGTTCCCTGCCGGCCGTTCCGGACCTTGAGCCCCGACGGCCGGGGCGCCTCGTGGCGCTGCAATCAAACGTCTCATATTGGAAGAGTAGAATGCTCCTTCAGCGCAAGTACCGCCTCCCCAGTCTCACCGTCGCGACCTTCAGCTTCGTGATCTTTACCGCCTTGGCGGGGTTGGCCTTCATGACGGTCGCGGCAGACCGGCGCCTCGACAGCGTCGAAAGCGCGGTCCAGGCGAGGTCGGTCTACCTGCGCGGGGAGGCGCTGCGCATGAACCTCTCCAAGGCGCTCGACCGGGAGTGGAATTCGATCAACGCCGTCGCCGGCACGCTTCGGATGGAACAGATCGACGCGGCGCGGCCCCGTCTGACCGCGATCTCGAGAATTTCGAGCTCCATCGCCTGGACCGGCATCGCCGATGCCAGCGGCAGGCTGGTGGCCAGTTCGCGGCCCGAAGTCGAAGGGCAGGACGTCTCGGCCTCCATGTGGTTTCGCCGCGGGTTGGGCGGCAGCTACGCCGGCGCTGCCGAAAGGGCCAATCGTCTTGCCCGACTGGTGCCTGGCGATACCGAGGGGAGAGTGCAGTTCGTTGATCTCTCCGCGGCGATCCGCGACTCCGATGGCCGGGTCGAGGGGGTGCTGATCTACCGCCTGAACATGGGCTGGATCCATAGCTACCTCGTCGAAAGCGGCAAGGTGCTCGATCTTGACCTGTTCCTCGTCGATGGTCGCGGCCGGGTGTTGTTCGATCATGCCGAGGCGATGCCCGAGGGGCTGTCCGACCGGGCCCAGCAGGTCGTCTCCTCGGGGCAGCAGGGCACCTTCCGGGTGCCGCACGACGCGCAGAACGACGCGTTTCTGGCACTGCTGCCCAAGATCGTCACCGGCGACATGGCCTCGCTCGATTGGCGGCTGGTGGCGCGGGTGCCGACGCAGATCTCCGCGCTCAACATCGGCTCCTTTGTCTTCTCGCGCGATATCCTTTTCGTCATCCTCGGGCTGAGCGGGGCGCTGATGCTCGGGACGGCGCTGTTCTGCCGCTATTTCCTGAGCCCGCTGCGCATCCTGTCGCGCGAGGCGCAGGCCATCGCGGAAGGCCATGATATCTACCCGAACGAGCAGCACAGCAGCCGCGAGGCCGCGAGGCTTTCGGAGGCCATCGTCCGGCTCCAGCGGACCTGAATGCAACAGTCGGGCCACCCGCGCCGCGGGTGCCCGATACGACGCCCCGTTATGCTTGAACGGCCGCGACCCACAGTCGACCCAAGTCCCAGCTTGCGCCAAGACCCTCTGCACAAGGACCTTCTCCCTCATGCGCTTTACCCGCCTTTTCATCGGCCTCCTGCTTGTCCTCGTCTCGATCTGGGTGATCGTCGGCGAACAGATGGGCGGGGCCAGCGCCAATGCCATGGTCAACGCGCGGCTCGCCACCTTGCGCGCGCCGATCGCGGGCAAGGTCACCATGCCAGACCTGGCTCTGGGCGCCACCGTGCGGCGCAGCGAGGAGCTGGCCTCGGTTTCCGACAGCCGGGTCGACCGGATCCGGCTCAATGATCTGGTGCTCGAACAGCGCGATGCGCGGATCGAGCGCGACCGGTTGCGCGACGTGATCACCGAGACCCGCAACATGGCGACGACGATCTCCGTGCGCGCCGCGCGGTTCGAACGCAGCAACATCCGGCAGGCCGAGATCCGGCTCAATCACGCGCTCGAGCGGCTGGCCCTGTTGGAGGAGCGCGCGCGCGAGTCGTCTCGCGCCCGGGTCGCGGCCCTGGAGCCGCCCCTCGCGATCGAGGACCCGGTGCGGCGTGCCAGACCCGACACCGGGCTGGCGCCGAACCTGCCCCGGGATGTCCCCAGCGATCTTGCCCTGGCGGTCGAATGGGCGCGCGAGGAAGTCGGCGTACGCCGCTCCGCTCTTTCGGCGGCGCGTGACGGCGTGTTCGTCGCCAATGACTACAGCGACAGCCCCTATGCCGGGCAGCGCCTGGCGGAGCTGCGGGCCCGGCTCGATGGTTTCGAGGCGGCCTATCGTGCCCAGCTCAGCCAGATCAGCGCGCTCGACAAGCGCATCGTCGAGGAGCGGATCAGCGTCAACCACCTCACCGAAGCCCCCCTGATCTCGATGCTCGACGGGCGGTTGTGGGAGGTTCTTGCCGGGCATGGAGAGCGGGTCGAGCGCGGTCAGGACATCCTGCGCCTGCTCGATTGCGGCAACGTGATCGTCACGGCCTCGGTCAGCGAAAGCGTCTACAACCGGCTCAAGCCGGGCGATGCCGCCCGCTTCCGCCTGTCGGGGACGGGCGAGGTCTTCCACGCGACGGTCGAGCGGCTGGCCGGGGCGGGCGCGGCGACGATCTACCGCAATCTCGCGGTTGCCCCGGGCCCCAAGCACCTCGAGCGCTACGACGTCGCCGTCTCCGTGCCCGGCCTGTCGGATTCCGAGGCCGGGTATTGCCCGGTCGGCCGCACGGGCCGCGTGTTCTTCGAGGGTCGCCCGCTCGACCGTCTGCGCGGCCTGCTGTGATCGCGCTGCACCCTTGGTTGAGCGAAAGCCAGCGCAGCCTGGCGCTGATGCTGCTCGCGCTCGGGCTGGTGGTGCTGTTGCCGCTGGTGGTAGACCTGCGCCGCACGTGGCACCGGGTGCTGATGCTCGGCGGCGTGATCGCGCTGGCGTTGCGCTACATCTGGTGGCGCGGCACCGAAACGCTCGCGCCCGTTGGGTTCGATTTCGATTTCGTCGCCAGCAGCACGCTCTTCGCGCTCGAACTCGTTGCCCTCGTCAGCTCGCTCAACGCGGCCGTCCTGTTGATGCGCCGCCGCGATCGGCACGATGAGGCCACGAAAAACGCCGGGTGGTGGGGGACGGACCCGGCGCCGAAGGTCGCCTTGATGATCGCCACCTACAACGAGGAGCGCGAGGTGCTCGAACGCACCATCGTCGGCGCGCTTTCGGTCGATTGGCCCAACGCCGAGGTGATGGTGCTCGATGACGGCAAGCGCGACTGGCTGGCCACCTTCTGCGCCCAGCACGGCGTGCGCCACATCACCCGCCCGGACAATGCCCATGCCAAGGCAGGCAACATCAACCACGCGCTCGATCTTCTCGACGCCGAGGGGAATGCCCCCGATTTCGTGGCCATCCTCGATGCTGATTTCGTGCCGCATCGCAATTTCCTCACCCGCTGCGTGGCGCTGTTCCACGACGAGAGCGTTGGCCTCGTGCAGACGCCGCAGCATTTCTTCAATGCCGATCCGATCCAGCACAACCTCGGCCTCGCGCACTCCTATCCCGACGAGCAGCGCTTTTTCTTCGATCACATCCAGCCCGCGCGCGACGGGTGGGGCATCGCGATCTGCTGCGGCACGTCTTCGGTCATGCGCTGGAGCGCGCTGCGCGGCATCGGCGGCTTTCCGACCGACAGCGTCACCGAGGATTACCTGCTCAGCCTGACGCTGCAGGAGCGCGGCCTCTCGACCGCTTATCTCAACGAGCCGCTGACCGAGGGACTCGCCGCCGAGGGCGTGGGCGAATACGTCACCCAGCGCGCGCGCTGGTGCCTCGGCCTGATGCAGATCGCGCGTGGCCGGCTCGGGCCGCTGGGCGACAACAAGCTGCGCCTGCGCGATCGCTGGAGCGTGATGGACACGCTGATCTACTGGCTTGGCAGCTTTTCCTTCCGTCTCGCGGGGCTGAGCTTTCCGCTGCTCTACTGGTTCTTCGGCACCATCGTCGTCGATGCCCGCGTGCCCGAGGTGCTGTCCTATTTCGGCGTGTACTACGTCTGGTCGCTGGGGGTCATGAACCTGCTGTCGCGCGGCACGGTGGTGCCGGTGCTGCACGACGTGAGCCAGATCGTCGGCGCCATCCCGATCACCCGCGCGGCGCTGCACGGGCTGCTGCGCCCCAAGGGCCACAAGTTCAAGGTCACGGCCAAGGGCGGCGATCGCAGCCGGATCGTGGTGCAGTGGCGGCTGATGATGCCTTATCTCGCGCTCGCCGGGTTGAGCGTGATCGGGCTGTGGCTCGGCAGCGCTTTTGACGAGCTGGCCCATTACGACGCGGGCGACGGCAAGGCGGTCGTGCTGTTCTGGACCTTCTACAACCTGTTCGTCCTGTCGCTGACCATCCTTGCCTGCATCGAGCTGCCGCGCCACGAGCGCCACGTCGCCGATGCGCCCGAACGGGTGATCTTCGCGGCAGGCGACGCGGCACCGCGCAGGCTCTGGCTCGCGTCGCTCACGCAAGACACCGCCCGCATCCGCGGCCGGCTCTACCCCGCCGGTACCAGCGGCATACTGAGAATTCCCGGATTGGGAGATATGGAGGCCACCGTGATTGAGACCACCGCCGATGGCGCCCGGCTGCGGCTCGCGCCCAGCCCGGAGCTGCATCATGCGCTGCTGCGCCGCTTTTACACCGAGGGCGCAGCGCCGGGTATCGGCGAGGTCAAGCTCGGCCAGGTCATGCGCGACATCGCCCGCCGCCTGAGCTTCAGCGGGGGTGCGTCGTGAGCGGGGCGGGGCGGGTCAGCCGCCGCGCCTGTCTCGCGGGGCTGACGGGCGTCGCCGGAATGATCGCCGCGCCCGCCGTGGCGCGCGCGGCTGCCGTGTTCGACAGTCGCAACTGGCAGGACTGGCGCGCACGCTTCCTGATGCCCGAGGGGCGGGTGATCGATGACTACCAGGGCGACATCAGCCATTCCGAGGGACAGGCCTGGGCGCTGCTCTTCGCCGTTGCCGCGGGCGACAGGGAGACCTTCGACGCGATCCGCGGCTGGACCAATGCCAATCTCGCCGTGCGGCGCGACCCGCTGCTCGCCTGGCGCTACGTGCCGGGCGAGTCGGCCGCCGCACGCGATTACAACAACGCCAGCGACGGCGACCTGTTCTATGCCTGGGCGCTGCTGCGCGGTGGCCGCCGCTTCGGCGATGCCGAGGCGCTGGAGCAGGGAGGGCAGGTCGCGCGCGGGGTGATGGAGATCTGCATCGCCGAGGATCCGCGCCAGCCGGGCCGACACCTGTTGCTGCCTGCCGCGGAGCATTTCCGCGGCGAAGGACATGTCACGCTCAACCCCTCCTACATCATGCCGCGCGCGCTGCACGAGCTGGCCGCCGCCTATGACCTGCCCATTCTCGCACGGGCCGCCGAGGACGGCGCCGGGCTGCTCGAGGAGGTGGCGCAGCGGGGGTTGCCGCCCGACTGGCTCGGCCTCGACGCAAGGGGGTGGATCCCGGCGGATGGCCCCAAGGGGCAGTTCGGCTACGACGCGATCCGCGTGCCGCTCTACCTCGTCTGGTCGGGGCGTGCCGGACATCCGTTGGTGCGCCGTGCGGCGCAGCTCTGGGCGCAGGCGGGGCAGGGCACGCCGGTGCAGGCCGCGCGCGACGGCGCGGTGTTGCACCGAGACGGCGCGCCCGGCTACGAGATGCTGGCTCGGACGGTGCTGCGCGCCACCGATGCCACCAGCCCGCCGCCCCTGCTCAAGACCATGGACGGACAGAGCTACTACCCGGCGACGCTCGGCCTGCTGTCCGAGCTGGTGGCCCATGATATCGGGCTGATGACAAGCTAGTTGCAACCCAACGGAGTTCTTCATGATCCGCCTGATTGGCCACGCCCTCCTTGCCTTCGTGCTGAGCGCCGGCCTCGCCCGTGCCGATGGCGAATACCTGCAATTCGATCTCGGCCCGACCGACAGCACCGCCGTCGGCAGCTTCGAGCGCGACGGCATCTCCACCGGCGCGGTCTGGTCGCGCTATACCGATGGTGGTTCGCTGGGGTTCTCGACCTCGCTGTCACGTCAGCTCAGCCTAGGAGGACGCCCGGTTACGCTGCGCTATGGCCCTTCGCTGCGCTACGACGGCGACGTGAGGCTCGGGGCCAAGATCGTGGCCGAGAACTACACCTCGACCGACTGGGGCGGCGTTTTCGTGATCGGCGAGATCAACAGCATCGACTGGTCCTATTTCTCCATGATCGAAGCCTCCCGCAACCCGGCGGGACAGTCGCTGGCCCTTGTCGCGACCGGCGACGACACGGGCTATGCCGAGCAAAGCCTCGTCGTTGCCAAGACGATCAGCGGCTCGGACTGGCGCATTCGGGCCGGTTACCGGCTGCAGGCACGCGAGGTCTTCGTTGGCGCAGCGCTCAATACCTTTTGAGGTGAGTGGGGAATTCACCTGCCAGATCTCGCGCAGGTCGGCCTTGACGGCGGGCTGGAGGGATTTGGGGACCTTGTTCGGCACTGACCTGCCACGGGATTTTTCCACCACCGTCGATTGGGGTCCGCCACAATTCGAGGGCGGACAATCAAGCGAACGAGAGTCACGGACGAGCAGGTTATCGGCAATCTGGCTGAGCACGAGGCAGGCGCAAAGCGCGCGGACCTGTGCCGCAAGCGCGGCTCGCTGTCGGCCTGGGTCGATCCCGAGATGGTCCGGCACGCCGGCAAGACCGGGATGCACGGGCGGCTCTGCCGCCTCTCCTATGCCTTCAGGCGCCTGTCAGACAAACTGCGGCATGCCCTCGGCATCGAAACCGATGCGATGGTGCCGCCTGTAGCGCTCGATCAGGCCTTCCTCTTCGAGGGTGATGCGCGCCGCGTCCCAATCGAGAATGCCGGCGAGCGCCCGGACCAGCTCCGACAGCGCGGCGCGGGGCAGGGGGCGTTCCAGAAACAGCGCCCCCCTCCCGAAGAGAACATCCTGCGCGGTGTGGACCACCTCGTGCCGCGCGATGAAGGCGAGCTCCTCATGCGAGACGTCGGGGAGGTGCGTCAGGAAAGTTTCCGGCCCCCTGAAGGCGTTCGCGATCAGCCGCGCCCGCGAGCCATAACAGGCCAGAAGCCGGGCCGCCCGGGCCCGCGACAGGCCCGTGGCGGCAAGATCCGACAGGAGCGCCTCCGCATCGCCGGTCCTTTGTGACAGGCCGGTGCCGCCACCGATCGCCAGCTCCTCTGTCGTGCGCCGCCGCTCCCGGCCCAGACAGGACAGCGCCGCATCCGTCACCCCGGCCGAGAAGGAGCGGAAGGTCGTCCATTTGCCGCCGACCAGCGACAGGATCGGAAAGCCGCGGCCCTGGGCGGCAGGGCGGACGGGCATGGAATGATCGCGGCTGATCGCGCCCGGGTCCGAGGCGTCCTGCGAGGGCAGGGGGCGCACCCCGGCGTAGCTGAAGAAGATGTGGTCCCGCGTCACGGCCACTTCGGGGAAAATCCGCCGGAAGGCGTCCAGCAGGTAGGCGACCTCATCGTCGGTGCAGACCACCGCGTCGGGGTCTTCGGTCGGGATATCGGTCGAGCCCAGAAGCACGTGTCCCATGAAGTTGGAGACAAGACAGATCCGCCCGCCTTCCGCTTCGAAATACATCATCCGCCCTTCGAGGCTGCGCGCGAAGATCGGCAGGTCGAGCAGCAGGTGGCTGCCCTTCGTGCCGCCGATCATGCGGCCCTCCTCGCCCGCGGCGGCGTTCACCCGGTCGATCCACGGGCCCGCGGCATTGATCATCAGATCGCAGCCCACTAGGAAGACTTCGCCCGTCGTGGCATCGCGCAACCGCGCCCGGCCGCTCTCGATCCCGTCGAAGCTGACATGGTTCAGCGCCATGCCGGCAGGGTTCGCCTCCATCCCGTCGAGCGCCAGTTCGACCACCAACCTTTCAGGCGAGGTGATCCAGGCGTCGTAATAGGACGCTGCGATGCGGATCCGCGGATCGAGATCCGGGATTTCGCGCAGCGCATCCTCGCGCCGGATCATCCGGTGACGGGGCATGACGCGGTTCAGCCGGCCATATATGTCGTAGAGCGTCAGCCCGAGCTTTATCACCGCCGCGCCGCGCTCGGTCAGTTTCGCCGGACGACGCAGGAACCGGCGCAGCGCCGGAAGGATCCCGGCCGTCCAGGAATAGATCGGGATGATCATTTCGAGGGGGTGGACATAATGCGCGGCGTTCCGGAGCAAACGGTTGCGCTCCTCCGCGCTTTCTCGAACCAGGCGGAACTCCCCGGTTTCGAGATATTTCAGCCCGCCATGGATCATGCGCGACGGGGCGCGGCTGGTGCCCGAGCAGAAATCGCCGCGCTCGACCAGCAGGCAATCGACCCCCTGCAGGGCCAGGTCGCGGAAGGTCCCCATCCCGTTGATCCCGCCGCCCACGATCAGCACCGGGACGTGCCGCATCTCGCGCAGGCGCTGCAAAAGGGCGTCGCGTCTCGTGTCGCTCATATGCGTCCTGCCTTTGCCTGAAGATCGATCAGGGCGGCGGCGGCGTCCCTGTAGCGCGCATAGCCCTGCCGCAACCGGGCAGCCGCACCGCCGGGCTCGTAGCTTATGAGCGGCCCGGTGGTGCGCGCCCGGGCCTCCTCCCAATCGGTGTAGATCCCGCAGGCGAGCCCGGCACAGATCGCGACACCGAGCGCGCCGGCCTCGAGCGTCGCCGGGACCTCGACCCGCCGTTCGAGCGTGTCGGCCATCATCTGTGCGAAATAGGGATTGCGACTACTGCCGCCGGTCAGCCGCACCGAAGCAATGCGTCGCTCGGGGTCGAGCGCGTCGACGTGCTGGCGATGATTGAAGGCGATGCCCTCGGCCACGGCGCGCAACATGTGACCGCGCCCGTGCCAGCCGCGCAGGCCCAGAAAGGCACCCGCCATGTCCGACCGGTACGGCGAGCCGAAGAGATAGGGGAGATAGAGAATATCCGAGGGATCCTGCTCGACCGCGTCGAGCTCCTTTTGCAGCATCGAGAAGGGATCGTCGGTCGCCAGCGCGTCACGCGCCGCCTGCTGCACGAACCAGTCGAGATTGGCGCTGGAGGCAGGCGAGATGGACATGCAGTTCCATTGACCGGGCATGAGACCGTTGCGGGTCAGCCAGCCGGGGCCGGACCGGGGCGCGGTGCGAAAGGTCTCGTTGATCGAATAGGTGCCGGCCACCAGAGCAAGAACATCGGGCCCCGTGACGCCGGACCCTACCGCGCAGGCGACGACATCGTGCAATCCGGCGGCGACCGGCAGGCCCATGGGCAGGCCCGTGGCCGCCGCGGCTTCGCGCGTGACGTGACCTGCGACCGCGCCCGGAAGATGCACCGGTGGCAGCGCCCCCGACAGGTCGCCAAGGCCGAAAAGCGCCAGCGCCTCCGTGCTGTAGGATTGGCTGCGCATGTCGGTGAAGGCGACGCTGGCGTCGGTGAAGTCGGTTCCGATATCGCCGGTCAGGCAATGGCGCAGCCAGTCCTTGCAGGACAGGATCGCGCCAATGCGGGCATATCGGTCGGGTTCGTTGTCGCGGATATGGGCAAGCAGGGCCGAGGGCGATGCGGGAAAGGGTTGCTGGCCGCACAGTGTCAGGGCCCGATCCGTCGTGCCATCGGCGTCCCAGCCTTCGACGAGCTTCTGCGCCCGGCTGTCGAGCGAGGTCGCCGCGGGGCCCAATGGCTTCCCCCCGCGATCGAGCAGGTAAAGCCCGTCACCATGCCCGGCGATCGCGACGGCCGCGGGGGTGACGGTGTTGCCCTCCACCTGCGCGGCAGATTCGAGGGCCGCGCGGACCGCACGAGCGGAAGCCTTCCAATGTTGCGCCATGTCGCGCTCCACATGATGCGCGACATCCTCGATCCGGGGCACCGAGCATTTTCCCTGCGCGACCACCGTGCCATTCGTGCGGAACACCACCGCTTTGGTGACTGTCAGGCCACTGTCGAGACCGAGCAGGTACTGCGTCATGTCAGCTCTCCCTTGGGATGCGGTGATAATGGGGTCAGGCAGCCGCGGAACGGGTTTCGGACAGAGCCTGCCGCGCGATCCCACCCATGATCAAGGCGGCTCCCTCCGGACCCGTTTCTCCGGCAGGGGGCCATGTCATGCCATGCGGCCCGGCCTTGCTCAGGCCGCGCGGTGGATTGCCGCCATCTTGTCGAGCGGCAGGGCGCGGATGCGCTCGGCATGACCGGCGGTGCCGAAGGCTTCGAACTTCTCGACGCACAGCTTCGTCACCGCCGCCATGGCGGGCTTCATGTATTTGCGCGGGTCGAACTCGGCCGGGTCGTTCGCCATGGTTTCGCGAATGGCGGAGGTGATCGCCAGGCGAATGTCGGTGTCGATGTTGATCTTGCGCACGCCGTGGCGGATGCCGCGCTGGATTTCCTCCATCGGCACCCCCCAGGTCGGACGAATTGCGCCGCCATGGGCGTTGATCGTCGCACAGAGATCCTGCGGCACCGAGGAGGAGCCGTGCATCACCAGATGGGTGTTGGGCAACCGCTTGTGGATCGCTTCGATCACGCCCATTGCCAGCACTTCGCCGTCAGGCTCGCGGGTGAATTTGTAGGCGCCGTGGCTGGTGCCCATGGCGACCGCGAGCGCGTCGACGCCGGTCTCTGCGACGAAGCGCTCGGCCTCCTCGGGATCGGTGAGAAGCTGCTCGTGGGACAGCTTTTCCGTGGCGCCGTGGCCATCTTCCTGATCGCCCATCCCGGTCTCAAGGCTGCCGAGTACGCCCAGTTCGCCCTCGACCGAGACCCCGGCGGCATGTGCCATCTCGACGACGCGACGGGTGATGTCGCGGTTGTAGGCATAATCCGCCGGGGTGGTGCCGTCGGCCTTGAGCGAGCCGTCCATCATCACAGAGGTGAAGCCGTTCTGGATCGCGGTGACGCAGGTGGCAAGATTGTTGCCGTGATCGAGATGCATGCAAACGGGGATCTGCGGGTACTGGTCGACCAGCGCGTCGATCAGCCGCGCCAGAACGCCATCGCCGGCGTAGGCGCGGGCGCCGCGACTGGCTTGAAGAATGACGGGCGCCTGTGCCTTGTCCGCGGCAGCCATGACGGCGAGGCCCTGCTCCATGTTGGAGATGTTGAAGGCGGGCACGCCGTAGCCATTTTCGGCGGCGTGGTCGAGAAGCTGACGAAGCGTGATGCGGGCCATGGGGTGTCTCCTCAGTGGCAGGGAATGGCGGCGACCATTTCGCGGTCGCCGAAGATGAGGGGGCAGTGCTGATGCAGGCTCCGGGGCGTGCGATCGAGGATGCGGCTCGCCCCGTCGGTGGCCGCGCCGCCCGCCTGTTCGATCAGGAAGGCGATCGGAAAGGCTTCGTAGAGCAGCCGCAAGCGGCCGTTTTCGTAGCCCTTCCGCCTGTCCGCCGGGTAGAGGAAGATCCCGCCCTGCAGCAGGATCCGGTGCAGATCGCCCACGGCGGCCGCGATCCAGCGCATGTTGGCACCGGCCGCGAGGCTGGTCTCGACATGATCGCGCAGAGGCGCAGGCCAATGGCCGGTGTTCGAGGCGTTGTAGGCGATCATCGGTTTGTTTTCGGGAATGCGGACCCGCGCACGGGCCAGGTGGAAGCGCCCCGAAGCCGGATCCAGCGTGAAGAGGTCTACCCCGTTGCCAAGACTCAGCCCCATGTCGGTGCTGTGGCCAAAGGAGACGTAGCCTGCCGCTATGACCTCCCTGCCCGGACGCTGCAGCGTATTGCCCGCCTCGAACACGCAGAACAGAAGGCCCAGCGGCGCGCCGATCCCGATGCTGCCCGAGCCGTCGATCGGGTCGATGGCGACGTCGAAGCGGCCCTCGGGATGCAGGGAGATTTCGTCCACGGCCTCCTCCGAAACCACGGCGCGCACATCGGCGCGTGCCAATGCCTCCAGCAGGTGCTCATGCGCGGCGCGGTCGAGCGCCTTCTGCCGATCGCCGCTGTCATTGGTGCCGACGATCCGGGCCGGGTCCCCCGGAAGCGCGGCCAGGGCCAGCCGCGCCGCGATCGGCGCGGCGGCATGGGCGATGGCGCAAG
>NZ_JAMYXC010000284.1 GCF_024159025.1 Limimaricola litoreus
ATGCACCCGCATGGCGCGGCGCGCGGCCTCGACGTCGCGGGCGGCAAAGGCGTCGAGTATGGCGCGGTGCTCGGCTTCGTAGAAGCGCGCCACGTCGGCGGCGTCGCGGCGGTTGTTGGCGCGGGTCCATTCGGGAAAGCGGCGGCGCGCGCGCCAGAACTCCTCGACGATGGAGACGAAGACCGAATTGCCGGTGGCGCGGGCGATGGTGACGTGGAAGTCGCGGTCGCGCCGCTCGACCTCGTGCAGGCTCAGCGCCGGATCGGCCATGCCGGCGATCAGATCGCGCAGATGCGCCTGATCCTCGTCTTTGATGAAGGGGGCGGCGGCGGCGGCGATTTCGGGCTCGATCCGGTAGCGCGCCTCGACCAGCTCGTAGAAACCGGGCTGGGCGGGGGCTTCGCGCGGGGCCTCCGGCAGCGCTTCGGCGACGAAGGCCCCGGCGCCGAAGCGGGTGACCACGTAGCCCATCAGCTCCAGCGCGATCATCGCCTCGCGCACCGTGGTGCGGCTGACGCCCAGACGTTCGACCAGATCCTTGTCGGCGGGCATCTTGGCGCCGGGGGCGAGGTCGCCCGCGCGGATCGCCGCCACGATCTCGTCTGCGACGAGCCGGTAGCGCGGGGTCTGGATGATGGGCTTCACGCGGGTCTCCCGGCCTGCCGGCCTCAGGCGGGCCGGTCGTCTTGCAAGTAGTGGCGCACGTTGTCCTCGAAGCTGTCGTCCGCTTCGAGACCGAGCGCCAGCGCCTTGGCAGGATCGTAGTCGAAACGCCAGCCCGACACGATGTCGCGGATCGCCGGGTCATCCTCGAAGCGAATGAGCTTCGCGGGCTCAGGCCCGGCCACGGCGGTCATCGCCTCGATCATCTGGCGGATCGAGAGCCTCTGGCCCGGCATGATCATGGTCCGGCTCTGGCCCAGATCCGCAGCCTCTATCTCGGCGCCGCGGATGAGGTTCTCCACGCAGAGCCGCGGGCTGAGGTAGTAATGCTCGAAATCGGGATCGACCGGGCAGACGGCCTCCTGCCTCGACAGGGGCTCGCGGATGATCGAGGACATGAAGGACGACGCGGCGCGGTTGGGCTTGCCCGGGCGCACCGAGATGGTGGGCAGGCGCAGCGTGCGGCCGTCGACGAAGCCGCGGCGCGAGTAGTCGTTGACCAGAAGCTCGCCGATCGCCTTTTGCGTGCCGTAGGAGGTCTGCGGGTTGGGGATGGTCCAGTCGCGGATCGGGTCGGGCACCTCGCCGCCGAAGACCGCGAGCGAGGAGGTGAAGACCAGCACCGGGGCGCGGCCCTGCAGGCGCGCGGCCTCGAGCACGTTGAGCGCGCCGTGCAGGTTGACCTTCATGCCGTCCTCGAACTCGGCCTCGGCGTGGGAGGAGACCACGGCGGCGAGCAGGAAGATCGCGTCGAAGCCGGGGGCCATGAGGCTGTCGATTGCCGTGCGGTCGGTGATGTCGCAAGCGGTGGTGGCGATGTCGAAGGGGGCCTCGGGGGCGTCGGGGGCCGCGATGTCGGCCAGGGTCAGGCCGGAGATCTCTTGGCCGCGCAGCGTGGCGCGCGCGGCGAGACGGCGCGCCAGCTTCTGGCCGATGAAGCCGCCGCCGCCGATGATCAGGATGTTCATGTCGGTGTCTTTCGGTCGAATGGGGAGGAGCCGGGGGCGGTCGCGCCCCCGGCGGTCACGGGCCTAGTCGCGCAGGCCGATGCGCTCGAGAAAGCCGATGTGGCTGTCGACGATGGCGCGGGCCTCGGGGGTCTTTTCGGCCCAGCTCTCCCATGTGTCGGTCGCGGCCTTGCGGAAGGTGGCGCGATCCTCGGCCGACCAGTCGTGCAAGGTCACGCCCTTTTCAGGCAGCGCGCTGAGCGCCTCGCCATTGTCGACGATCACCCGCGTCATCAGGCCGAGCGCGAGGCTGTCCATCGAGACGCGCAGGATCTCGCGATGCGCCTCGGGCATGGCCTCCCATGTCGCGGTCGAGCAGGCGAGGTGGTCCGAGGACATCGAATGAAAGCCCGGATAGGTGGTGTGTGTGGCGATGTCGTAGATGCCAAGGCCTACGTTGTTGGCCAGCGTCGAGGCGTCGGCGCCGTCGATGATGCCGGTCTCCAGCGCGGTGAAGATCTCGGTGAAGTCCATCACCACGGGCTTGGCGCCGAGCGCGGCGAAGATCTCGGATTCCATGCCCGGCGGCGAGCGGAACTTGAAGTTCTCCAGATCCTCGATACCGGCGATCGGCCTGGTCGAGTTGAGCGATTCCTGCCCCCCGAGCCAGGCGCCGACGAACTCCATGCCGTTGGCGTTGTAGAGCGCGTTGATCTGCTCGCGCCCGCCGCCATACTTGATCCAGGCGAGGAACTGCAGCGGCGTGTCGTAGCCGCCCATCACATCGGCCACGAACTGGAAGGCCGGGTTCTTGCCGGTCTGGTAGGAGCCGTTGGTCATGTCGCAATCGAGGATGCCGTTGGCGGCGGCGTCGAAGCTCTCGGCGGATTTGACCACCGCCGAGGAGTAGAACATCTCGATGTCGATATCGCCCCCCGACATCGCCTCGACATTCTCGACCCATTCGGCGGCAAGCTGGCCCGCGGGCGACTCGGGCGATTGCTGGGTCTGGATGCGCAGCGTCGTGGTCTGCGCCGCGGCAGCGCCCGCGAGCAGCGCAAGACCGGCGGTGGCGGTGGCAAGCGTCGAGATGATCTTCATGGTTCCCTCCCTGTGAAGTCCTCCAGCGGGAGCCTGCCAAGGGCCGCGCCAGATTGCCAGACAATTCGACAATCCGGCGCGGAAAAGGCTTACAAGAGCCCGCGCCCCGCGAGGTTGCGCATCAGCGCGCCCGCGCCGAAGCTCCATTCGGGGCATTCGGTCGAAAGCCGCACCGTGTTGCGCAGCGCGCCCAGCCGGTCCTCGGCGATCTCCACCACGTCGCCCGGCTTGTGGGTGAAGCCCTGTCCCGGCGCGTCGCGGTCCTGCACCGGGGCGAAGAGCGTGCCGAGAAACAGCATGAAGCCGTCGGGATACTGGTGATGCCGGCCGATGGTCTGGGCGACGATGCTTTCGGGGTCGCGGCTGATCTTCGACATGGAGGAGCGGCCTTCGAGTTTGAACCCGTCCTCTCCCGTCACGGTGAGCGTCAGCTCGGCCTTGCGCATGTCGTCCATGGTGTAGTGATCGTCGAACACCCGGATGAAGGGGCCGATGGAACAGGACGCGTTGTTGTCCTTGGCCTTGCCCAGAAGCAGCGCCGAGCGTCCCTCGACATCGCGCAGGTTCACGTCGTTGCCAAGCGTCGCGCCGCGGATCCGGCCGCGGCTGTCGATGGCCAGCACGATCTCGGGCTCGGGGTTGTTCCAGTTCGACATCGGGTGCAGCCCGACGCCGGCGCCCCAGCCGACGGCGGCCATGGGCTGGCACTTGGTGAAGACCTCCGCATCCGGGCCGATGCCGACCTCGAGATATTGCGACCAGAGCCCCTCGGCCTGCAGCACCGCCTTGACCTGCATCGCCTTGTCCGAGCCGGGCACGATGCCCGAGAGGCTGTCGCCGATCACGCCTTGCACCCGCGCGCGGATCTCCTGCGCGCGGTCGGCGTTGCCTGCCGCCTGCTCCTCGATCACCCGCTCGACCATGCTCTCGGCAAAGGTGACGCCCGAGGCCTTGATCGCCTGAAGATCGGCGGGCGGCAGAAGGTGCGGCGCGTCCGGCGCTTCGGTCGAGGCGGCGAGGATCTCCTCGACGCTGCCGATGTCCTCGCCCGGCGCGTCGCGCAGGTAGGCGGCGAGATCGTCACGTTCCATCAGGTCGCGCATGGTCGGCACCTCGCGCGAGGTGATGTCGATCACCCGGCCCGCGCGCAGGGTCACGAGGGCGGGGCCCTGGGGGCGCTGCACGCGGCCTGCGAGCAGCGCGCGGGAATGGTCTTGGGGAAGCATGGGTCAGCCTTCGTCGTCGGGGGGCAGCATCTTGCCCGGGTTGAGGATGCCCTCGGGGTCGAGGGCGGATTTGAGCGCGCGCATCACCGTGACGGCCTCACCATGCTCGGCCGCCATGTAGGCGATCTTGCCCAGCCCCACGCCGTGCTCGCCGGTCACCGTGCCGCCGAGGCGCAGCGCGTTCTCGGCCAGCGCATCGGTGAAGCGGTGCAGCCGGGCCATCTCCTCCGCGTCGTCGGGGTCGACCCGCAGGCCGCAGTGGAAATTGCCGTCGCCGACATGGCCGACGATGGTCGAGGTGAGCGCCAGCTCGCGGGCGAGCGCCTGGGCATGGGTCACCGCCTCGGCCAGCCGCGAGATCGGCACGCAGACATCGGTGGCCAGCGTCCGCTTGCCCGGATCGAGCGCGCCGGTGGCATAATGGGCCTGGTGGCGCATGTGCCACAGCTCGCGGCATTCCTCGGCCCGGTCGGTCCAGCGCAGGCCCATGGCGCCGAATTCGCCCGCGAGATCGCCGAAGGCCTGCGCCTGCTCGCCGACGTCCGCCGGGCTGCCGTGGAACTCCACGAAGAGATGCGGCGCCTCGGGCAGGTCGCTGTTCTGATAGGCGTTGAAGCCGCGCAGCATCATCTCGTCCAGAAGCTCGATCCGCGCCACCGCCAGCCCCGACTGGATCGTGGCGATCACGCAATCGACCGCATCGGCGACAGTGCCGAAGCGGCAGGTCGCGGCCGAGACCGCCTCGGGCTGGCCGTGCAGCTTCAGCGTCATCTCGGTGATGATGCCGAGCGTGCCCTCGGAGCCGATCATCAGCCGGGTGAGATCGAGCCCCGCGCTCGATTTGCGCGCGCGGCTGCCGGTGCGGATGATCCGCCCGTCGGCCAGCACCACTTCGAGCGCCAACACGTTGTCGCGCATCGTGCCGTAGCGCACCGCGGTGGTGCCCGAGGCGCGGGTCGCGGCCATGCCGCCGAGGCTCGCGTCGGCGCCGGGATCGACCGGGAACATCAGCCCGGTGGCGCGCAGCTCCTCGTTGAGGCGCGTGCGGGTGACGCCGGGCTGGACCACCGCGTCCATGTCCTCGGCATGCACCGCGAGGATGCGGTTCATCCGCGCAAGGCTCAGCCCGATGCCGCCCCTGACCGCGAGGTGATGCCCTTCGAGCGAGCTGGCCGCCCCGATGGCGGTGACTGGACAGCCATGGTCATGGGCCGCGCGCAGGATCGCGGCGACCTCCTGCGTGGTTTCGGGAAAGGCCACGGCATCGGGCGGGGCGGCGGGGTGATGCGCCTCGTTGGCGCCGTGCTGCTCGCGCGGTGCCCGCGCGGTGGTGAGCCTGTCGCCGAGCAGGGGCGCGAGCGCCGCGATCGCCGCCGGGGCGGCGGGGTGAATGGTCTGCATCTGTCCTCCCCCGGCGCGCCCCGACTACGGCGCGCCACTCCTTTGGGGATAATTGGTATACCATTTTCGCGCGGCATCAAGCCGCGCGGTCCCCGGGGCCCTGATCAGGGCCGCCGGATCAGGGCCGGATCCGCACGGTAAAGGAGACGGAGCCCTGCGCGCCGGGCTGCAGCGCGCCCGAGCAGCTCCAGCCCAGATGGCCCTCATAGCCCGAGGCGGCGGTGGCCGGGGTCACGAGATCGCACGACACGCCCGGCGCGAGGGCGGTGGGATCGGTCGGCGGGGCGGAAAGCGCGGTATAGGGCGGGGTGCGGTCGAAGATCGCGAGGTCCTGCACCGGCTCTCCGGCGGCGTTCAGCACGTCGATCCGGTAGGTCAGCAGATCGCCCGGCGCGCCCTGGTTGGCCGTGCCTTCGGGGGTGCCCTGGGTGATGTTGCGCACCGTCTTGCGCAGGATCAGCCCCGAGGCGGTGGTGGTGCTGCCGAGCCGGTCGATATTGGCGGTCCCATGGGTGGCGGTCGTGTCGGTGAAGGTCGTCGTGGCGTCCAGGCGCAGGGCGAGGCTGCCGCCCGGCCCGACGCCCGCCCCCGCCGAAACCCGCAGCACAAGGCAGACCGGCATTCCCGCCGTCACCGCGACATCCGCCAGGAGCGGCTGGTCGGGCGCGCCGTCGCAGGCCGGATCGTCGAACAGCGCGACCGCATAGCCATCGCGCGGGGTCTCCGAGAGGATGGTCACCGCAAAGCCCACCCGCCCCGATGAGCTGGCGGTGTAGCGGTGCGCCAAGGTCACGACCTGCCCCGCCGAGATGGCGGCGACCTGATCCTCGCTCAGCTGCGGAACCGGCAGCAGGCCGAAGTCGAGATCGAGGTAATCGGTCGCGGTGGCGGGCAGGTAGGCGAAGCGCCCGTCATGCGGATCGGCGTCGACGAGGCCCGGCAGAGCATCGCTGCGCTCCGAGATGGCGATGCGCCCCTCGCCGGGCAGGACCTCGATCATCACCGCGCCTGCGTGATCGGCCGCGAGGCTGTAGGACCAGCGCCCCGCCGCATCGGTGGTGAGCCGCGCAAGCTGCGTGCCGTCCTCGCCCGTCAGGCGCAGCGCGACGCCGCCCAGCCCCGTCTCATCGCCGCCCCTGCGCGCGTCATGCGCCGTGGCCCCGCCGCTGCCGTCATCGAGAAAGACGCGGCCTTCGAGCCTTCGGCCGCTGTCGATCCGGGCCAGCGCATAGGCGGTCTCGTCGTCATCAATGAGGCCGTCGTTGCCGTCATCGACCGAGGCGCCGACGCCCGGATCGCTGTCGGGATCGGGCAGGGAGCTGTAGATGATCTCGGCCCGGCCGGTGGTCTCCCCCGTTTCGCGCATGCGCAGCGTGACGGTCAGACGCTCGGAGGTCGCGCCGATGATCTCGTCGACGAACCACAGCCCCGTCTCGGGGTCATAGCTGTCGCCCGTCGCCGGGGCGCTGTCGGAGACGTAGTCGTAGCCATCGGGGATGCGGGCGATCACCTTGACGCCCGAGGGCGAGCCCGCGCCCGCGTTCTCGACCGTCACGATCCAGTCGAGCAGGTCGCCCGGCGCGGCGGAGCTGCGCGGGGTGGTGGTGCCATGGGCGGCGATGTAGCTGGTGATCGACAGGTCCGACCCCGCCGCGTCGAAGCCGAAATCCTGATCGCGCGTGACGCGGTCCGGGGCCACGGCAACGCCCATCCGCGGGTTCGAGGTGCCGATCCGGCGGCCCGCGCCAAGGTCGGGGTCGGCCTCGTCGAGCAGGACGCGGTGGCCGGTGTTCACCAAGAGGCCCGAAAAGCCGTAGCTGCCATCGGCGGCGGTCTCGGTGGCCTTGATCTCGACATCGTCGGAGGTGTCGGAGGGGGTACCGCTCTCGTTGAAAAGCCGCAGGCCGATGCCCGCGCCGAGATCGGTCTCGCCCGCGTCGCGGGTGTCGGAGGCGTTGGCGTCCTCGTAGACATGGCCCGCGATCGCGCCGAAGCGGATCGGTGCCGCGCCGCGGCAGGAGGCGCCCTCGCTCAGCCCGCCCTCGTCGAAACTCATCCGGGCGATGAGCTGCGCGCCCCCCGTCGCGGTGTCGATCAGGAAGAGCCCATGCGTCGTATCGGAATAGCCATAGAGCCGGCCCGCCCCGTCGAACCAGATGGCGCCGAAGACGCCCGCATAGATCGCGGGGCCGATGAGCTGGGGCGTGATCGTGCCGGGCAGGCCGCCATTGGCGGGCGCGCGAAACAGCCGCCCGGTCGATTGGTCGATGCCGTAGAGATGGCCGTCCGCCGGGTTCCAGGCGATGTCCTCGGGCGCGACGCCGAAGGCCAGATTGAGCAGGCCGCGGCTCACGGGCGAGCTGGGCGTCGCCAGATCGACGATCTGCCATGTGGTCGCGTCCACCGCGTAGATCATCGTCCCGTCGGGCAGGATGTCACCGGCGCGCGCGGCATCCTCGGCGCCGGATATCTTGCCCATATCGGTGAAGCTGCCGCTGCCATCGACCCGGTAGAGCCGGGTGTCGCCGGGCCGCAGACCGTAAAGATAGCCGTCTACCGCATTGTAGCCCCATGGCCCCGTGCGCGCGGCCCCGGCGGCGCCGATCTGCTGCGCGTTCACCGTGTAGCCCGCGCTTGAGCTGGTGAAGCGCAGCCGCCGCAGCACCGTGCTGCTGTCGTCGAAGCGGTAGAGCGAGCCATCGCAGAGGAAGGGCGGCGGATCGTCGGAGATGGTGAGCGCGTAATCCTCGACCTCGCCATCGAAGGCGGTTTCGCTGCCGAGGCTGTCGGTCGACCATCTGAAGCGCGCATAGGTGGTCTGCGCCGTGGCCCCGGCGGGCACGGCGACCTCGAATGTGATGGTGCCGTCGACCGCCCCGTCACGGTCATCGGGGCCGCCGTCCTGCAGATCATGCGCCACCCTGTCGCCGGCCTGGGCAAAGCTGCCGTCGCCGTCGAAATCGATGAAGCCCTGCAGCCAGGCCGAGCCGGGCGTGGGCTCGTTCACCGTCACGGTGATCTGCGCGAGGCCGCCCGCGTGCAGCGTGCCAAGGCTCACGCCGTCCTCGTCGTCCTGCCCGGAAAGATCGTCGCCCTGCGCGCCCGCCCCGGCCTGCGAGACGGCATCGGCATCGGGCGGCACCGTGCCGAGGTAGTAGTCGGGCGCGCCTTCGACGACGTGGCGCGGATCGCCGTAGCTCGCGGGCGCGTCGCCGCGGTCGGCCTCGGGCGGTGTCCTGAGGGTGATGGCGTGATCCTCGACCTCGCCATCGGGGGCGGCGGCGGTGGCGTCGAGCCCCGCCACGCTCGAGAACCGCAGCCGCGCGAAGCTCGGCACCAGCGGGGCCGTCGGCGGCACGGCGATGTCGAAGGTGATGGCCCCGTTGGCTTGCCCGTCGAGATCATTCGCCCCGCCGTCGCGCAGATCGGTGCCGACCTTATCGCCCGGCGTCAGGAAGGAGCCGTCGGCGGCGAAATCGACGAAGACCTGCAAGAGCCCGCTGCCCGCCACCGGCTCTCCGACCGGGATCGAGACGCGGCGTGTCAGCCCGCCGTAAAGCTGGGGAAACAGCGCCTCCTCCTCATCGTCGCGCCGGCCCGTGTCGTCGCCTTTCGCATCGGCGCTGTGCTGGGTGGAGCCGTCGCCATCGCCGGGCTCCGCGCCGATCCGGTATTGCGAGGTGTCGTCATGCTGCGGATCGCCGTAGGTGGCGGGGGCGTCGCCGCGATCGGGGCCGGAGCCCGCGTAGATGCTGGTCGGATCGTCGCGCCCCGCGCCGCCGCCATTGCGCGCCACCCCGTCGCCATCGCTTTCGTTCTCGCTGTCGGACAGATCGGAGACCGGCGTGCCCGAAGCGGTGCGCGCGGTGACCTCGGCCTGATTGCTGATCGTGGTGTCGAGATCCTCGGGCACGAGGGTGTAGGTCGCGGTGTAGACCGCCTTTTCGCCCGGCTCCAGCGTCCCCTCGGGCGAAAGCCCGGTGGCGCTCTGGAAGGTGATGACCGGCGGCACGCCCTTGCCGCTGAAGCGGGTCTCGGCCAGCGCCACGTCGGTCAGGGTGAGATTGCCGAAGTTTTCGGCGGTGAAGACATAGGCGATCGTCTCGCCCGGATCGGCGTAGCCGTTGAGGTTCACATCCGCCAGCGTCGCCATCTTGAGCAGGCCGACCGAGCCCACGTCGATCGTCACCGTTGCGGGCGCGGTGAAGACCGGGCCGGCCGTGTTCTCGGGCCGCTGGAGGCGGTATTCGATCGGGGTCGGCGCGCCGAAGAAGGCGACAAGGGGCGTGAAGGTCAGCTCGCCGCTCGCGTCGTCATAGGACCATGTGCCCTCGCCCGGCACATCGAAGCCGATCCGGTGGCCCGCATCGTCGGTCACCTCGTTGAGCGCCGTCGCCGGCGGCACGAGATCGACCGCCTGCAGCGCGTAGCGGCTGGGGGTCTGCGAATTGTTGGCGGGCGGGTTGTTGTTCCCGGTCGCGACCGAGTCGTTGTAGAGGATGCTCAGGCGCACGGGCTCGCCCAGCACCTGCTCCTTGATGTCGTCGACCAGCGTGGTGGCGCGGAAATCGCCGCATTGCAGGTTGAAGGTGTCGGCCAGCTCGTAGCTTGGATTGGCGAGCCGGACGAGGAAATTGGTGTTCGCGGTGCGCCCGAAGCGGAACACCGAGGTCTGCGGATAGAAGATCTCGAGGCCCGAGACCGGCTCGTTGTTGTAGTTCCGATCGCCTTCGAGAATGAAGATCTCGCTGCCGAAGGCGCTGGCGCCGGTGAAGAAGCCGCGCCTTGTCGTGGCCGTGCGGTCGACGCGGACATATTCGACCCCGCCGCCGCAGATCTGCGCATAGACCTGCTCGTTCGAGGGGCCGTCGATGTCGTTGATCTGGATGTTCACATCCGCGATGACCGGAACGCCGCCCTGATCGGTCACCAGATCATGGGTGCCGGCCTCGTAGAGATGGAAATCGGCGAAATGCACGTCCTGCGCGGCGGAGGTGATCTGGATCTGGCCGTTGCCGGTGCCGAAGACATGATCGAGCGCGGCGTCGGTCAGCACGCCGACGATGTCCACCGCCCGCCCGTCCACGCGGCCCGCATTGCGCCACAAGGCGCGCTTGCCCGCGCCGCTGCCGACGACCTGCGGCGCGCCGACCGTCTGCAAGACGAGCTCCTGGGCAGGGGCGGGGGCGGCGGCAAGGGTCATGCCAAGCGCCAGGCTGGCGGCGACGAGACGGCGGCATGGCTTGAGCCGCGCCGCGCGGCGGAAAACTGGCGTCATGGTGAGGGCTGTCCTGCAGGCTGTCGCATCGAAGGCCCCGTGACAGGGCTCTGCGCAGGCATGACGCATGAGGCTTAATATCGGCTGAAGCGCGGGCGGGCGCTCCCCTTCGAACAGGGGCGGTCATGCGTCGAGACCCGCGCGATCTCGGGGCATTTCGATGAAATTTGCGTGCATCTTCCGCTCTGAAAATGCGGATTTTCCGGGTCACGGGGGGCGATGGGGCGGGGCCGTTAGGCATGTCTCAACACGCGGGCGCTAGGGGAAGGGTGTCGGCCCCAAAGAGGGCCCATGGGGGTTCCCCATCACCGCCGCGGCAATGCCGTGGCCCCGAGAAAGGACATGCCGGATGACGTCATTCGTCTGGACCGCAACGCGCCATTGCGCCCCTGCCGCGCTGGTTCTGGCGCTGGCCGGGCCCGCCCTGGCGCAGGATCTCGTCAGCGAGCTGAGCTTCGCCATCGTCGAGACGGATTCCGAGGGCGAGGAACGGCTCGCCGCGCGCGAGGCCGTCCGCCCGGGCGAGACCATCGAATACGCGCTGGTCAGCCGCAACCTCTCCGAAGAGGACGCACTGGAGGATGTCGTGGTCGGCGCCCCTGTGCCCGAGGGCACGAGGCTGATCCCGGCCTCCGCAACCAGCTCGCTTTCCGCCCTTCTGGAGGTGCAGGCCGAGCTCGATCCGCAGGTGCCGGGGCTCGAATGGTCGGGCCTGCCCGCCTTTCGCACCATCCGCACCGATGAGGGCGACACCGTCACCGAGCCTCTGCCGGACGCGGAGATCGTGGCGCTGCGCTGGCGCTTCGAGGAGACCCTGCCGCCGGGCGGGGAGGCCCGGACCACCTATCGGCTGATCGTCGACTGAACGCTTCCGGTCTCCAGTCCGGCCCCCGTTTCGGCCGCTGCGCTCACCCCTCATCCTTCCTTGCAGAGACATCCCCATGATCCATTCCCGCGCCGCCCTGCGCTCGACCACCGCGTTGACGCTCATCTCGCTCGCCGCCACGGCAGCCTTCGCCGCGCCGGAGGCCGGATCGGTCATCGGCAACCAGGCCGTGGCGAGCTATGTCAACGCTGCCGGTGACACCGTCACCGTGACCTCGAACAAGGTCGAGACCCTGGTGCAGCAGGTCGCGGGCGCGACGCTGACCGCCGACATCACCGAAACCGTCGCGCCGGGCGGCAAGGCGTTCTTGCCGCATGTCATCGTCAACGAGGGCAACGGCGCGGACATCTTCGACCTTTCCATCGCCGAAGGGGCGGGCGCGCTCGATTTCGCCAGCATCACCATCTATGCCGATGCCGACATGGACGGCGTCGCCGACAGCGCCACGCCGATCACCCAGACGCCGACCCTCGCCCCCGGCGAGCGCTTCGGCTTCGTGATCGACGCCACCGCGCGTGCCGATGCCGCAAGCGGCGCGACCGAGACGCTGACCGTCACCGCCGCCAGCCAGCTCGACCCGAGCGTGAGCCAAAGCAACACCGATCAGCTTACCGTCTCCTCGGACGCGATCATGGAGCTGGTCAAATCCATGACCGTCGACCGCTCGGGCGGGAATCCCGACATCGTCGATCCCGGCGACAGGGTGGAGATCACGCTGACCTACACCAACACCGGCCTCGCCCCTTCGAGCAGCTATGCGGTCGAGGACGTGCTCGACGCGGCGTTGCCCTATCTTCCGGGGTCGGCCCAATGGTCGGACCGCACGGTCACGGGCGGGCTCGACGAGACCAATGGCGGCGGCACCGACGCCACCAACGGCGCGGGCGAGACCGTCGCCTTCGAGCACGACCCCGCGACCAACACCGTGGGCTTCACCATCTCCTCGGTCGCGGCGGGGCGCAGCGGCTCGGTCACCTTCACCGCGACGATCGGCGCGGCGGATGCGGGCATCATCGAGAACGTGGCGACCCAGTCGGACGCAGGCGGCAGCTACGCGCCCTCGAACACCGCCTCGATCCGCGTCGACGGGAGCTTCGCGCCGGATCTGGTCGACAGCTACACCCTGCCCGATGCCTCGGTGCTGGCCTCGCGCACCGATGATGGCGCGGCGGGCGACGGCATCGTGACCGAGACCTCGGACGCGGCGCAGGGCGGCACCATCGCCTTCGAATTCGTCATCGGCAACGAAGGCAACGAGACCGACAGCTTCGCGCTTGATGTCGCCAATCTCGATTTCCCGGCGGGCACCACCTTCCGCTTCGTCGGCGACGACGGCGCGACGCCGGTGGTGGGTCCGCTCGGCCCGCTCGCCCCGGGCGAGGCGGC
>NZ_JAMYXC010000047.1 GCF_024159025.1 Limimaricola litoreus
GGGCGCTCGGGGCGCGCACGGCCGAGGATCTCGGGCCGGTGTCGGCGGGCCCTCTGCCGCGCGAGATCCGGCCCATGGGGGCTGCGCTCGACGGGCTCTTCGCCCGCGTCGCCGCCGCGCGCGAGCGAGAAAAGAGCTTCACCGCCTTTGCCGCGCACGAGCTGAAGACCCCGCTTGTCGGGATCAAGACCCAAGCGCAGATCGCGGCGATGGCGCCGGACGAGGCGACGCGGCAAAAGGCGCTGGCGCGGATTGAAAGCGGCGTCGCCCGGACCGACCGGATGGTGCGGCAGCTTCTCGAACTCGCCGCCGTCGACGGCGCGCCGGTCGAGGAGGGCGGTATCACCGACATGACGCGCCTCGTGACCGATGTAGCGCAGGAGGTGGGGCGGCTCGCCGCGGAGCGAGAGGTGCGGATCAGGGTAGAGATGGCGCCGGGGCTCCTCTGCCGGATCTCCGACCCCGTGCTTCCCGCCGTCGCGCTGCGCAACATCGTCGAGAACGCGGTCCTTGCCAGTCCGCCGGGGGAGCGAGGTCGAGATCGAGGGAACGGTGCAGGGCCAACAGATCGCCGTGTCGGTTCTCGATCGCGGCCCGGGGATTCCGGCGGCGGACCGGCTCCGCGTGACCGAGCGGTTCTTTCGCGGGGCGAACGCTTCGGCGGCGGGGAGCGGGCTGGGCCTGTCGATCGCGCAGGCGGCGCTCCAGCGGTTTGGCGCGCGGCTCGAATTCGCGGCGCGTGCGGATGGCGGCGAGGCTGTGCGGGTTGTGTTGCCCTGCGCTGGTCCCTCGGGGAACGAGCCGCCGATGCCGGACGTTGAAAAAGCGTCTTCCAAACCGCGTTCGTAAGCAAACCTTAAGCTTGCCCGGATCGGAGAGGCGCCAAGACAGGAATACCCCCAAATAGGTCAACCCGGAAATCCGGTCCCGGCAGGGCCGAGGGCATGGCCCGTGCCGGTCGTGGGGCCCAAGCAGATGAGGTGAAGCATGCTGAGACGAGGTTTTCTCAAGAACGCGGCAGGTGGCCTTGCCGTCGGAGCGCTGCCCCTGAGCGGAGCATGGGGTCAGGACGCCGCCGCGACGGCGACCCCGATTCCGCCCCGCGAGGTGCCGATCGCGAAAGGAATACCGGCGGGCCAGATCCACATCATGCCGGATGATTTCGCGCTCTATTGGACGCTGCCGGGCGCACGGGCGCTCCGTTATGCGGTCGGCGTGGGCCGTGACACCCTCTACGAGGCCGGCAGCTTCGTTATTCAGACCAAGAAGGAATGGCCAAGCTGGACGCCCACTCCGGGCATGCTCGAACGCGAGCCGGAGGTTTACGAGAAATGGGCGGGCGGAATGCCGGGCGGCGTGGACAATCCTCTAGGCGCGCGGGCGCTCTACCTGTTCAATGACGGCTACGACACCTTCCTGAGGATCCATAGTACGAACCGTGCGCAGACGAACGGAACGGCAGTTTCGAATGGCTGCGCCCGGCTGGTGAACGATCAGATCATCGACCTCTACGAGAAGGTGCCTCTCGAGACGAGAATGTTCCTTTACCCAAAGGCCGGTCAGTCCGCCGGATCGGGCCATGCCCATGGCTGAAGGGGCTTCGACGGCCCCTTGCAAGAAAGCTGCGGGGCTGATCGCCGACATCCGGGCGACTCCGTCGGTCCGTGCGCTTCGAATTGCCTCGTTGACCCAGCCCGATGGCCGCGAAGCCGCAAGTGCCCGGCTCTTTTGGCGTAAACATCAATCGAAGAAGAAAACCATCATGGCAGCAGTCGCCGCTCAATTCACGAAACCCGTCCTCTCCTTGGGTCTGGCGCTCGGCCTTGCCATGGTGCCCGGCCTAGCTTCGGCCCAGTCCGAGACAGGCTCTGCCAGCCAGCCGGAAGGGGTGACGCCCGTCATCGAAGGATTTGGCAGAATCGTCGACGCGCCCGGGGCCACGCTGCAACCGAGCGCCGAAGAGCTGCATCAGATCGTGTTCAGCGTCTCATCGGACAAGACGATGCCCGACGGGGCGAATGCCAATCTCTGGCGCACGGCCCGCGCCGTGAACGTCTATGGCTTGGCGGGTGTCGAGCAGGAGAACCGCGATTTCATCGTCATCGTGCATGGCGGCGCGACCGAGGCGATCATGTCCGATGAGGCGTCGAGGGCCGCGAATGGCGAAGCGAACCCCAATCTCGAGCTGATCGCGGCCCTTCAGGACGCGGGGGTGCAGATCATGGTCTGCTCCCAAGCCGCGGCATCGCACGGCGTCGACGAAACGATGCTCGCGCCCGGTGTGCAGATGACCCTTTCGGCGCTCTCGGCCATTCCGGTTCTGCAGTCGCAGGGCTATTCGCTGATGCCGATGTGAGCCCGCAACTGCGGAAACTTCGGTAATCACGCATCCGGTGACATGACCCCAAGCCTGCTTCTTTATCGGGCAGCTGGCTTGGGGTCTCACCTCATCAGCGCAATCGATCCAGCCTCATAGAGACGGTGACCTCCCACCCATCCCGGTGTTCTTGCCAGCTTCGATCAAGGCCGGGACAGGCCGCGTTCGCTCCGCGACGGTCTGCACTGATGCGCGCGCGCGCCGCGAGACTGGCATAGTGCCCCCGAAAACTTCTGCGCCGTTTCAAGCCGCGCCGTCGGTGACGGCGCGCGTCGGGGCATCGCCGCCCAGCTTGCAGGCGGCCTCGTGCTGGCTGAGGAAGACCTCGCCGGTCAGCTCATCGAGGAAATGGCTGCGCTTGAGGAGGTCCATCACCGGGCCCTTCACCTCGCTCAGATGCAGCCGCACGCCCGCGTCGCGAAGCCGGGTGTTGATCGCTTCGAGCGATTCCAGCGCCGAGAGGTCGATCTCGTTCACCGCCGGGAACATCAGCACCACGTCGGTCAGCTCGGGCTTGTCGGCGGCGTAGGTCGACAGCTGGTCTTCGAGAAAGCGGGCGTTGGGGAAGTAGAGGCTCTCGTCCACACGCAGCGTCAGCACCTGCGGCTGGGTCTCGACCTCGTGGCGCAGCACGTTGCGGAAATGCTCGGTGCCGGGGACGCGCCCCACCACGGCCATGTGCGGGCGCGAGGTCTTGTAAAGATGCACGAGGATCGAGGTGACCACGCCCGCCGTCACACCGAGCTCGACGCCGAAGAGGAGCGTCAGCAGGATCGTCACCGACACGGCGGCGAAATCGGCGCGGCTGAAGGCCCAGGCGCGTTTCAGGATCGAAAAATCGACCAAGCTGAGAACGGCGACGATGATCGTGGCCGCAAGGGTGGCTTTCGGCAGGTAGTGGATGAGCGGCGTCAGGAACAGCGCGGCCAGCGCGAGACCGAGGGCGGTGAAGGCGCCCGCGGCGGGCGTCTCGGCGCCCGCGTCGTAGTTCACCACCGAGCGCGAGAAGCCGCCCGTCACCGGAAAGCCGCCCGTAAAGGCCGCGCCGAGGTTGGCGGTGCCAAGACCGATCAGCTCCTGATCGGGGTCGATGCGCTGGCGTTTCTTGGCGGCGAGCGTCTGCGCGACCGAGATGCTCTCGACGAAGCCGATGATCGAAATGAGCAGCGCAGGCACGAAGAGCTGCGACAGAAGCTCGGGCGAGAAGGAGGGCAGGGTGAGCGGCGGCAGGCTTTGCGGCACCTCGCCGACGATGGCGACGCCGCGTTTTCCGAGATCGAAGGCCCAGACGGCGAGGGTGGTGGCGACGATGGCCAGCACCGGGCCGGTCTTGGCCCCGAGATCGGCCATGCGGGGCCCGAGCCCGAGGCGGCGCAACAGCGGCTTCAGCCCGCCGCGCACCCAGAACAGGAAGGCCGTGGCCGAGACGCCCAGGGCGACGGTGATGAGATTGATCTCGCCAAGATGCGCAAAAAGGCTGCCGAGTATCTCGATCAGCGTGTGACCCTCGGCTTCGATGCCGAGGATGTGGCGCAGCTGGCTCGCCGCGATCAGGATGCCGGACGCGGTAATGAAGCCTGCGATCACCGGGTGGGACAGGAAGTTCGCCAGAAAGCCGAGGCGGAACAGCCCCAGCGCCAGAAGCATCGCGCCCGACAGGAAGGCCAGCGTCAGCGCGGCGGCCACGTAACCGGCGGTGCCGCTCTCGGCGATGTTGCCCACCGCCGCCGCCGTCATCAGCGAGACGACGGCGACCGGGCCGACTGCCAGCGCGCGGGAGGTGCCGAAGATCGCGTAGAGCAGGATCGGCGCGATCGAGGCATAGATCCCGGCCTCGGGCGGCATGCCCGCGAGCAGCGCATAGGCCAGTGATTGCGGGATCAGCATGATCGTCACGATCACCGCCGCCACCATGTCGCCGGTGAAGGTCGAGCGGTCGTAGCGCCGCCCCCAATCGAGGATCGGCAGGTAGCGCGACAGCGGGGGCAGGGTCATCTCGGTCCGTCCGGCATGGTTTGGGGAAGGAAGGCGGGCGGCCCGCAGGCCGCCCCAAAGCTCAGTCGAACCGGTTCACCGGCAGCTTCAGGTAGTGGTTGCCGTCATCCTCGGCCTCGGGCAGCCGCCCGCCGCGCAGGTTGATCTGCAGCGCCGCGAGGATGCGGTTGGGCAGGGCCAGCGTCTTGTCGCGGCTCTGGCGGCGCTCGATGTAATCTTCGCGCTTGGTGCCGTCCTTGACATGGATGTTGTGGGCGCGGTGCTCGTCGACCGTGGCCTCCCACATCGGCTCGCGGCGCTCCTTGGTGCCGTAGTCGTGGCCGACGTTCAGCCGGGTGTTGCCGGGCAGGGCGAGGATCGCTTGGATCGAATCCCACAGTTCGGCCGTCTTGCCGCCCGGGAAGTCCGAGCGCGAGGTGCCGGCGTCGGGCTGCATCAGCGTGTCATGCACGAAGGCCGCGTCGCCGCAGACATAGGTGATCGAGCCCAAGGTGTGACCGGGCGAGAGCATCACGCGTGCCTCCAGATCGCCGATCTTGAAGGTCTCGCCCTCCTCGAACAGGTGGTCGAAATCGCGGCTCGGCGCGAAGGCCTCGGGCAGGTTGTAGATGTCGGCCCAGATCTTGGCGATCTCGGGCACCAGCGCGCCGATGGCATTGGGGGCACCGGTGCGCTCTTTCAGATGCGCCGAGGCCATGACGTGATCGGCATGGGGATGGGTGTCGAGCACCCATTGCACCTTCAGGTCGTTCTCGCGCACGATGTCGAGCACCTGGTCCATGCTCTCGGTGGAAAAGCGGTAGTTCTTCGGGTCGAAGTTCCACACCACGTCGATCAGCGCCGCCTGACGCGTCGCGGGATCGGCGCAGATATACTGGATCGACCCGGTGTCGGGCTCGTAGATGCCCCAGACGTCGGGGCTGCCTTCGCCGGTCGAGGGCGAATGGCGCACGACGCGGCTCTTGAGGGGGTCGGTCATGAGGTGGCTCCTTTGCTGAGGGGCGTGGAGAGGTCGGGGGTGTGCCGGGCGAGCCACATGCCCGCCAGCATGAACGGCACGAAGATCAGCGTGCCGGACGCCATGATCGGCAGCGCGGTCAGCGCCGGGCCGGGGCAGAAACCGCCAAGCCCCCAGCCGGTGCCGAACAGCACCGCGCCGGTGATGAGCTTGGGGTCGAGATCGGTGCGGCTGGGGATGCGGAACTGGCTGTCGAAGAACGGGCGCGAGCGGCTCCGCGTGAGCCAGGCAAAGCCCGGTGCCGTCACCGCGATGGCGCCGCCCATGACAAAGGCGAGGCTCGGGTCCCACGTGCCGAAGACATCAAGGAAATTGAGTACCTTGGCCGGGTCGGACATGCCCGAAACGATCAGGCCGAAGCCGAAGATCAGGCCCGACAGAAGCGCGAAGATCTGTTTCATCTCAGCCTCCGATCACGTGACGGGTGACGAAGACGGTGGCGAAGGCCGCCGCCATGAAGGTCGCCGTGGCCACGATCGAGCGCATCGAGCCGCGAGAGATGCCGCAGACGCCGTGGCCGGAGGTGCAGCCATTGCCATAGGTCGCACCAAAGCCCACCAGCAGGCCCGCGGCGGCCATCAACATGGGGCTCGACGGCACCCATTGCTGCGGCCAGTCGCCCGACACCAGCAGCCAGATCGGCGCGGCCAAGAGCAGGCCCAGCACGAACAGCGCCGAGACGCCGCGCGCCTCGCCATCGGTGGAGCGCGCGAAGAGGCGCGAGGTCAGACCGCTGATGCCGGCGATGCGGCCATTCGTGGCCATCAGGAGCACCGCCGAGGCCCCGATCATCATGCCGCCCGCCAGCGACAGCCATGGGGTGAATGAGGTTTCCATCTCTCGACTCCGTGATACATCGCCCAACGTGGTCGGGCTTGTCTTGTTTCAGAACATCTATATATTCCTGCTACTGCATATTCAATGGGTCGTATATGAAAATCACCGATGATTTCCTCGACGGCGACATCGCGGGCGCCGCGGCGCTGATGGGGATGCTGGCCTCAGAGGCGCGGCTGCGTATCCTGTGCCGTCTCGTCGAGGGCGAACGCTCGGTCGGCGACCTGGCGCGGATCTGCGACATGTCGCAGCCGACCATGTCGCAGCAGCTGAAAAGGTTGAAGGAAGCGGGCCTGGTCGTAGGGCGGCGCGAGGGGCAGACGATCTACTACAACGTGACCGGCGACGAGGTCGTGGCGGTGCTGGAGACGCTGCACAGGCTGTATTGCGCGCGCGGGGCGCAGTGAGCGCCCGCGCCCGGCAGGGCCGGGCGGGGGCGCGGGCGGGGGTCAACCACCATTGTGGTTGTTGACGTAATCCTTCACGAAGCTTTCGAGCTCCGGCGTGTCGCATTCGAAGCCCATTTCCTCGGCCTTCTCGATGACCTCCTCGCCGCTCATGCCGTTCTCGCTGGCGATATGCATCATGACGAGAGCGCCGGACCGCTTACCCGAGGCACAATGAACGAGCACCGGGGCGGGCAACTCGGTGGCCTTGCGGCGGAACGCGTCGACCACCTCGTTGGAGAGGGACTGCCCATCCACCGGGTGATGGAGGTAGGTCAGCCCGGCTTCTTCGGCCAGTCGGCCTTCCTCATCGGGCTTCATCTTGAGCTTCTTGTCCTCGTCATCGGTTTGCATGTTGATGATTGAGCGAAAGCCTTCCTGCCCGGCCTGCCTGATCTGCTCAGCCTCGGGGGCGAATTTCGCGACGGTGAAGCGGTCGTTGATCTGGACGGTGTCCTGCATGCTGTTCTCCTCAACTTGGTTTTTCGGTTTCGTAGCCAGCGGCTGTCCAGGCCTTCCAGCTGCCGGGAACGTTGCGGACGCTCTCGAAGCCCTGCGCTGCGAGCAGGCTTGACGCGATGCTCGCGCGAAAGCCGCTGGCGCAGTAGGTGGCGTAGGTCCGGGAGCGATCGAGATCGCCCAGCTTTTCGCGCAGCTCGCCAAGGAAGGCGTGGGTCGCGCCCGGCACATGGCCGCCCTCCCATTCGTCGGGCTTGCGCACGTCAAGCGGGGTGATGTCGCCCGCGTCCTTCAGCTCATGAACCGAGATCTGCGGAATCTGCGCGAATTCCCGCCCCGCCTCGCGCCAGGCGCTCATGCCGCCTGCGAGATAGCCGCCGAACCGGTCGAAGCCGGTGCGCCACAGGAGCTTCACGACCTCGGGCAGATCGGTGTCCTCGTGCAGCACGAGATGGATCGGCTTGTCCGGGTCCAGAAGCCATCCGGCCCAGACCGACAGCTCGGGCCGCGCGCCGATGTTGAGGCTGCCCTTCACATGGCCCGCGCCGAAATCCATCATGTCGCGGATGTCGACGATCTGCGCGCCGCCCTCGGCGGCCTGGGCGAACTGCTCGACCGTCAGCGGCGGCACGCGCGGCAGGTTGCGCAGCACCTCGGGGCCCTTGGCGTTCACCTTCTTGAGCCGAGGGTAATGCGTCGGCACCGGCGGGGCGTCCGCCTGCATGACGCGCTTGAATTCCTCAAGGCTCTCGATCTTCGCGTAGTCGTTGAAGCGCCGCTCATAGCCGATCGTGCTCGACATGCGGTCGCCGATATCCGGCCCGCAGGCCGATCCCGCGCCGTGGCAGGGATAGATGATGACATCGTCGGGCAGCGCCATGAACACGTCGCGCACCGTGTGGAACAGCTTTTCGGTCAGCTCCTCGGTCTGGTCGTCGCCCATCAGGTCGGGCCGGCCGACGCTGTCGACGAAAAAGGCGTCGCCCGAGAGCACGCCCCATGGCGTCTCGGTGTCGCCGTCATAGAGGAAGTAGGACATGTGCTCGGGCGTGTGGCCGGGGGTGAAGCGCGCCTTCATCCGCAGCCCGCCGAAGCTGAATTCGTCGCCGTCGCTCACCGCCTCGTGGTCGAAGCCGTATTCGGCCCCGCCCTCGGTGCTGACGTAGAGCTTGGCCTGCCCGCCGAGGCGGTCGACCAGCTCGCGCGCGCCGCTCATGAAATCGGCGTGGATGTGGGTCTCGAAGACATGGGTGATGGCGAGGCCGAAGCGCCGCGCCGCCGCGAGGTAGATCTCCACGTCGGGGCGCGGATCGACGATGGCGCAGACATGCGCCGCGTCGTCGCCCAGCAGGTAGGAGCATTCGGCGACGCCGTCGGCCAGGATCTGTTCGAAGCGCAGGGTCATCTCGTGTCCTCCTTCATATATCAAAACAAGAATACTTCCGGGCAGGTTCCTTCCACCCTCGGTCCGAGCGTGAGTTCGCCGATGCCGGAACAAGGGTGGACAGGCGGCAAATACGTAGTTGAATGTATGAATGCGTCGAAGTGGCGCAGCCGGATCGCTGCGGCCGCGCGCGGCCTCGGTCCGGAACGGTGGGGCATGCCGCCCATGCCCGCTCAAGGGAGGAAGCGATGACGATACTGAAACGGATGCGCGGCGCCGTGGCCGCCGGGCTGGCGGCGCTGACGCTGCTGGTGGCGGGGGCAGCTGCGGCCGAGAGCGACCGCTATAGCCAGCAGAAGGTGGTCTATCACATCAACGGCCATGGCGGCGAGGCGGACAAGGCCTACCGGGGGGCGCTGCGCAACGTGCAGAACCACATCAACGCCGTTGGCCGCGACAACATCGAAGTGAAGGTCGTGCTGCACGGCAATGGCGTCGGGCTGCTGCAAAATGCGATGGAGAACGAGCAGCTGCAGATGGACGTGACCAGCCTGCGCGGTCAGAACGTCTCCTTCCTCGTGTGCAACAACACGCTGACCGGCCGCGACATCAGCTATGAGGAGGATCTCTTCGAGGTGTTCGAGGACCAGATCGTGCCCTCGGGCGTGGCCGAGCTGAACTACCTGCAGGAGCAGGGCTTCACCTATGTAAAACCCTGATCCACAAGGCTGGGCCGCGCCTCGCGGCTCAGCGCCCGTTCGCCACGGTGAGGCCGAGCAGGCGCCACAGTTGCATGCCGCCGCGATAGTAGCTGATCCTGTCGGCCGGGTAGCCCGCGCCGATCATCGCTCGGATCGCGGTGGGCGACTGGCCGCACCAGGGCCCGTTGCAGAACAGCGCGACCTCGGGGGCCTCCGAGCAGTCCCAGCCCTCGAAATCCGGCTCGCAGCCCAGCTCGCCCAGCCGGTCGGTGATCCGGTCCCACGGCATGTGGACCGCGCCGGGGATGGTGCCGCCCTCGAACCACTCGCGGGTGCGGCTGTCGATCACCACGGCCTCCGGGGTCTCCAGCATCTCCAGAAGCTCAAGCTCGCCGATGGTGGCGACGCCCTCGGCCGGGGTCATGGGCTGGATGCAGAAGGGCGGGCAGGCGCGCGAGGTCTTGGCGAAATCGCCGGTGATGACGGCGTCGTTGTCCTGCCCGCGCATGATCTCGATCGGGCCGTCCGGCGTCTCGACCGTGACCGACATGCGGTCGGCATCGATGCCGACCGGTTCGGCCAGGGCCGGGGCGGCGAGGAGGGCGATGAGTGTGGCAAGGCGGATCATGGGCAATCTCCTTATTGCGCGGCCATCGGCACGCGCGCGATGCGGCACCGGTCCCACAGGGTTTCCAGCGCGGCGGTGAGCCGGTCGAGATCGGCTTGGCCATGCACGGGCGAGGGCGTGATGCGCAGCCGCTCGGTGCCGCGCGGCACGGTGGGGTAATTGGTCGGCTGGATGTAGATGCCGAACTCGTCGAGCAGCAGGTCCGACAGCCACCGGCACTTCACCGGGTCGCCCACCATCACCGGCACGATGTGGCTCGGGTTCGGCAGATGGGGGATGCCGGCGGCGTCGAGCCGGGCGCGCAATGCGGCGACCCGCTCGGCCTGCAACCGGCGCTCGGCATCCGAGGTCTTCAGGTGCCGCACGGCGGCCTGCGCCCCGGCGGCGACGGCGGGCGGCAAAGCGGTGGTGAAGATGAAGCCGGACGCGAAGCTGCGCACGAAATCGCACAGCGCCGCCGAGGCCGCGATATAGCCGCCCATCACGCCGAAGGCCTTGCCGAGCGTGCCCTCGATCACGTCGATGCGCCCCATCAGCCCCTCGCGCTCGGCGATGCCGCCGCCGCGCGGGCCGTAGAGGCCGACCCCGTGAACCTCGTCGAGATAGGTCATCGCGCCGTAGCGCTCGGCGAGATCGCAGATACCGGCAATGGGGGCGATGTCGCCATCCATCGAATAGACGCTCTCGAAGGCGACGATCTTGGGCGCGTTGGCGGGCAAGGCGGCGAGCCTGGCCTCCAGATCGGCGAGGTCATTGTGCTTCCAGATCACCTTTTCGGCGCGGCTGTGGCGGATGCCCTCGATCATGCTGGCGTGGTTGCCCGCATCCGACAGCACCACGCAGCCGGGGATGCGCGCGGCCAGCGTGCCGAGCGAGGCCCAGTTCGACACGTAGCCGGAGGTGAACAGCAGCGCTGCCTCCTTGCCGTGCAGGTCGGCAAGCTCGCGCTCCAGCGCCACGTGGTGGCGCGTGGTGCCCGAGATGTTGCGCGTGCCGCCTGCGCCCGCGCCGACCTCGTCGAGTGCCGCGTGCATCGCGGCCAGCACCTTGGGGTGCTGGCCCATGCCGAGATAGTCGTTCGAGCACCAGACCGTGACCTCGGAAGGCGCTGCGCTGTCATGCCGGGTGGCTGCGGGAAAGGCGCCGCGATGCCGTTCAAGCTCCGCGAAATGGCGGTAGTTGCCCTCGGCGCGTAGGCGGTCGAGCTCGGCGGTGAAGAAGCTGTCGAACGCCACCCGCTACTGCCCCGCCGCCTCTTTCGCGATGCCGTCGAGCAGCGCCTGCACCTCCTGCATCGGACCTTCGGGGAAGGTGCGATAGCCGATCTCGACCGCGCCTTCGCGGTCGGTCACGAAGATCCCGTAGGGGCAATGGGCAATGTTCATCGGGTCGGCCTCCATGACCTTGCGCGAGACCACCGCCGAGCAGAAGAGAAAGACGTCCGCCGCTTCGAACAGCGTTACATCGCTGCCGACATCCTCGCCGGTGCGGTTGAGCATCTCGCCGACATGGCTGACGTAATCGACCACCAACCCCTCGCTGACGATGGCGCTCTCGACGCTGAAGGTGGCGTCGTCGAAGCTGCCGTCGAAGGGGTAGGTGACGACTTCCTGCGCGGCCGCGGCCCCGCCCCAGAGCGCCGTCAGCGCCGCCAATACGATCCGTTTCATGGCCGTCCTCCCTGTGATGCGGGTCGGGGCGGGCATGGCCCGGCCGATCCCCTGGCCGCTCGTGCGGCGCGACCCCCGTGGCCACATGAGCGGCCACGGGGAAGTGCTCAGTCGCCCTGCGCCTCCAGAAAGGCGGTAATGGCGGCGATGTCCTCTTCGCTGCGCAGGCCCGCGAAGGACATCTTGGTGCCCTTTAGATAGCCGCGCGGATCGGCGAGAAAGCCCGCGAGGCTCTCGTGATCCCAGACCAGCCCTTCGGCCCCGGCCTCCTCCATCGCGCCCGAGTAGCGGAAACCCTCGACCGTGCCGGCGCTGCGTCCGACGATGCCGTTGAGCTGCGGGCCGCTGCGGTTGCGGGCATTGTCGCCGACCTGGTGGCAGGCGGCGCATTTCTTGAAGACGCGCTCGCCTGCTGCGACAAGCTCCGGGTCGGGCCCGGCGCTCGCCTCCTCGACCGGTGCGGCATCGGCCGCCTCCGCCGGGGCCGCTTCCGCGTCGGCACCTTCGGCGGAGGCTGTTCCTGCCCCATCTTCCGCAGCGGTGGGCTGATCGCCCGCCACTGCCTCTTCGGCAGGTTCGGCACCCTCGGGCTGCGCCTCGGCCTGCTCTTCGACCTCGATGGCGGTTTCCACCACCTCGGCCTCGCCCTCCTCGGAGCCCGGCGTCACGTCGAGCACGGCGGCGCGCATGGTGATCTCGACGCTCTCCTTGCAGCCCTCCATGCAGGCCTCGTTTGAGAAGGCGGTCAGCTCGGTCTCAGGCCTGTCGTCGGGCTTGAAGCCGCCCTCGTTAGGCATCTCGACCTCGGCGAAGCTTTCGCGCGACAGCACGAAATCATCGTCCACGACGTTGTTGAGATAGAGAAGATAGGCCGTGATCGCATAGACCTCGTCCGGCTCCAGCGACTGCGCATCGCCAAAGGGCATGGCGCGGTGGACATAGTCCCAGACGGTCGAGAGATAGGGCCAGTAGGAGCCCACGGTCTTGACCGGGTCCTTGCGATCGAGCGTGTCCATGCCGCCTGCGAGCTGCGGCCAGCGGCCGACCGCCTCGCCGAAATCGCCGTGGCAGGAGGCGCATTGCGCGACGAAGACCTCCTCGCCGGTCCAGACGTCGCCCGACCCCTCGGGCAGGCCCTGGCCGTCGGGGCGGATGTCGATGTCCCAGGCGGCGATCTCCTCGGGCAGCGCCTCGCGGCCCAGCCCGTAGCCGCCCTCGCGGGCGGCAGCGGGGGCTTCGGCCAG
>NZ_JAMYXC010000127.1 GCF_024159025.1 Limimaricola litoreus
GGCAGGGCGAAGCCGCCGCCCAAAAGCGCCGTCGCGGCCGCGGCCGTGCCGGTCACGAGAAAGGCGCGGCGGTTCAGTTCACATGGGGGCATCCCGGCTCCTCCTCCCGGCCAATCGGAAACGGCCCGGCGGGGGTGCCGGGCCGTCTCTTTCATAGCAGATCATCCCCCGGAAGGGACGGGGCCCGGCGCGCGGACCACGGCCTTGTGAAGGCCGCGGCGCGCGAGGGGGGAGGCTCAGTCGGCGCGGCGGACCTTCTGGGTCTGCACGCCCAGCCCGTCGATGCCGAGGCGCAGCGTCTCGCCGCCCTTGAGATAGACCTGCGGGGAGAGCCCCATGCCGACGCCCGGCGGGGTGCCGGTCGAGATGATGTCACCGGGCTGCAGGCTCATGAACTGCGAGCAATAGGCGATGAGATGCGGCACCTTGTAGACCATGGTGGAGGTGGAGCCGTTCTGGTGACGTTTGCCGTCCACCTCGAGCCAGAGCGAGAGCGCGTCGTGATCGCCCGCCTCGTCGGGGGTGACGAGCCACGGCCCGATCGGGCCGAAGCTGTCGCAGCCCTTGCCCTTGTCCCAAGTGCCCGCGCGCTCGATCTGGTATTCGCGCTCGGAGACGTCGTTGACGACGCAAAACCCCGCGACGTGCTCCATCGCATCCGCCTCGTCGATATAGGCGCCGCCCTTGCCGATCACGACGCCGAGCTCGACCTCCCAGTCGGTCTTCTTCGAGCCGCGCGGGATGATCACGTCATCGTCGGGGCCGGTGATGGCGGAGGTCCACTTGTTGAAGATCACCGGCTCGGGCGGCACGTCGAGCCCGCTTTCGGCGGCGTGGTCGGCGTAGTTGAGACCGATGCAGATGAACTTGCCGGTGCGGCCGACGCAGGGCCCGAGGCGCAGATCCTCCTGCGGCGTGCCCTCGACGAGGGGGAGCTCCTCGATGTCGAGCGATTTCAGCCGCGAGATCGTCTCGGGCGTCAGGGCCTCGCCGGCGAGATCGTCGATATGGCCCGACAGGTCGCGGACGCGCCCATCCGCATCGAGGCAGCCGGGTTTTTCTTGGCCGCTGGGACCGTAGCGCAGGAGTTTCATGTGATCCTCTGGAGTGGATTTGGGGAGGGGAGGGCGCGCGGCCCGGGACGGGCCGCGCGGGGCGAGAGATCAGTCGTAGAGCACGGCCTGGATCTCGTCATCGTCGATGTTCGACTGGTCGTAGTAGTAGAAACCGGTGTCGATCACCTCGGGCAGCTCCTCGCCGTTCATCGCGGCGACGGCGGCTTTCACGGTCTCGTAGCCGATGCCGACCGGGTTCTGGGTGATCGCGCCGGCCATCTCGCCGCTGCGGATCGCGTTGGTCTGCGCCTTGCCGGAATCGTAGCCGATCACCGTCACCTCGTCCGCGCCCATCTCGCGCACGGCGTTGACGATGCCGATGGCCGAGCCTTCGTTGGTGCCGAACATGCCGTCCAGATCGGGGTTGGCGGTGAGGATCGCCTTGGCGACCTCGGTCGATTGCAGCTGGTCGCCCGCGCCGTATTGCACCGAGACCACCTCGATTTCGGGGTATTCGCTCTCCATGCGGTTGAGGAAGCCGTCGCGGCGATCGATGCCGGTGCGGCTGGTCTGGTCGTGGGCGACGACGGCGACCTTGCCCGAGCCGCCGATCAGCTCGGCCATCTTGTCGGCGGCGAGACCCGCCGCGGCGAGGTTGTCGGTGGTGGCGGTGGCGGCGGGGATGTCGCTGTCGACGCCGCTGTCGAAGGCGATGACCGGGATGCCCGCCTCATCGGCCTGACGCAGCAGCGGGATCGCGGCCTGGCTGTCGAGCGCGGCGAAGCCGATGGCGCCGGGGTTGTTGGCGAGTGCGGCGGCGAGCATGTCGATCTGCCGGTCGACCATGGTCTCGTTGTCGGGGCCCTCGAAGGTGATGCGGACACCCATTTCCTCGGCCGCCTGATCGGCGCCGGATTTCACCGCCTGCCAGAACTGGTGCTGGAAGCCCTTGGAAATGAGCGGGATGAAGACCTCGCCGTCCTGGGCATGGGCGGCGGGGGCCGCGCCGAGGCTGAGGGTGAGGCCGAGGGCGGCGACGAGCGCGCGACGTGAAAGCATGGTGGTTCTCCTCCGTTGGTGATTGGCCCGGCCGCACCTGCGACCGGGGTCGTGCCGCGCCGTCTCTTCAGGACGGCTTGCGGCGCATCATGTCGGCATAGACCGCCAGGATGATGATCGCGCCGGTGACCACGGTCTGCCATTCCTGCGCGACCGAAAGCACGCGCAGCCCGTTGGTCAGCACCGCCATGATCAGCGCGCCGATGAGCGAGCCGAGGATCGAGCCGCGCCCGCCCGAGAGCGAGGTGCCGCCGATGACGACCGCGGCGATGGCTTCGAGCTCGTAGCCCAGACCCAGCGCGGGCTGCGCCGAGTTGAGCCGCGAGGCGATGAGCAGGCCCGCGACCCCGACGATGGCGCCCGACAGCGCGTAGATGGCGATTTTCCAGCGGTCGGTGTTCACCCCCGACAGCCGCACCGATTCCTCGTTCGACCCGAGCGCGAAGCAGTAGCGGCCAAGGACGGTGCGGTTGAGGACATAGGCGGCGGCGGCGGCGACGATGAAGAGGATCAGCACGCCGTTGGGGATCGGCAGGGCGGGGACGAGCTCGCCCAGGATCGAGCCGCGCGAGATCTCCGAAAAGCCGGGCGTGTCGTTGAAGTAGATCGGCCGCGTGCCCGAGATCACGAGGCTCAGACCCTTGAGGATCAGCATCATGCCGAGCGTGGCGATGAAGGGCGGAATCTTCATCTTGGCCACGAAGGTGCCCGAGCAGGAGCCGCAGAAGGCCCCCGTGGCGATCGCCGCGAAGACGCCGAGGATGAGCGGCAGGCCGAGAAAGGTCAGCACCACGCCGGTGATCACCGCCGTGAAGGTCATCATCGTGCCGACCGACAGGTCGATGCCGCCGGTGATGATCACCAGCGTCACCGCGATCGCCAGCACGCCGTTGACCGAGGCCGCCTGCAGGATCGCGATCATGTTCGAGGTCTGCATGAAGTTGGGCGATGCGATCGAGAAGCCGATCAGCAGCACGATCAGGCTGGCGAAGGCCAAAAGCTTCTGATGCGTGCCCGCCGTGACGAGGCGCGACAGCGCCGATTTCGGGGCATCGGTTGAAAGGGTGGTCATATCGCCTCCTCCGCGCCGGTCAGCGCCGATGTGCGCCGGGTGGCCAATTCCATGATGTCTTCCTGGGTGGTCTCGGCGCCGCCGGGCAGGATGCCGGTCAGCCTTCCTTCGCACATCACCGCGATGCGGTGCGACAGACGCATCACCTCGGGCAGCTCGGACGAGATCACGATGATCGCGCGGCCTTGGGCGGCGAGCGCTTCGAGCAGCGCGTAGATCTCGGATTTCGCGCCGATGTCGATGCCGCGGGTCGGCTCGTCGAAGATCAGCACGTCGCAATCGCGCAGCAGCCACTTGGCGATGACGACCTTCTGCTGATTGCCGCCCGACAGAAGGCGCACGGCCTGCTCGTCCGAGGGGGTGCGGATGCCCAGGCGGTCGATGTAATCGACCGCCGTGCGCTTCATCGCGGCCTCGTCGAGCACGCCCGCGCGGTTGGTGAAGCGGCGAAGATCGGCCATGGCGACATTGGCGCGCACGCTCATGTCGACGGCGAGGCCGAAATGCTTGCGGTCCTCGGACAGGTAGCCGATGCCCGCCTGCACGGCGGCGTGGGGGTGGCGGATGTCGATCTTTTGCCCATGGACGCGGATTTCGCCCGCATCATACGGATCGGCGCCGAAGATGATGCGCGCGACCTCGGTCCGGCCCGCGCCCATCAGCCCGGCAAAGCCGAGGATCTCGCCCTTGCGCACCGAGAAGCCGACGTCCTGCACCTCCTTGTCGCGCGTGAGGCCGCGGACCTCGAGCGCCACCGGGCTTTGCGAGGTGTCGGGGATCTCGGGCGCGCTTTGCGTCACCTCGCGGCCCACCATCAGCTGGATGATCCGCGACAGCGGCGTGGTGGCCGCTTCGAGCGTGTCGATATAGGCGCCGTCGCGCAGGATGGTGACGCGGTCGGCGATGCGCTTGATCTCGTCCATGCGGTGGCTGATGTAGACGATGCCCACGCCCTTGGCCTTCAGCGTATCGATCACGCGAAACAACTCGGCGATCTCGGCGTCGTTGAGTGCGGCGGTGGGCTCGTCCATGATCAGCACGCGCGGGTCGTAGGAGAGCGCCTTGGCGATCTCGATGAGCTGCTGGCGGGCGATGGTCTGGGCGCCGACGGGGGCGCGCGGGTCCATCTTGAGCTGAAGCTGGGCGAAGATCTCTTCGCAGCGCCGGTTGAGCGCCGCCTCGTCGAGCCGCCCGAAGCTGCGGCGCGGCTCGCGGCCGATCAGCACGTTCTGCGCCGCCGTGAGATCGTTCATCAGGCTGAGTTCCTGATGGATGATGCCGATCCCGAGGGCTTGGGCGGCGCGGGGGCTGTCGGGGGCGGCGGGCTTGCCGTCCACCCTCATTTCGCCGCCGTCGCGCGGGTAGATGCCCGACATGATCTTCATCAGCGTCGATTTGCCCGCGCCGTTCTCGCCCATCAGGGCGTGAACCTCGCCCGCGCGCAGATCGAAATTCACCCCCTTGAGCGCGTGGACGCCCGGAAAGCGCTTTTCGATCCCCCTCATCTCGACCAGGTAACTCATCCGCGCAGGCCCTCCCAAACCCCTCAAGCGTCGCGATCAGATCGTGACGCCTCCATCGACCAGCACGGTCTGACCGGTCACGAAGCGGCTGCCGTCCGACAGCAGATGCACGACGGTCGGCGTCAGATCGTCGACCGTGGCGAGCCGCCCCATCGGCTGGCGGGCGATGAAGTCCTTTTCCGCCTGCACCGGGTCCGGGGCCGAGGCGATGCGGCCGCGCAGCGAGGGCGTGTCGACCGTGCCGGGGCACAGCGCGTTGCAGCGCAGGTTCCGGGCCACGAAATCCGCCGCGATCGCCTTGGTCAGCCCGACCACCGCCGCCTTGGTGGCGCCATAGGCGGTGCGGTTGATGAAGCCCTTTTCCGACGAGGCCATCGAGGACATGTTGAGGATCGCGGCGCTGCCCTGCGCCTCGGCGCGGCGCAGCAGGCCCGGCACGAAGGCGCGGCACATGCGCATTATCGAGGTCACGTTGAGATCGAGCGCGGCCTGCCAGTCCCCGTCGGTCAAATCGAGCACCGTGCCGTGATGCACCATGCCCGCGCAGTTGAAGAGCCCGTCGAGATCGGGAAGCTCCTCGGCCAGCGCCGCGATCGCCTTGCCATCGGTCACGTCGAGCTGGCGGGTCTCGATGCCTTGCACGCCTTTCAGCGCGGCCAGCAGATCGGCGTTCACATCCGTGGCGATCACATGGGCGCCGGCTTGCGCGCAGGCCCGCGCGCTGGCCGCGCCGATGCCCTGGCCCGCCGCCGTGATCAGTATCGTCTTGTCGTTCAGCATCATCGCGTCTCCCCCCACATGTTTCGCCTCACATCACCGCGCCGATCTGCCAGGGCACGAATTCGACCCCGCCGAAGCCCAAGCTTTCGCTGTTGGTCTTTTCGCCCGAGGCCACGCGGATCAACATCTCGAAGATCTCGCGGCCCTTCTCGTCGAGCCCGACGCCCTCGGAGACGATGTCGCCGCAGTTGACGTCCATGTCCTCGGACATCCGGCGATACATGTCGGAATTGGTCGCGACCTTGATGCAGGGCGTCGGCATGTAGCCCGAGACCGAGCCGCGCCCGGTGGTGAAGACGATCAGGTTGGCGCCCGAGGCGATCTGGCCGGTGACCGAGCAGGGATCGAAGCCGGGGCTGTCCATGAAGACGAAGCCCCGCTTGTCGATCTTTTCGCCGAAGAGATAGACATCCGTCAGCGGCGCGCTGCCGCTCTTGGCCACCGCGCCGAGCGATTTTTCGAGGATCGTCGTCAGGCCGCCGCGCTTGTTGCCGGGGCTGGGGTTGTTGTCCATCTCGCCGTGGTTGCGGGCGGTGTAATCCTCCCACCAGCGGATGCGCTCGATCAGCTTTTCGCCCACTTCGACCGAGGCCGCGCGGCGGGTGAGCAGGTGCTCGGCGCCGTAGATCTCGGAGGTTTCCGACAGGATGGTGGTGCCGCCGTGGCGCACCAGCATGTCCGAGGCCATGCCGAGCGCGGGGTTGGCGGTGATGCCCGAATAGCCGTCCGAGCCGCCGCATTGCATGCCAACGGTGAGATGCGAGACGGGCGCGGGGGCGCGGCGGGCCTCGTTGGCCAGCTTGGCGATGCCGCGCAGCTCCTCGAGCCCCTTTTCGATCGTCCTGCGGGTGCCGCCCTCGTGCTGGATCGTCATGTAGCGCAGCGCCCCGTCGGCGCGGATCGGACGACCGCCGACCAGATCGGAGATCTGCATCACCTCGCAGCCCAGCCCGATCAGCAGGATGCCACCGAAATTGGGGTGCTGGGCATAGCCCGACAGCGTGCGGAACAGCGTGGCGTAACCCTCGTTCTCGCCCGACATGCCGCAGCCGGTGCCATGGGTGATCGGCACGATGCCGTCGATGTTGTCATAGGCATCGAGCAGGCCGGATTTCTCGGCCGCCTCGGCGATGAAGCGCGCGACCGAGCCCGAGCAGTTCACCGAAGTGAGGATGCCGATGTAGTTGCGCGTGCCGACCCGCCCGTCGGCGCGGGTGTAGCCCATGAAGCTGCGGTCCTCGGTCGCGGGGGGCAGCGGCGTGTTTTCGCTGGCATGGGCGTAGTCGCGGCTGTGCTCGCCCATGCCGAGGTTGTGGACATGAACATGCTCGCCCACCGCGATGTCGGCCTTGGCCTGACCGATGATCTGGCCGTAGCGCAGCACGTTCTCGCCCGCGCGGATCGGCGTGGTGGCGACCTTGTGGCCCTGCTTGACCGACTGCAGGAGAGGTGGCGCGTCCGTCTCGCCGGGCGCGATGTCGCCAAGGGCGATCGCGACATTGTCCTGCGGGTGGAGGGTCAGCAGTCTTGGCGGCTGGCTCACGTCGCGCATCCTCTGTTGGGCGAACAATCGTTCCGTTAGGAGAATTGCTAGCTTTACTAAAATCACCTGTCAACTAACATGTCAGTCTAGGAGGTGTGATATGCCCGATCCCGATCCCGCGCTGGACATCGCCGGCATGGAGGGCCCGCTCGGACAGCGGGTCTATGTCGCGCTGCGCGAGGCCATTCTCGACATGGCGCTTGCGCCCGGCAGGGTGCTGCGCAAAGGCGCGCTGTGCGAGCAGCTCGGCGTCTCGCGCTCGCCCGTGGCCGAGGCGCTGGGGCGTCTGTCCTCGGACGGTCTGGTCGACATCATCCCGCAATCGGCCACCCGCGTGTCGCGCTTTTCGATGACCGAGCTGCGCGAGGAGAACTTCCTGCGCGAGGCGGTGGAGACCGCGGCGGTGGCGCGGGTGGCGCGGATCCGCACCGAGGCGCAGCTCGCGCGGCTGTCGCGGAACCTGCGGCTGCAGCAATTGCTGGTCGAGGATGGCGACTTCCACGGCTTCTTCGAGGCCGATCTCGAGTTTCACGAGCTGATGCTGGGCTTCACCGGCTTTCCCAAGGTGGCGCTGGTGGTCGGGCAGATGTCGTTTCAGCTGCGCCGCGCGCGGATGCTGATCCTGCCCGAGCCGCGCCGCCCGGCCGAGACGGTGGAGGAGCACGGCGCCATACTCGAGGCGATCGAGGCGCGAGACGAGGCGGCCGCGCGCGCGGCGATGACGCGGCATCTGCGCCAGCTGATCCACCGGATCGAGCCGCTCGAGCGGCAATATCCCGATTATTTCCGCCCCAGTTGAGAGGGACCCTATGACACAGATCGACACCGTGCCGCTGAACCGGCGCACGCCGAAACCGGTCCGCCTGTCGCGGCTCGGCTTTGGCGGCGCGCCATTGGGCAACCTTTACCGCAAGATCGAGGAGAACGTGGCGCAGGCGACGCTCGACGCGGCCTGGGACGCCGGGATCCGCTATTTCGACACGGCGCCGCAATACGGGCTCGGCCGTTCGGAGATGCGGCTGGCGCAGGCGCTGCGCCGCTTCGATCCCGATCAGGTGACGCTCTCGACCAAGGTGGGGCGGCTCTTGCTCGACTGCGCGCCCGAGGAGGTGACGCCGGAGGCCTTCGTCGATGTGCCGCAAAAGCGCATCCAGTTCGATTTCACCCATGACGGCATCATGCGCAGCTTCGAGGACAGCATCGCCCGGCTCGGCACCGACCGGATCGACATGCTGTTCTTGCACGATCTCGACGCGGGCACGCATGGGCAGGCGGGCGAGGACGAAAACCTGCGCCAGCTGTTCAGCGAGGGCGGCTACCGCGCGCTGTCGGAGCTACGCGAGGCGGGGCGCATCTCGGCGATCGGCGCGGGGGTGAACGCCTGGCAGGTCTGCGAGCGGCTGCTGGGCGAGGCGGAGTTCGACGGATTTCTGCTCGCTGGGCGCTACACGCTCTTGGAGCAGACCGCGCTCGACAGCTTTCTGCCGCTTTGCGAGCGGCGCGATGTCGGGATCATCCTCGGCGGGCCGTACAACTCGGGCATCCTCGCCACCGGCGCGGTGGAGGGGGCGCGCTATGATTACGCGCCCGCGCCCGAGGCGGTGCTGGAGCGGGTGCGCCGGATCGAGGCGGTCTGCGCGGCGCATGCGACGCCGCTCATCGCCGTGGCGCTGCAGTTTCCGCTGGCGCACGAGGCGGTGAAAACGGTGATCCCCGGTGCCTCGGGGCCGGAGGAGGTGCGCCGCAACGTCGAGATCCTTCAAACGCCGGTGCCGGGCGCGCTCTGGTCGGATCTGAAGGGCGAGGGGCTGATCCGCGCCGATGCGCCCGTGCCGGGGGAGGCGTCCGATGCTGCGTGATATCCCGCCGATCCTGTCGCCCGATCTTTTGCACAGCCTGCGCGCCATGGGCCATGGCGACGACATCGTCATCGCCGACGCCAATTTCCCGGCCACCGCACTGGCGGCCCGCTGCCACAGGCTCGACGGGATCCCGGCCACCGATGTGCTGGAGGCGGTGCTGAGGGTGATGCCGCTCGACAGCTTCGTGGTCGAGCCCGCGCTGGTGATGGAGGTGGTGGGCGACGCGGCGGCGGTGCCGCCGGTGGTCGAGGCCTTCGGCCGGATCGTCGAGGCAACAGCGGACAACCCCGCACCCTTGGGCCGGTTGGAGCGCTTTGCCTTCTACGAGCGGGCGCGCGGGGCCTTTGCCATCGTGCAGACCGGAGAGACCCGGCTTTACGGCAACATCATTCTCAAGAAGGGCGTCATCGCATGATCATCGACGCGCATCAGCATTTCTGGCGGCTCGAACGGGGAGATTACGGCTGGCTGACGCCGGAGCTTGCCCCGATATACCGCGATTTCGGCCCCTCCGACCTCGCGCCGCATCTGGCGCGCCAGGGGATCGGCGGCACCGTCCTCGTGCAGGCCGCGCCGACGCTGGCGGAGACGGAATACCTGCTGGAGCTGGCGGGGGAGAGCGATGTCGTGCGCGGCGTGGTCGGCTGGGTCGATTTCGAGGCCACCTCTGCGCCAGAGGAGATCGCGCGGCTTGCCCGACACCCCAAGCTGGTCGGCCTGCGCCCGATGATCCAGGACATCGCGGATGACGACTGGATGCTCGATCCTGTGCTCGCGCCCGCCTTCGAGGCGATGATCCGGCACGATCTCACCTTCGACGCGCTGGTGCTGCCCCGGCACCTGCCGCGCCTGCGCCGGCTCTTGGCCCGGCACCCCGATCTGCGTTGCGTCATCGACCACGGCGCCAAGCCCGAGATCGCCGCGGGCCGCTTTGACGCCTGGGCCGGGGAGATGGCGGCGCTGGCGCGCGAGACGCGCGCCTGGTGCAAGCTTTCGGGGCTTCTGACCGAGGCGGGCGAGGGCGCGGGACGGGCGGAGCTGGAACCCTATGTTGCGCATCTGGTCGCGCAATTCGGCCCGGCGCGGCTGGTCTGGGGCAGCGACTGGCCGGTGCTGACGCTCGCGGCGAGCTATGAGGCGTGGTTCGAGATGGCGAGGTCCCTCATCCCGGATGCGGAGGACCGAAGGGCCGTGTTCGGCGGCAATGCGGCCGGTCTCTATAGGCTGTGAGCCGCGGCGGAACGAGGCCGCGCGTTGCGCATCGATCCCGCTGACGGCGCATCTGGCGGAATGGATGTGGCCAAAGGCCGGCGGAGCGGAAATTCCATATCTAGGTAGCGGGAGAAACCGGTCGTTTGGGAAACGATCTAAGGGGAGAGTCCCTATCGCTGTGAGTCAGGGAAATGAGAGCGATGGGCTTGTTTTGGGGGGCTCGGGCCGGGATGCGCGGGGCCGGTTCAAGGACAAAGATCGGGGTATCTGGACGGGATGGTCCCCTTCGAGCCGTTCGGCGGAAGGCGTCGAACGCATCATCGCGATCCTTCGCGACAATTGTAATTACGTCGATCTTTCCTCAATATATGAAATAAAAAACAACATTTATAACCGTTTGAGATGTACACAAAACGCGAGGTGCGCATCACGCGGCGACCCTGCTGGTCGCTGGACGGTACGGGCCGGACAGCCGTATAAGTCGAGCCGGTTCCCGACCCCGGGAGGGGAGCTGCGGCGTGGCCAAACCCGCGCAGCGGCTCAGCGCGAAAGGCGCAGTTCGGCCACGAAGTTGTAGGCGTCACCCCGGTAGAGCGAGCGGGTGAACTCGGCGACCCGGCCATCGGCGAGATAGGAGGTGCGTTCGATGCGCAGCCCCGCCGTGCCCGCTTCGACCTCGAGCGTGGTGGCGTCGTCGCGCCCCAGGTTGACGGCCGAGATCCGCTGCAAGGCGCGCACCGGTCGCAGGCCGGTTTCGGCCAGCGTGCCATAGAGCGAGACCTCGACCGCGCCGGGATCGGGCAGGATGTCGAGCGGCAGCGCCGCGCGTTCGATCGCCATGGGCCGCCCGTCGGCCATGCGCAGCCGCGCCAGCCGCGCGACCGAGGCATCGGAGGAGAGGCCGAGCGCCACCACCTCGTCCGGCGAGGGCAGGTAGACGCCGCGGTCGAGCCATCTGGTCGTGGTCGACAGCCCGCGCCGGGCCATGTCCTCGGTAAAGGAGGTGAGCCGCGAGAGCGATTGTTCGAGTTGCGGCGCGGGCGGGGCGATGAAGGAGCCCGAGCCCTGCTTTTGCACCACAAGCCCCTCGTCGACGAGGCGGCCGATCGCCTTGCGCACCGTGACGCGCGACAGCCCCGTCAGCGCCGCGATCTCGCGTTCGGGCGGCAGGGGGCCGCCGGGGGTCAGGAGCCCCTGCGACACCGCCTCGGACAGGCGCTCCGAAAGCTGGAGATAAAGCGGACCGCCATCGGCGCGGCCCCAGTTGCCGCGGGCGAGAAAGGCCGAGATGCTCATGCCTGCCCGTCCGTCCTGCGCGCGAGGATCAGCGCCCCGTCGAGCGGGGTGCCGCGCGGTGCGAGGAAGCGGCGGCCGGGGCGGTCGAGCGCCGCGCGGTAGCGCGGCCCGAGGCCCCCGGTGAGGCAGATCGGCTCGTGGGCCGCGTGACCCAGGGCGCCGAGCGCCCGGTCGAGCCATTGCGCGCCTTGCTCGAACAGCGCGCAAGCCAGCGCGTCGCCCGCCTCGGCGGCCCCCAGAACCATCGGCGCCAGCGTGCCGTAGGTGGCAGGGTTCGCCGATGCGGCGAAGCCCACGATGTCCTGCGGCGTCCCGCCCACCCGGTCGAGCAGCGCGTCGCACAGGGCGGTGCGGTCGCGCATGCCGTCGATCGCCTCAAGCGTGGCGGCCAGCGCCGCGCGCCCCAGCCAGGCGCCCGAGGCCTGATCCGAAAGCTGCAACCCCCAGCCGCCGACCGCCCGGATTGTGCCCGCGCGCCTCAGCCCGACGAAGCTGCCCGTGCCGATGGCGAGCACCGCGCCGTCCTCTTCGGGTCCGAGCGCGCCCGCGATGGCGATGTCGCGATCCTCGGTGACGCGGCAGCGCCCGGGCAGGGCTGCGGCCACGCGGTGGGCCATGGCCTCGGACTGCACCCCGGCGAGACCGGCGTGGCCGATGGCGGTCTGGACGGTCTCCTCCGGCAGCCCCGCCGCTTGCGCGGCCCGGGCGATCGCTTTGCCGATATTGGCAAGGCCCGCCTCGAAATCGGAGGTGAGGTTGGCCGGTCCGGCCGCGCCCTGGCCGATCGGCCCGCCGCGCCACAGCGCGGCGCGGCAGCCGGTGCCGCCGCCATCGATGCCGAGAAAGAGTGGGTCTGCCTGCGCCATGCAATACCTATATAATACCTCTTGTCCCCTGTGAAGGCTGATACCGGGCCCTTGCCTGCTTTCAGTGCGCTATATAGGCGCGTGGCAGGGTGCAGAAGGAACTGTCTGGACAAGAGGTATCATAAAGGTATTGGATAGGTCTCGAAGGGAGATTCGCATGTCGTTGCCGCGCACCGAAGAGGTTTCGAATGCCGAGACGGCGCTGGATCGGCTCGACGCCGCGGGCGCGCTGTCGCGGATGATCGAGGTGCAGAGCGCCGCGATCGAGAGCCTGCGCCACGCCACGGGCGATCTCGAAGCGGCGGCGCAGCTCGTGGCCGCGGCGCTGTCGGGCACGGGGCGGCTGGTCTATGCCGCCGCCGGAAGTTCGGGGCTGATGGCGCTGGCCGACGCGGCGGAGCTGCCCGGCACCTTCGGTATCGCCCAGGAGCGCATCCTGGTGCGCATGGCGGGCGGCGTGCCGGCCGATG
>NZ_JAMYXC010000006.1 GCF_024159025.1 Limimaricola litoreus
GTGGCCCCGCCCGGCGCGCAGCGCCCCGTGGCGCGCGATCCTTTCCTGCCCAAGGCCCGCTGGGACGGCCAGCCCGGCACGGGGATCTGGACCCGCGGGCTGATGGCAGCATTGCGCGGCCCGGCCGCCGGTCTGGCCGAGGTGGTGCCCGATGACATCGCCACATGGTGCCCGGCCTATGCCGAGAACCCGGCCCGGCTGCGCCGCGCCTTCTGGGTGGGGGTGATGTCGGCCCTGTCGCGGTTCGAAAGCCGCCACCGCGCCGATGCCGTGGGCGGTGGCGGGCTCTATCACGGGCTGTTGCAGATCCTGCCCGGCACGGCGCGCGGCTATGGCTGCGTCGCGCGGAACGGGGCGATGCTGCGCGATCCTTTGCGCAACCTCAGCTGTGCGGCGCGGATCATGGCGCGCACGGTGAGCCGCGACCGCGCCGTGGCGCTCAAGGATGGCAGGCGGGCCGGGATCGGCGCCGATTGGGGGCCGATAAGCAAGCCCGCGATGCGCGCCGAGATGGCGGCATGGACCCGCGAACAGAGCTATTGCAAGCGCGATGCCTTGTCCCATGTGCCGCGCCCAGAGGCCCGGCCCATAGGCAGCCCCCCGGTCAGGCCCTAGTGCGCAGCAGGGGCCGGGTCGAACGCACGAGGCTCACCGTCGGCGCGTCGCGCCCGCCGAGGCCCAGCGTCGCGCGGCGCAGCATCTCGATCCCGCCCTCGGCCTTGACCGGCAGCGAGGCAGGCGAGATTTCCTCGCCCACGGTGATGACATAGGGCTGGCGGTCCTTGTTGAGCATCTCGTGGAACAGGGTGATGTCGCGCAGCGTCGGGTGCAGCATGTCAAAGAGGTAGAACAGGGCCGAATTGCGCGCCCGGATGTTGACCGGGATCACCGGCAGGTCGAACTTGCGCGCCAGCATCGCCGCCGAGGGCATCCAGGGCCGCTCGTGCAGCTGCAGCCCGCGCCGCTTGGCCAGCCTGCCCGAGGGAAAGATCACCCCGAGGCGTCCGTCCTTCACCGCCTGCCGGGTAAGGTCCATTGTCACCTTGGTCTTGGCGTGGCTGCGCTTGTCCTTGCGCCATTCGACCGGCAGGATCAGGTCCTCCATCTGCGGCAGCACGCGCAGGATGTCGCCATTGGCATAAATGAAGAGATCGGGCCGCACGGTCTTGAGCGCGTGATAAAGCATGATCCCGTCAGCGATGCCGGTGGGATGGTTGGCCACGATCATCGCCGGGCCGTGGCGCGGCACGTGGTCAAGCCCGGTCACCGTGAGATGCCGGGCGAGCATGTCGCCCATCTCGCCCATGATCTTCGCCGTCGGCTCGTCGCGCAGCCGCGTGCCGATGGAGACGGTGCGATCGTAGGAAAGGGCAAGGTGCAAAAGACCGCGCAACGGCTTGATCAGGGGCGATTGCCGGAACATCCAGGGGGCACGTTCGGCAATCAGCGGGTCAATGCGGTCTTTCATGAGGGTTCAATAACCATTCCCACGCGGCAGTTCCGTGACATTTGCGGGATCGACGCGCATTTGGCAATGGTCGTGCCCCGGGAGAGGGCGGTGCGGCGGCTCCCCGCCGCACCTTTCAAGCGCGGATCAGGCCGCCTGGCGGTCGTGTTTGCCCTCGCGCACTTCCTCGATGATCTTCTTCACAAAGGCCTCGAGATCGTCGGGGTTGCGGCTGGTGATGATGCCCTGATCGGTCACCACCTCCTTGTCGACGACCTTTGCGCCCGCGTTCTTCAGATCGGTGCGGATCGAGGGGTAGGAGGTCATTTCGCGGCCCTCGACCACGCCCGCCTCGATCAGCATCCACGGCCCGTGGCAGATCGCGGCGACGATCTTGCCCGCGGCGGTGAAGTCCTTCACCAGCTGCACCGCCTCGGGCTTGGTGCGCAGGATGTCGGGGTTGATCTGCCCGCCGGGCAGCACGATGGCGTGGTAATCCTCGACCTTAGCGTCCGAGATCTTCAGGTCGACCTCGACCTTGGGGCCCCAGTCAGTCTGATCCCAACTGGTGATCGCCTTGCCGTCGGGGCTGGCCACGTGAACGGTGGCGCCTGCCTCGCGCAACTTGTCGCGCGGCACCTCCAGCTCGACCTTCTCGAAGCCGTTGGTGGAGATGATGAGGATCTTCGCGTCGGTGATGTCGGTCATGTCCGTCTCCTTGCGGTTCGGATGTTCGACACCCAAACCGCAAGGGGGGAGGGGGCGTTCCGTGCCGCCCCCTCACAGCGCTGTCAGTCGGCGAGCATCCGCCCGACCATCTCGGAGGTGTCGCGGCTCAGCCCTTCGGTTTCGAAGATCCGCTCCAGCTCGGCCCGGATCAGGCGCTTGCGGCTCTCGTCGTAGCGCTTCCAGGTCGAGAAGGCCTGCGTCATCCGCGCGGTGGTCTGCGGGTTGAGCGGGTCGAGCTTCAAGAGCCAGTCGGCGAGCAGCTTGTAGCCCGCGCCCGAGGGCTCGTGAAAGCCAGCCGTGTTGCCCGCCAGCGCGCCGAAGACGGCGCGGAAGCGGTTGGGATTCTTCCAGTCGAAATCCGGGTGCCGGGTCAGCGCCTCGGCGATGCCGACAGCGGCTTCCGGTCTGGCCGCGCCGACCTGCAGGCCGAACCACTTGTTCATGACCAGCCGCTCGTGGCGCCATTGATCCTCGAAGGCCTTCAGTTCCGCCTCGCCTTCGCCGAGCTTCACCAGCACGCCCAGCGCCGCGATCTGCTGGGTCATGTTGTCGGCGGTCCGGTACTGCACCCGCGCCCGGTCGCCGCCCTCGCTCAGCGACAGCAACGACAGCGCCGCGTTGGTCAGCGCCCGGCGGCCCGCATCGGCGGCCTTGGGGCTGTAGGGGCCGGTGACCTGATGCGTGTCGTAAAGCCGCGACAGCACATCGCCCAGACGGTCGGCGATGGCTTGGCGCAGCGCCTCGCGGGCCTCAAAGATCGCGGTCGGGTCGGGGGCTTGGCCCGCTTCGAAGATCGCCTGCGCCAGCTCATCCTCGCCCGGCAGGGCCAGAAGCCGCGCGCGGAAGGCGGGATCGAGGCTCTCGTCGGCCACGGCGCGGCCCAGCGCGTCGATATAGCCCGCATCCGGCCCGTCGCCGTCCTGGATCATCGCCAGCAGCCCGGCCCGGGCGAGGTCGCGCCCCGCTTCCCATTTGTTGAACGGATCGGTGTCATGTGCGAGCAGGAAGGCACGGGTCTCGTCGGTCTGCACCTGCCGCAGGATCACCGGCGCCGAGAAGCCGCGCAGGATCGAGGGGACGGGGCGCGCGGCCAGCCCGTCGAAGGCAAAGCTCTGCTCTTCTTCGGTCAGCTCCAGCACCTGTGTCGGCACCACCTCGTCGCCATTGGGGTTCAGAAGCCCCACCGCCACCGGAATCACCACGGGCTGCTTTTCCGGCTGGCCGGGCGTCGGCGGGGTCTCCTGCCGGAGCGTCAGGGTGCAGCGCCCGTCCGACCAATCCTCGGCCACGTGCACGCGCGGCGTGCCGGCCTGGGTGTACCAGCGGGCGAATTGCGACAGGTCGCGCCCCGTCGCCTCCTCGAAGACCTTCAGCCAATCCTCGATCGTCACGGCCTGCCCGTCATGGCGTTCGAAATAGAGATCCAGCGCCTTCCTGTAGCCTTCCTCCCCGACCAGCCGCTTCAGCATGCCGACGATCTCGGCACCCTTCTCATAGACGGTGACGGTGTAGAAGTTGTTGATCTCGACGAAGCTCTCGGGCCGCACCGGATGGGCCAGCGGGCCATTGTCCTCGCGAAACTGCGCCGCGCGCAGCAGCATCGCGTCGTCGATCCGCTTGACCGCATGGGAGCGCATGTCGCCGGTGAACTGCTGGTCGCGGAACACCGTGAGACCCTCTTTCAGGCACAGCTGGAACCAGTCGCGGCAGGTGACGCGGTTGCCGGTCCAGTTGTGGAAATACTCATGCGCGATGATCGCCTCGATCCGCTCGAAATCGGCATCCGTCGCGGTCTCGGGCGAGGCGAGCACGGCGGAGGAGTTGAAGATGTTCAGCCCCTTGTTCTCCATCGCGCCCATGTTGAAGTCATCGACCGCGACGATGTTGAACACGTCGAGATCGTATTCGCGCCCGTAGACCTCCTCGTCCCATTTCATCGACTTCTTCAGCGCCTCCATGCCGAAGGCGCATTTGTCGATGTCGGCCTCGCGCACCCAGAGGTTCAGCGCCACCTCGCGGCCCGACATGGTGGTGAAGCTGTCCGAGTGGGCCACGAGATCGCCAGCGACGAGGGCAAAGAGATAGGCGGGCTTGGGCCAGGGGTCGGACCATTCGGCAAAGCCCTCGCCGCGCTCGCCGGGATTGCCGTTCGACAAGAGCACCGGCGCGTCGCTCTCGATGCGCACGTGGAACGACGCCATCACGTCGGGGCGGTCGGGGTAGTAGGTGATCTTGCGAAAGCCCTCGGCCTCGCATTGCGTGCAATACATCCCGTTCGAGCGGTAGAGCCCTTCGAGCGCGGTGTTGTTCTCGGGGTCGATCTCGACCTCTGCCGCGAAGGTGAAGGGGGCGTCGGGGGCGTCGAGCCTCAGCCCGCCCTCGACCAGCTCAGGTGTGACGGGTTCTCCGTCGACATGCGCGGAGATGAGTTCGAGCCCTTCGCCATGCAGGAAGAAGTCGCGGTGCGTCGCCTCGGAGTTGGGACGGAACCGGATCTCGGACAGCACGCGGGTCGCATGGGGGGCAAGGCGGAAGGTCAGCCGCACCTCGTCCACGAGATAGGCGGGGGGCGTGTAGTCCCTCAGATAGACGGTGCGGGGGTCGTGCTGCGTCATGGGGGAACCTTTCGCTGAACCTTCGGGACCTGCGGGACGTTAGGGCTGCAACAGGGGGGCTTCAAGCGCGCCCCCGGCCGCGATCCGACTGCCGGCGCGGCAAGCTTGCGAGGAGAAGACCATGTCAGCCCCCCATACCGATGTCGAAAAACAGGAAAAACGCCACAAGGGCCCCTTGGCCGGCATGGCCATCGTTGCGGTCTTCGGCGTTCTGTTGATCCTGCTTCTGGTGTTCTGGGGCTTCGGCCAGGGCAACGAGCCCGAAGCCGAAAGCACCGTCGAGGCCGTGGGTAGCGGCGAAGTCGAGGCGGCCGAGGATGACGAGCTCGTCGGCGCGCCCGAACAGATCAACGACAGCGTCGGCACCGCCGAACAGCAATAGGCCGCCGCAGACCAAGCACCCAAGGGGCGCGGGCCGCGTTGCCGCGCCCCTTCTTGTGTCCGGGCGGAACGAGTTGCCGCTTTCCCCGGGATGGATTAGCCATTCGCACGAGACCTATGTGGAGGAGACGGCAGATGGCCGAGAGGATCGACAAGAATGGGCTGAAGGTGGCGCCCGAACTGGCCGCCTTCATCGAGGAAGAGGCGCTTTCGGGCACGGGGATCGAGGCCGACGCCTTTTGGGCGGGCTTTGCCGGTCTGGCGCAGGAGTTCGGCCCGCGCATCCGCGAGGCGCTGGACGTGCGCGCCGAGATGCAGGCCAGGATCGACGCCTGGCACCTGAGCCGCAAGGGCCAGCAGATCGACGCGGAGGAGTACCGCGAGATGCTGGAGGGCATCGGCTATCTCGTGCCGCAGGGCGATGATTTCGAGATCGGCACGCAGAACACCGATCCCGAGATCGCCACCACGCCCGGCCCGCAGCTCGTCGTGCCGATCACCAACGCCCGCTTCGCGCTCAACGCCGCCAATGCCCGCTGGGGCAGCCTCTATGACGCGCTCTACGGCACCGACGCGCTGGGCAGCCTGCCGCAGGGCAAGGGCTATGACGAAGAGCGCGGCCAGCAGGTCATCGCCTGGGGCCGTACGCATCTCGACGAGGTCGCGCCGCTCGATGGCACCTCCTGGGCCGAGATCGACCGGCTCGAGGTCAAGGGCGGCACGCTGGTGGGCTGCAAGGGCGACGCCGAGCATGGGCTGCGCAAGCCCGAGCAGTTCGCCGGCTCCAAGACCGACGGCAAGGCCGACCTGCAGGTGCTGCTGGAGCAGAACGGCCTGCTGATCGAGATCGTGGTCGATCCGTCGAGCCAGATTGGCGGCTCCGACCGCGCCGGCATCTCCGACATCCGGCTCGAAAGCGCCGTCTCGACCATCATGGATTGCGAGGATTCCGTCGCCGCCGTCGATGCCGAAGACAAGGTTCTGGCCTATCGCAACTGGCTCGGCCTGATGCAGGGCTCGCTCTCGGCCAGCTTCAAGAAAGGCGGCGAGGAGATGACCCGCCGCATGGAGGGCGACCGCGTCTTCACCGCGCCCGACGGCTCGGAAAAGACCGTCAAGGGCCGCTCGCTGATGCTGGTGCGCAATGTCGGCCACCTGATGACCAACCCGGCGATCCTCGACGGTGAGGAGGAGATCTCCGAGGGGCTGATGGATGCGGCGATCACCGTGCTCATCGCCATGCACGACCTGCAGAAGTCCGAAGGCCCGCGCAACTCGACCACCGGCTCGGTCTATGTCGTGAAGCCCAAGATGCACGGCCCCGACGAGGTGAAACTCTCGGACGAGATGTTCTCGGCCGTCGAGAAGATGCTCGGCCTGCCGCAATACACCGTCAAGCTCGGCATCATGGACGAGGAGCGCCGCACCTCGGCCAACCTCAAGGAATGCATCCGCGCCGCCAAGAACCGCGTGGCCTTCATCAACACCGGCTTCCTTGATCGCACCGGCGACGAGATCCACACTTCGATGGAAGCCGGGCCGATGATCCCCAAGGGCGAGATGAAATCCTCGGCCTGGATCCAGTCCTACGAGGATCGCAACGTCGACATCGGCTTGGCCTGCGGCCTCAAGGGCCGCGCGCAGATCGGCAAAGGCATGTGGGCCATGCCCGACCGCATGGCCGACATGCTCGATCAGAAGATCGGCCACCCCAAGGCCGGGGCCACCTGTGCCTGGGTGCCGTCGCCCACCGCGGCGACGCTGCACGCGACGCATTACCACCACGTCGACGTGATGGCGCGGCAGGACGAGATCGCCAAGGGCGGCGCGCGCGGCACGCTCGAGGATCTGCTGACCATCCCGCTCGCCACGGGCCGCAACTTCGACGAGGCCGAGGTGCAGCGCGAGATCGAGAACAACGCGCAGGGCATCCTGGGCTACGTGGTGCGTTGGATCGATCAGGGAGTGGGATGCTCCAAGGTGCCCGACATCAATGACGTGGGCCTGATGGAGGACCGCGCGACCTGCCGGATTTCGTCTCAGGCGCTGGCCAACTGGCTGCATCACGGCGTCGTCTCCGAAGAGCAGGTGATGACGGCGATGAAGAAGATGGCCGAGGTGGTGGATCGCCAGAACGAGGGCGACGCAAGCTACAAGCGGATGGCGCCGCATTTCGACAGCCTCGCTTTCCAGGCCGCCTGCGACCTCGTCTTCGAAGGCCGCCAGCAGCCCTCGGGCTACACCGAGCCGGTGCTGCACCGCCGCCGCCTCGAACTCAAGAACATGGAGAACGCATGATGCCCAAGCTCACCATCGACGCCGCCCGCACCATCATCCGCGAAACCCTCGCCAAGGGGCACGAGATGGGGCTCAAGCCCCTCTCTGTGATCGTGCTCGACGCGGGCGGCCACCCGCTCGCCTTCGAGCGCGAGGACGGCGCGGCCCCGGGCCGCTACGTCATCGCCGAGGGCAAGGCTTACGGCGCGGTGATGCTGGGCATGCCGGGCTCTGCGCAGATGGCCCGCGCCGAGGCGCAGCACTACTTCATGACGGCGGCCAACGGTGCCTTCGGCGGCAAGGTCGTGCCGGTGCCGGGCGGGGTCATCCTGCGTGGTGACGAGGGCGAGATCCTCGGCGGCGTCGGCGTCACCGGCGACACCTCCGACAACGACGCCGAGGCGGCGCTCGCGGGGATCGCGGCGGCGGGGCTCAAGGGCGAAGCCTGATCCCTCCTGCCCCAAGGACCGCTCGCGGCCCTTGGGATGTGCCTCGATTGAGGGCAGTTGTGCGCGCGGTCCGGATCTTCCGGGCCGCGCGATTCTTTTCAGACGGGATGCGCCTGTATATCTGTAAGGGGTAGCAACCGGAGCGATCATGACCCGTCCTGTCATCGGCATCATCGGCAACAACCACGTCATCGACGGTCATTACGTCACCCATGGCGGCGGCGCGATGAACTCATCCGCCGTGGCACAGGTGGCCCGGGGCCTGCCCCTAGTGATCCCCGCCGACCCCAAGCTCGTCTCTGTCGAGGAGCTTCTAGAGGCTTGCGACGGCTTCCTGCTCACCGGCGGGCGGCCCAACGTGCACCCCGACGAATACGGCGAGGAAGAGACCCCCGCGCATGGCAGCTTCGACCGCTCGCGCGATGCGATCACCCTGCCTCTGGTGCGCGCCTGCGTCGAGCGCGGCCAGCCCTTCATGGGCATCTGCCGCGGGTTTCAGGAGGTCAACGTCGCGATGGGCGGCGCGCTGCATGCGGAGATCCGCGACCTGCCGGGCCGGACCAACCACCGCATGCCGCCCGAGGGCACGCTGGAGGAGAAGTTCGCGCTGCGCCATGTCGTGACGCTCAGCGAGGGTGGCCCGTTCCACCGGCTGTTCGGCGCCCGCGAGGTGATGACCAACACGCTGCACGGGCAGGGGGTGAAGACACCGGGCCGCCGCATCGTCATCGACGGCCACGCGCCCGACGGCACGCCAGAGGCGCTCTATGTCGAGGGGGCGCCGGGCTTCACGCTTTCGGTGCAGTGGCACCCCGAATGGAATGCCGGGGCCGATCCGGTCTCGCGCCCGCTGTTCGAGGCCTTTGGCGCGGCCGCGCGCGAGTGGTCGACGCGCAGGCAGCCCATGGCGGCGACGCGGCGCAGCGCCTGAAGCGGCGGCGGCCGGCAGAGGCCGGGGGATTTGCGTATTTGGGGAAAGATGAACCGGGGAGGCGCCCTGTCGTTCATCTTTCCGCAAATACGCATGGCGCGACACCTCAGTGGAAATCGCGGCTCTTCAGCAGGATGCGGGCGTTGCGGGGATGCCCGTTCGGCGCCGCGCCGGTGCCCCGCGCCGAGCCCTGCACCGGAGTCTTGACCGCGTCCGCGTGGCTCAGCGGCGGGGTGAAGCCGCCCGGTGCGAGCCGGGTGAGCGCATCCGAGCGATCCTCCAGCCGCTGCGCCACGAAATGCACGATCTCCACGTCGCGCTGCACGTAGCCCTCGGCCACCAAAAGCCGCGCCTGCATCACCACGCGGCGAAACTGCGCCATCACCTTGGGCCAGACCACGAGGTTCATCACCCCGGTCTCGTCCTCCAGCGTGATGAAGCACACCCCCTTGGCGCTGCCCGGCTTCTGGCGGATCAGCACCAGCCCGGCGAGCTTGAGCCGCTGGCCCTGACCGGCGCGGGCCAGATCGGCGGCGCTGGCATAGCCCTGCGCGGTCAGGCTGCGGCGCAGGAACGCCATGGGATGCGCCTTGAGCGACAGGCGCAGCGTCTGGTAATCGGCCACCACCTGCTCGCAGACCGGCATGGCCGGGAGCGGCACCGGGACCTCCGCACCCTCGTCGCGGTGCTCGCGAAACAGCGGCAGGTCGGGCGCATCGCGCAAGCCGCGCGCCTCCCACAGCGCCTGCCGCCGGTCGAGGAACATCGAACGCATCGCATCCGCCGCCGCCAGCCTGCGGATCACCGCCGCGCCGAGGCCTGCGCGGGTCTTGAGGTCCTCGGGGCTTTCGTAGGGCGCGTCGCGCGCCGCCACGATCCGCGCCGCCGCCTCCGCCGCCAGCCCCCCCACCAGGCGCAGCCCCAGCCGCACCGCGAAGCCCCCCGTCGAGATTGGCTCGAGCGTGCAGTCCCACTCCGACAGGTTCACATCGACGCTGCGCACCTCGACCCCGTGCTCGCGCATGTCGCGCACGATCTGCGCAGGCGCGTAGAAGCCCATCGGCTGGGAGTTCAGCAGCGCCGCGCCGAAAGCGCCGGGGAAATGGCACTTCAGCCATGACGAGACATAGACCAGATGCGCGAAGCTCGCCGCGTGGCTTTCGGGAAAGCCGTATTCGCCAAAGCCCTTGATCTGCTCGAAGCAGCGCATCGCGAAGTCCTCGTCATAGCCGCGCGCCACCATCCGGCCCACCATCTTCTCCTGCAAGAGCGCGATGGTGCCGCGCGAGCGGAAGGTAGCCATGGCCTTGCGCAACTCGTTCGCCTCGGCGGGAGAGAAGCGCGCGGCGTCGATGGCGATCTTCATCGCCTGCTCCTGAAAGATCGGCACGCCCAAAGTCCGGCCGAGGATGGACTTCAGCTCCGAAGGGTCATGCGGCGCGCCGGGGCTGGGATACTCCACCGCCTCCTCGCCCGCGCGGCGGCGCAGGTAGGGATGCACCATGTCGCCCTGGATCGGGCCGGGGCGGACGATGGCGACCTGTATCACCAGATCATAGAAGGACCGGGGCCGCAGCCGCGGCAGCATGTTCATCTGTGCCCGGCTCTCGACCTGGAACACGCCGAGGCTGTCGGCGCGGCACAGCATGTCGAAGACGCGCGGATCCTCGCGCGGGAGCGAGGCCAGATCCTCGCGCCGCCCCCAATGCGCAGCCACCAGATCGAGGCATTTGCGGATGCAGGTCAGCATGCCCAGCGCCAGGATGTCGACCTTGAGAATGCCCAGCGCGTCGATGTCGTCCTTGTCCCATTCGATGAAGCTGCGGTCCGCCATGGCGCCGTTGCCGATCGGCACCGTCTCGGTCAGGGGGCGTTCGGTCAGGATGAAGCCGCCGACGTGTTGCGACAGGTGACGGGGCATGCCGACCATCTGCCCCGCGATCAAAAGCGCCTTGCGCAGCAGCGGATCGGTCGGATCAAGCCCGGCCTCACGGACGTTCTGTTCCTCGATGCCGCTGCCCCAATGGCCCCAGACCGTCTTGGCCAGCGCGCCAGTCACGTCCTCCGAGAGGCCCATCACCTTGCCCACCTCGCGGATCGCGCTTCGGGGGCGGTAATGGATCACCGTGGCGCAGAGGCCCGCGCGGTCGCGGCCATACTTGGCATAAATGTGCTGGATCACCTCTTCGCGCCGCTCGTGCTCGAAATCGACGTCGATGTCTGGCGGCTCCTTTCGCTCCTCGGAGATGAACCGCTCGAACAGGAGCTGATGCTGGGAGGGATCGACCGCCGTGATGCCCAGCACGAAGCACACGGCCGAATTCGCCGCCGAGCCGCGCCCCTGGCACAGGATTGGCGGGCTTGCTGTTTCGCGCGCGAAACAAATGATGTCGTGGATGGTGAGAAAATACCGCGCGATGTCGAGCTTGGCGATCATCGCCAGTTCCTTGTCGAGCACCGCGCGGGTGGCGGGCGGAATGCCCTCGGGCCAGCGCGCCTGCGCCCCCTTCCAGGTCAGCTTTTCGAGGTAATGCTGCGGGCTGCGCCCCTCGGGCACCACCTCGCGCGGGTATTCATAGGCCAGCTCCCCAAGGTCGAAGCGGCAGGCATCGGCGACCTCTCGCGTGGCGCGGATCGCATGCGGCCATTCGGCAAAGAGCCGCTGCATGGTCTCGGGCGATTTTAGGTGCCGTTCGGCATTGGGCAAAAGGTGCGGCCCCGCCTCGGACAGCGTCAGCCCCTCGCGGATGCAGGCCATCACGTCCTGCAGCGGGCGGCGCTCGGGCGCGTGGTAGAGCACGTCGTTGGTGGCCATCAGCGAGAGCCCGGCGGCGCGGGCGATCCGGTCCAGCGCATTGATCCGGGCACGGTCGTCGCCGCGATAGAGATACGCAGCGGCGACATGGCCGAGGCCGGGCAGGCGGCGCTGCAGGCGGGGCAGAGCGGCCTCCAGCGTGCCCGGATCCTCGGGCGGCACGAGGATGAGCCGCAGCCCCTCGGCGTGATCGACCAGATCGTTCAGCGTGATGTCGCAGACCCCCTTCTTCTGCCAGCGCCCCTCGGGATCGCGCATCTTGCCCTTGGAGAGCAGCACCGAAAGCCGGCCATAGGCGGCGCGGTCGGTCGGGTAGGCGAGAAAGACCTCGCCCGAGACCAGCGCCAGCCGCGCGCCGATCACCGGGCGCAGGTTCACCCGTTTGGCGGCGACATGCATCCGCACCACGCCCGCCAGCGTGTTGAGATCGGCGATGCCCAGCGCGTCGTAGCCCTGGCTCCAGCCCTGCACCGCGAGGTCCACCGCGTCGGAGGCGCCGCGCAGGAAGGAAAAGCACGAGGCCAGGCCCAGCTCGACATAAGGCGCGGGCGGGTTCGGCGGGAACTCCGCCTCCGGCACGTCGCGGCGGGGATGTGCTTCGGTCTCGGGCATGGCTCAGGCAAAGGCGCCGTGGAGGAACCAGCGCGGCTCGGCCCCGCGCCCGTCGCCCAGGAGCCCTTCGCGGTAGAGCCAGAAGCGCCGCCCGGTGTGATCCTCGATGCGAAAGTAATCGCGCAGGCGGGTGCCGGGCCTGTCGCGCCACCATTCGGGCGCGATCCGCTCGGGCCCCGCAAAGCGCGCGACGCGCAGCCGCTGGCGGCGCCAGAGGAATTGCGCGGGCGGGCCTTCGGGCACGGCGTAGAGCACGCGCACCTCCTCTGGCGGCTCGAACAGCCGCAGGGGCCGGTCGACAC
>NZ_JAMYXC010000142.1 GCF_024159025.1 Limimaricola litoreus
CAAGAGCGGCGCGGCCTCGCGGGCGGGCATCCACAGCGCGCGGTGCCCCGGCTCGGTCGGCGGGCCATGCGGGCGGACGGGCCGCGCGGTATAGATATGACACAGCTTTTCGCCCCAATAGCCGTAATCGGCCATCCAGACGAAGCGGCGGAAGGCTCCGAGCCGGCGCGCGGCGCCAATGCGCCAGCCGGTCTCCTCGAACACCTCGCGGTGCAGCGCCTGGATCGGGCTTTCGCCCGGGTCGATGCCGCCCCCCGGAAGCTGGATGTCGGTCGGGTCGTCCTCCTTGCAGGTCAGCAGCCATGCGCCATCGCGTTCGAGGATCGCGTAGACCCCGGCGCGATGCCTGTAGCGCCGACCGCGCCTTACCTGTTCGCCATAGCGCGGGATCATCCCTTTTTGTCTCCGGGCAAGCTTCCTATATGGTCGCGGTATGCCCATCCCCGACACGCAAGGAAACCCCATGAGCCTCGGCGCCCGCATTGCCTGGGACGACACCGTCCTGCCCTTCCAGCTCGACCAGTCCGACATCCGCGGCCGGGTCGCGCGTCTCGACGGCGTGCTCGACCGGGTTCTCGAACAGCATGACTACCCCGCCCAGATCGAGGCGCTGGTGGCCGAGATGACGCTTCTGACGGCACTGATCGGCCAGACCGTGAAGCTGCGCTGGAAGCTGTCGCTGCAGGTGCGCGGCGACGGGCCGGCCCGGCTGATCGCCACCGATTACTACGCCCCCACCGAGGACGGCGCGCCCGCGCGCATCCGCGCCTGGGCCAGCTTCGACGAGACCCGCCTCGACGAGAGCGCCGATCCCTATGCGCTCATCGGCAAGGGCTATTTCGCGATCCTGATCGACCAGGGGCAGGGCAACCAGCCCTACCAGGGGATCACGCCGATCACGGGGGATTCGCTCGCCGCCTGCGCCGAGACCTATTTCGCGCAGTCCGAGCAGCTGCCGACCCGGTTCTCGCTCAGCTTCGGCAAATCGACCGAGCCGGGCCGGGGCGAGAGCTGGCGCGCGGGCGGCGTCATGCTGCAGAAGATGCCGAAAGCCTCGCCGCTGGCCAATCCGGAGGGCGGCTCGGGCGAGGACGGGCTCTTGGAGGCGCGCGACATCCTCGACGAGGACGAGGGCGAGAACTGGACCCGCGCCAACGTGCTGCTCGACACGGTCGATCAGCTTGAGCTGATCGGGCCGAGCGTGGCACCCACTGATCTTCTGGTGCGGCTGTTCCACGAGGAGGAACCGCGTGTCTTCGACGCGCAGCCGGTGCAGTTCGGCTGCACCTGCTCGGAAGCCAAGGTGCGCCAGAGCCTGTCGATCTACTCGGCCAAGGACATCGCGCACATGACGACCGAGGAGGGCATCGTCACCGCCGATTGCCAGTTCTGCGGCGCGCATTACGAGTTCGCGCCCAACACGCTTGGCTTCGAGGCGACGGAGGGGCCGGACGCCAAGGGCGAGACCGAAGCCGGGGGCAAGGCCGCCGGTGGACGGGGCTGAGGCCGGCATAGAGGCCCGGCTGGCGCGGGCGCTGGCGTGGCGGGGCGATGCCTCGTCGGATTGCGACATCGACCCGCGCCTGCCCGTGCCCGAGGGGCGCGCCCTGCGGCAGGCGGGCGTGCTCGCCGCCGTTCACCTCGGGGACGGCGCGCCGCGGCTCTTGCTGACCAAGCGTTCGGCGAAGCTGCGCCATCACCCCGGCCAGATCGCCTTTCCGGGCGGCAAGGTCGAGCCGGTGGATGGCGGCCCCGTCGGGGCCGCGCTGCGCGAGGCGCATGAGGAGATCGGCCTGCCGCCCGACCGGGTCGAGGTGCTGGGCAGCCTGCCGCCGCACGAGACGGTGACGGGGTTCTCGGTGACGCCGGTGGTGGGGCTTTTGCGCGGGGCCTTCGATCCCATTCCCGAGGCGGGCGAGGTGGCCGAGGTCTTCTCGGTGCCGCTCGCCCATGTGACCGACCCCGCGCGGTTTCGCATCGAAGGCCGACGTTGGCAGGGGCGCAGGCGGCACTACTATGTGGTGCCATGGGGGCCCTATTACATCTGGGGCGCCACCGCGCGCATGCTGCGCAGCCTGGCCGAGAGGATGAATGGATGAGCGAGCGGATCGAGGCGGACTGGCTGAACACCGCGTCGGCGCGGGCCGTGACGGGCATGCTGGAGGCGGCGGGGCACCAGGCCTGGTTCGTCGGCGGCTGCGTGCGCAACGCGCTCTTGGGCGCGCCGGTCTCGGACCTCGACCTGACCACAGACGCGCATCCCGAGCGGGTGATGGCGCTGGCGCGCGAGGCGGGGCTCAAGCCCGTGCCCACGGGCATCGACCATGGCACGATCACTGTCGTCGCCCATGGCGTGCCGATCGAGGTCACCACCTTTCGCCGCGACGTGGAGACCGACGGACGCCGCGCCACCGTGGCCTATTCGGACGAGATCGCCGAGGATGCGGCGCGGCGCGATTTCACGATGAACGCGCTTTACGCCGATGCGCGCGGGCAGGTGGCCGATCCGCTCGGCAGCGGCCTGGCTGATCTGTCGGCGCGGCACCTGCGCTTCATCGGCGATCCGCATGAACGCATCCGCGAGGATTACCTGCGCATCCTGCGCTTTTTCCGCTTCTTCGCCTGGTATGGCGAAACCGAGGGCGGCATCGACGCCGATGGCCTGGCCGCCTGCGCCGAGCTGGCCGAGGGGATCGAGGGGCTGTCGCGCGAGCGGATCGGCGCGGAGATGCTCAGGCTGATGGCCGCCCCCGACCCCGCGCCTGCCGTGGCCTCCATGGCGATGTCGGGCGTGCTGATGCGGGTGCTGCCCGGCGGTGCCTCCGATCCCCTGTCGGTGCTGGTGCATGTCGAGGAGGAGGCGGGCCTCGACCCCGACCCGATCCGCCGCCTCGCGCTGGTGGGCGGCGAGGATGTCGGCCCCTGCCTGCGGCTCAGCCGGGCGCAGGAAACGGCGCTGCAAAGCCTGCGCGATGCGATGGAGGCGGGCTGGGGGCCGGGCGAGCTGGGCTACCGGCTCGGGGCGGCGCGCGCGCTCGATGTGCTGGCGCTCAATGCCGCGCTTTCGGGGCGCGAGATCGACGCTGTTTCACGGGAAACCGCTGAAGCCGGGGCGCAGGCCAAGCTGCCCTTGAAGGCGGCGGATCTGATGCCGGAGCATACCGGCCCGGCGCTGGGCGAGAAACTGCGCGAGATCGAGGCGCGCTGGATCGCCTCGGGCTTTGCGCTCGACCGGGACGCGCTTCTTTCATAGGCGGCTCATAGGCGGCCTGGCGCCGTTCGCACGTTTCCTTCGCGGCGATCCGGTTTATATGCTGGTGTCACGCATTCGAGACATCCCATGTTCCGTTTCTTCGAAAACCTCGTCGACCCCTATGGGGAATACGAGCAGACCGATCGTCCGCCCTCCCGGCTCTGGCCGTTCCTGAAGGAGTACGCGCGGCCCTTCGCGCGGATCTTCTGGATCACCGGCCTCCTGTCGGTCGTCGTCGCCGTGGTCGAGATCTGGCTCATCGCCTACATGGGCCGCCTTGTGGACCTCTTGGGCCGTGCCACGCCCGACACCGTGCTGGCGCGGCACGGGATCGAACTGCTGCTCGTCGCCGCCTTCATCCTGATCCTGCGGCCCGCCTTCCAGGCCCTGCACGTGCTGCTTCTCAACAATGCGATCCTGCCCAATTTCGGCACCACCGTGCGCTGGCGCGCGCATCGCCACGTGCTGCGCCAGTCGGTCGGCTGGTTCGAGAACGACTTCGCCGGGCGCATCGCCAACCGGATCATGCAGACGCCCCCCGCCGCGGGCGAGGTGGTGTTCCAGATCTTCGATGCGATCACCTTCGCGCTGGCCTATGTCGTCGGCGCCGCCGTGCTGCTGGGCGAGGCGGACCCGCTGCTGCTCCTGCCTCTGGTGATCTGGTTCGCGCTCTATGCCGCGCTGATGCGCTGGACCGTGAAGCGGATCGGCCCGGCCTCCGAGGCCTCGTCGAATGCGCGCAGCGCCGTGACGGGCCGCGTCGTCGACACTTATACCAACATCCATTCGGTCAAGATGTTCGCCCATCATGACCGGGAGATCGAAGGCGCGCGCGAGGTGATCGAGCAGGCACGCTCGACCTTCCAGCGCGAGATGCGGCTCTTCACCATCATGGACGTGGCGCTGTCGGTGCTCAACGGGCTCCTGATCGTCGGCGTGGTGGGCTGGGGCCTATGGCTCTGGATCAGCGGGGCCGCAAGCGTCGGCGTCGTGGCGGCGGCCACGGCGCTGTGCCTGCGGCTCAACGCGATGACCGGCTGGATCATGTGGGCGGTGACCAACTTCTTCCAGAACCTCGGCGTCATCGCCGAGGGCATGCGCACCATCGCCCAGCCGATCACCCTCACCGACGATGCGCAGGCCGGGCATCTCGATGTCACGCGCGGCGAGATCGCGCTGACGGGTCTCAACCACCGCTACGGCCGCGATGCGGGCGGCGTCGGCCCGCTCGACCTTACCATCCCGGCGGGGCAGAAGGTCGGGCTCGTCGGCGCCTCGGGCGCGGGCAAATCGACCCTCGTGAAGCTGCTCTTGCGCTTCTACGACCCCGAGAAGGGCCGGATCGAGATCGACGGGCAGGACATCGCCCGCGTCAGCCAGGACAGCCTGCGACAGGCGATCGGCATGGTGCAGCAGGACAGCGCGCTTCTGCACCGCTCGGTGCGCGAGAACATCCTCTATGGCCGGCCCGAGGCCAGCGAGACCGAGATGATCGCCGCCGCAAAGCAAGCCGAGGCGCATGAGTTCATCCTCGATCTCGTCGATGGCGAGGGGCGCGCGGGCTACGACGCGCAGGTGGGCGAACGCGGCGTGAAGCTGTCTGGCGGACAGCGGCAACGCATCGCGCTCGCGCGGGTGATCCTCAAGGACGCGCCGATCCTCGTGCTCGACGAGGCGACCTCGGCGCTCGACAGCGAGGTGGAGGCCGCGATCCAATCGACCCTGCACGAGATGATGGAGGGCAAGACCGTCATCGCCATCGCGCACCGTCTCTCGACCATCGCCCGGATGGACCGGGTGCTGGTGATGGAGGAGGGGCGCATCGTCGAGGACGGCACGCATGAGGCGCTGCTGGAGCAGGGCGGCATCTACGCCCGGTTCTGGACGCGCCAGTCGGGCGGCTTTCTCGGCATGGATGACACCAAATCCGCCACGGAGGCCGCCGAATGATCGATGTCTCGCGCCTGATCGCGCCGTTTTGCCCCGCGAACGGCCCGCCCCCTGGTACGTTGTGGCAGTTCCTGCGCTGGGCGCTCTCGGGCAGCTTCGCCGTCACCGGCCTCGGCGCCGCGATCTCCATGGCGGCGGGCGTGCTCGAGGTGCTCTCGGCGCTGATCCTCGGCCGGGTGATCGACACGGCGCTGGCCTCCGAGCCGGGCGGCTTCTTTTCCGGCAATACGGGGCTCTTGCTCGGCGTCGCGGCCTTCTTCATCCTCTTGCGTCCGATCGTCATGGGGCTGTCGGGGCTGATGCAGAGCGTGGTGCTCTCGCCCTCGATCTACACGCTGGTGCTGTCGCGGCTGCACCGACACACGCTGGGCCAGGCGGTCAGCTTCTTCGACAACGACTTCGCGGGCCGCATCGCGCAAAAGCAGATGCAGGCCGCGCGCGCGACGACCGAGCTCACCGTCGACACGATCCAGACGGTGTTCTTCGCGCTGGCCTCGCTCATCGGCTCGGCGCTGCTCCTGCTGACCATCGACGGGCTGACGGCAGGGCTGCTGACGCTCTGGCTTCTGGGCTATGTCGCGCTGATCCGGCTCTACATGCCGAAGATCCGCGCCAGCTCCACCGCCCGCGCCTCGGCGCGTGCCATGGTGACGGGGCAGGTCGTCGACACGATCACCAACATCAAGACGGTGAAGCTCTTCGGCCATTCCGAGCATGAGGACAACGCGGCGCTGGGCGCGATGCATGAATACCGCGAGCGGGCGCTGGGCTTCGGCGCCGTCTCGGCGGGGTTCCGGTTCTGGCTGATGGCGCTGGCGGGCGTGCTGCCGGTGATCGTCACCGGCGCGACGCTGCTGTTCTGGACCCGGGGCGGCGCCAGTGCCGGCGACATCGCCGCCGCGGGCGCCATTTCGCTCAGGCTGGCGCAGATGACCGGCTGGGTCAGCTTCACGCTCATGGGGATGTACTCCAACCTCGGCGAGGTCGAGGATGCGATCCACACCCTGTCGCCTGCCCATGGGCTGACCGACCGCGAGGGCGCGCGCGCGCTCCAGGTTCGCGAGGGGCGGGTGCGCTTCGACGGTGTCCGCTTCACCTATGGCGGTGGCGCAGGGGGTCTGCGCGGCATCGACCTCGACATCGCCCCGGGCGAAAAGATCGGCATTGTCGGCGCCTCGGGCGCGGGCAAATCGACCCTCGTGGCGGCGCTTTTGCGGCTCTACGACGTGGAACAGGGGCAAATCGAGATCGACGGGCAGGACATCTCGGACGTGACGCAGGAAAGCCTGCGCCGCCAGATCGGCATGGTCACACAGGACACGGCGATGTTCAATCGCTCCGCCCGCGACAACATCCGCTACGGCTACCCCGACGCCAGCCAGGAGACGGTCGAACGCGCGGCGCGGCGGGCCGAGGCGCATGGCTTCATCCGCGATCTGGCGGATGCGAGGGGGCGAAAGGGCTATGATGCGCATCTGGGCGAGCGGGGCGTGAAGCTTTCGGGCGGGCAGCGCCAACGCATCGCCATCGCCCGCGCCATGCTCAAGGACGCACCGATCCTCGTGCTCGACGAGGCGACCTCGGCGCTCGATTCCGAGGTCGAGGCGCAGATCCAGACCGCGCTGGAGCAGGCGATGGTCGGAAAGACCGTCATCGCCATCGCGCACCGGCTTTCGACCATTGCGCGCATGGACCGGATCGTGGTCATGGAGGGCGGCCGCATCGTCGAAGAGGGCACGCATGAGGCGTTGCTGGCGCGCGATGGGGTCTATGCCCGCTACTGGGCCCGGCAATCGGGCGGCTTTCTGGGGCAGGAGGCCGCGGAATAGAGCCTGAGGATGACGCCATGACCGAGACCCTGCCGCCGAAGATCCCGCAGCCCGATCCCGCGCCCGAAGGCGAGGTGAGCATCGTGTCCGTGACCCATCACGGCATGGGCCGCACGGCCGATGGCACGCTGGTGCCGCGCGTGCTGCCGGGCGAGGTGGTGACGCTTGCGGCGGATGGCGCGCGGATCGTGACGCCCTCGCCCGAGCGCGTCTCGCCGCCCTGCCGCCACTTCAAGGCCTGCGGCGGCTGCGCGATGCAGCATGCCTCCGACGGCTTCGTCGAAGGCTGGAAGGCGGAGATCGTGCGCAGCGCGCTGCGCGCCCAGGGTCTGGAGGGCGAGATCGCCCGCGTCCTCACCTCGCCCGCCGACAGCCGCAGGCGGGCCCGGCTGGCGGGGCGGCGCACCAAGAAGGGCGCGCTGGTCGGGTTTCACGCCCGCGCCTCCGACACGGTGATCGAGGTGCCCGGCTGCCGTCTGCTGCTGCCGCAACTCACCGCGCTGATCCCGGCGCTCGAGCGGATCGCCATGCTCGCCGCCACCCGCAAGGGCGAGGCCGGGCTGACCGTGACCGACAGCGAGGCGGGCCCCGACCTGCACATCGACACCGACAAGCCGCTGACCGAAGAGCTGCGCCTCACCCTGCCCGGGATCGCGCGCGAGGCGGGGCTCGCGCGCCTCGTCTGGGCCGAGGAGATCCTGGCCGAGCTGGAGCCCCCCGTGCAGCGTATGGGCCGCGCCCGCGTCGTGCCGCCGCCCGGCGCCTTCCTGCAGGCCACGGCGCATGGCGAGGCGGCGTTGCTGGACTGCGTGACCGAGGCGGTGGAGGGCGCGGGTCGGATCGTCGATCTCTTCGCCGGTTGCGGCACGTTTTCGCTGCCCCTAGCGGAGCGGGCCGAGATCCATGCCGTCGAGGGCGAGGCGGCGATGCTCGCGGCGCTCGATCGCGGCTGGCGCGGCGCGCCGGGGCTCAAGCGGGTCACCACCGAGACGCGCGACCTGTTCCGCCGGCCGCTGCTGCCCGACGAACTGGCGCGATTCGATGCCGCCGTGATCGACCCGCCCCGCGCGGGCGCGCAGGCGCAGGTGGCAGCGCTGGCTGCATCTCACATCCCCGTGATCGCAATGGTCTCCTGCAGCCCCGCGAGCTTTGCCCGAGATACGAAGACCCTTGTGGACAAGGGGTTCGAGATGGGCCCCGTCACCGTGGTCGACCAATTCCGCTGGTCGCCGCATGTGGAGTTGGCGACACGATTCATCAGACGCTAACCATGTTGCGCGAGGCTTCCCCCTAGGCGCGAATTTGCGAATCCGCTAGATTCGCCCAAACGGCTTCAGACCGGGACAGTGGGCAGCATGACCATCGACAGACGCAAGTTCCTCCTCGCCGCGCCGGCGCTTCTGGCGGCCTGTTCGGGCCGCCGGGTGCTGAGCTACAACGGGCCGCAGGTCACCTCGATCATGGCCTTCAAGGAGCGGCGCAGGCTCTACCTGATGCACGACAACACCGCGCTCAAGAGCTATCCCTTCCAGCTCGGTTTCACGCCGGTCGGCCACAAGCAGTTCGAGGGCGATGGCAAGACGCCCGAGGGCACCTACATCATCGACCGCCGCAACCCCGAAAGCGCCTATCACCTCTCGGTCGGCATCTCCTATCCCAACACGCGGGACCGGGCCTTTGCCGCCGCCCACGGGCGCAGCCCCGGTGGCGAGATCTTCATCCACGGCACGCCCGAGGATGTCATCGGCAAGAAGGACTGGACCGCGGGCTGCATCGCCGTGATGAACCACGAGGTCGAGGAGATCTATTCGATGGTAGGCGATTACACCCCGGTCTTCGTCAAGGCCTGAGCCGCAGCCGCCTCGGGGTCGCGAGCATGAAAAAGGGGCGCCGCGGCGCCCCTTTCCCGTTCGTCCCCGATCTTTCGGATCAGGCGCCGAGCACCATGGTCCACCAGATCTTGCCCGCCGGTTCCTGGAACCAGGCCAGCCCCATGCGGGTCGCGGTGGGATCGAGGATGACGTCGCGCGTGGCGGGCTCCTCCATCCAGGCGGCCAGCGTTTCGAGCTCGGTCTCGTAGGTCTCCGAGATCGTCTCACCCACGAGCCGCCCCGAAAAGCCGACCCGGCGCAGCCGGTCGACCGGCGAGGAGCCGTCCGAGCCGAAATGCCAGGGCCGGTTCTGCACGCTCATGTCGCGCGAATGGGTCGCGGCGGCGGCGTTGAGCTGCGCGTCGAGCGTGAGCGCGGAGAGCCCGCGCGCCCGGCGCAGCGTATTGACCCCGTCGAGCATCCGGAACGGGATCTGCGCCTCGTCCTCGGGCTTGATGCGGTAGACCTGCGGCAGCGGCAGCCCGTCGGGGCCGATCCGGCCCGAGGGGGCCGCGCAGGCCGAAAGGCCGGTGAGAAGAAGGCCGAGAATCAGCTCGCGTCGCTGCATGCGTCACCTGTGGAAACCAGAACGTGCGCCTGATTAGCCGCAGCAGCGCCGCAGGGCAAACGGGATCGGCGCCGCGCCGCCCAGCCCGGCCCGGACATGTACGGGACCGATTGCGCGAAAGGCGGGCGCGGCTTACGCAAGCCGGGTGACGTCACCCCCTTTGCCGGAGATTCGCATGGGTCACGACCCCAAGGCCCCCACCCGTCGCGGCTTTATCGCCGCCACCGCAGCGCTCGGCGCGGCGGCGCTTGCCAGCCCGGCCCTGGCGCTGTCCGGCTCCACCGAGGTCGAGAGCGACCTTTCCGGCACCGTGAGCCGCAACCTGTCGAGCTTCCGCGCGCTCGACTGGCGGCCCTATTTCGCGGATCTGCGCAATGGCGCGATCCTCGCCGACACGCAAAGCCGCGCGGTGCATTTCTGGAGCGCCGACGAGAGCATCTACCGTCTCTATCCCAGCTCGGTGCCGCTGACCCCGGACCTGACCCGGCTGGGCCGGACCGAGATCATCAAGAAGGTCGAAGGCCCCGACTGGCGGCCCACGCCCTCGATGCGCGAGCGCAATCCCGACTGGCCCGAATACATCCCCGCCGGGCCCGACAGCCCGCTCGGCACCCATGCGATGTGGCTCACCTGGCAGTATTACCGCATCCACGGCACCCATGACACGCGCAAGATCGGGCGGCGCTCCTCGAATGGCTGCATCGGGCTCTACAACGAGCACATCGCCGAGCTGTTCGCGCTCTCGACCATCGGCACGCAGGTCATGCTGATCTGAGATCGCTTGGCCTCGGAAAGAGGAAAGGGGGCCGCGAGGCCCCCTTGTCGTGTCAGATCCAGCCCGAGAGATTCTCGCGGATCACCCGCTCCAGCATGTCGATATGTTCGGCATGATCGTTGAGGCAGGGGATGTAGGTGAAGGTCTCGCCGCCCGCGTGTTCGAAGCTTTCGCGGATCTCCTCGTTGATCTCCTCAAGCGTCTCGATGCAATCGGCGGAGAAGGCCGGGGCGCAGACCGAGATGTTGCGCACGCCCTCCTCCTTGGCCAGCCGGGCGACCTCCTCGACGGTGTAGGGCTTGAGCCACTCCTCGCGGCCGAACACCGACTGGAAGGTGTTGACCACCCGCGTCTCCTCCCAGCCCAGCGCCTCGCGCAACAGCCGCGTCGTCTTCTGGCACTGGCAGTGATAGGGGTCGCCTTCGAGCAGGTAGCGCTTGGGCAGGCCGTGGTAGGAGCAGACCAGCACCTCGGGGCGGCTTTCGGGCGTGGGATGCGCGCGGCGCACCGAGTTGGCCAGCGCCTCGATATAGTCGGGCCGGTCGAAATAAGGGTCCACGATCCGCGCCGTGGGCTGCCATTTCTCCTTGGAGAGAGCCTTGAAGAAGGCGTCGTTGGCGGTGGCCGAGGTGGCGCCCGCGTAATGCGGGTAGAGCGGGAAGAACAGGATCTTGCGGCAGCCGTTCTCGACCATCTTGCGGACCACGGACTTCGTCGAGGGGTTGCCGTAGCGCATGCAGAACTCGACCTGCACGCCATCGCCGTATTCCGCTTCGAACCGGGCGCGCAGCGCGTCGGTCTGCTGGCGGGTGATCGTGCGCAGCGGGCTCTCGTTCATCTCCTCGTTCCAGATCGAGCGGTAGGCCGCGCCGGATTTCTGCGGCCGTTTCGACAGGATGATGCCCTGCAGGATCGGCTGCCAGATCAGCGGGTTGGTGTCGACGACCCGGCGATCGGAGAGGAACTCCGACAGGTAGCGCCGCATCGAGCGGTAATCGGTGCCGTCGGGCGTGCCGAGATTGGCGACGAGGATGCCCACGCGCGATGTCGGCAGGGCCGGGTGATCGGCGGGGGCATGGGTCGGGCGGGTCGCGTCGAGCATCGTGGGTCCTCGGGGCTGGCGTTCGGCTGGCGTTCTATCGAAGCGAAGTAGCGGGAATGCGCGCCCGGCCAACCGGGCGCATCGTCGCGGCAGGGTCGGGGGCGCGGCGGGGCGAGGTCAATCGGCGCTTTCGTCGCGGGCGCGGCGCAGCGCCTCCTCGAGGCTGTGCGTGGCCGAACCGCGGCGCAGGGGCTGCGGCTGATTGGCCGAAGGGCCCCAGCCGGTGAGGGTGATCACCTCGAACCGCGCACCGATGCGGCCATCCGCGCGGGTGTTGGTCTCGCCATAGAGCCGCGCCGCCTCGGCCAGCACCATGCGCCGGGTCGGACGGCGCAGCCGCCCGGCCATGGCGTTGGTCTCTCCCATGGCGCGCAGGTCGCGCATCAGGTGGAACGGGGTTTCGTAGCTGACGTCATAGGGCGTGCCATCGGCCACGGGCAGCGCCAGCCCGGCGCGTTGCAGGAGCGCGCCGAGATCGCGGATCTCGCCCATCGGGGCGACGCGCGGCGACAACCCGCCGGTGACGGCGGTCTCGGCGGCGGTCAGCGCCGCCCGTAGATCGGCCAGTGTCTCGCCGCCCAGAAGCGTCGCGATCAAGAGCCCGTCGGGCCGCAGCGCGCGGGCGCATTGGATCAGCTGGCCGATCGGGTCCTCGGCCCAGTGCAGCGCCATGGCATGGATCACCAGATCCTGCGCGCCGGGGGCGAGGTCGAGGGTTTCGGCGTCGGGGATGATCCGCGCCCTTGGCAGGCGGCGGGCCCAGAGATCGGGCCAGGGCGTGACCACCGCCACATCGGTAAAGGTGCGGTTAACTTCCGCGAGCCTATCCTCGATGTCGTCGGCCACCGCCTCTTGCAGGAACAATGCCGGCGCGCGGGCGGCGCGGGCGCGGTGGCGCTCGATGGCGGGACGGTCGAACAGGGCGGGGCGCTGGGCCGGGTCTCGGGTCGGTGACATGCGCCCGAGATAGGGGGCGGGGATGGGAATGCAAAGCGTCCTGAAGGCGATCTACCCCCCGGCCTGCATGGGCTGCGGCGATATGACCGAGGCGGATCACGCGCTTTGCGGCGCCTGCTGGCGCGAGACGCCGTTCCTAGGCGGCGCGCTGTGCGATCTTTGCGCGCGGCCCCTGCCGGGCGAGGCGGAGCCCGGCCTGCGCTGCGACGCCTG
>NZ_JAMYXC010000130.1 GCF_024159025.1 Limimaricola litoreus
GCCAATGCCGAGCGCGCCGCGGCGCGGCTCAGGGCGATGGGGCTTCAGGTCGCGCGCGGCCAGAGCGGCGGGCTGCAGATCGTGGCGACCGGTCCCTATGCCGATGGCGCACCGCTGGCGCGGGCGCTGTCCACGGTGCGGGCGGCGGGCTACAGCGACGCCTTCGCGCGCAACTGACCTGCGGTCCGGCGTCCCGGCGCCGGATCCCGCCTTTCGGGGTCAGTCGCGGCAGATGCCCTGCAGGCTGACCCAATCGCCATCGGAGATGACCGGCCCCGCCGAACCGGCGGGTTCGGCGGCCACGAGAACCGCCGAAACATCGCCGCGCGGGTCGGTGGCGCGGGCCCAGGGGCCGATCGGTACGCCGGCCGCCGCGAAACCGTCGAGCAGCAGATCATCCTCGGCGCGCGGCGCGGGCGTCGAGATCAGCTGCTCGGCCCGCTCCTGCAGCTTTTCGGTCGGGATGTCGCCCGTGGTCAGAAGCTTGAGCACGGTGGCAAAGCCCGCCTCGCGCAGCAGCGCATCGAGCGGGTCGTGTTCCATGCGGCTTGCCTGCGTGGCCAGCACATGGCCCGCGATGACGGCGGGGTCCTCGGTGCTTTCGACAAGCTCCTGTGGCAGCACGAGGATGCCGCCGGGCAGGTAGAGCGGCCCGGCCAGCCCCTCGGGCAGCACCACGATCTGCCCGCCATCGCGGCCCAAAAGCCGGTCGCGCATGCGGCCCAGCGCCTCGCTGCCCAGAGGGTCGCGGCAGCTGGGACCGGTGGTCTTCTGGATCATACCGAGCAGCGTCGCGCCGATCTCCGAGCGCTTGCCGGGCGGCACCACGCTCAGGGTCTGCTGCATCAGCGCGCCGGGCAGCCAGAACAGCGCAAGCCCGAGGCCGAGCACAAGCCCGCCCGCGATCATCCCCTGCCGCAACCGCCCGGGCCGGGGCTGGCGCGCGGCGACGGCCCGGCTCACCCGCTCCAGCGCGCCGATCATCGTGTCGTCCTCGATCTCCAGCGTCTCGCTCGCCTCGGCGTCGGGGGCATAGAGCGCAGGGCGCACGCCGGGGTTGAGCCGGTGCAGCGCGGGCAGGGACCAATGGGTGACCGGAAGGCCGCTGTCGTCGGAGAGCACCAGCGTCGCCTCGCCAAAGGAGATGGTCACCGCGCGCGGCTCCGCCCCCGGTTCGCAGAACCAGATGCCATCCGTTTCCAGCCGGGCGAATTCCTTGAGTGCGGTCATCGTTCCTTTCGCGGGCCCGACGTCCCGGACTGCCGTTTGGATGAGCATAGCCATGGGTGTGGCCGAGGAACAGGGGGCGCGTGTGGCGGCGCGAGGGCCGCCACAGGCTTGTGGTTCAGGCGGCTTTGGCGGCGCGGCCGTCGCCGAAACGGTCATAGAAGCCCGCGCCCTGCGCGGCCATCTCGCGCAGCAGATCGGGGCAGGCGAAGCGCGGCCCGTGCTGCTCAGACAGCGCGTCGCAGCGCTCGGCGGCAAAGCCCGCGCCGATCATGTCGAGCCAGGAGAAGGGCCCGCCCGACCACGGCGCGAAGCCCCAGCCGAGGATCGCCGCCACGTCGCCCTCGCGGATGTCGGTCAGCACCCCGTCCTCGAAGGCGCGCACCGCTTCGAGCACCTGCGCGAACAGGAGCCGCTGCTGCACCTCGACGAGGTCGGGCTGCTCCCCGGCCACCGCGAAGCGCTCCGTAAGCCCCTCCCACAGCCCGGTGCGCTGGCCCTTCTCGTCATAGGCGTAGAAGCCGGAGTTCGACTTGCGGCCCATCCGGCCCTGGTCGGCCATCCAGAACAGCACCTCGTCCACCGCCTCGTCCGGATAGGCATCGCCCATCGCGGATTTGGTCGCCTTGGCGATCTTCACGCCGAGATCGATCGAGGTCTCGTCGACGAGCTGCAGGGGCCCCAGCGGCATGCCGACGAGCCGCGCCGCATTCTCGATCAGCGCGGGCTCGACGCCCTCGGCCACCATGCGGATGCCCTCGTTGATGTAGGGGATGATGCAGCGGTTGGCGTAGAAGAAGCGCGCGTCGTTGACGACGATTGGCGTCTTGCGGATCTGCCGGGTGAAGTCGAGCGCCTTGGCCACCGCGCGATCGCCGGTCTTCGCGCCCTTGATGATCTCGACCAGCATCATCTTGTCGACGGGCGAGAAGAAGTGGATGCCGATGAACTGATCGGGGCGCGCGCTGGCCTTGGCGAGCTCGGTGATCGGCAGGGTCGAGGTGTTGGTGGCGAAGATGCAGTCCTCGCCGATCACGGCCTCGACACGCTTGGTCATCTCGGCCTTGACGCCGACATCCTCGAACACCGCCTCGACGATCAGGTCGCAGCCCTTCAGCGCCTCGATCTCGGTGGTGGCGGTGATGCGGGCCAGCACCTCCTCCTTCTTCTCGGGGGTGACCTTCTTGCGCTTGATGCCCTTGTCGAGCAGCGCCTCGGCGTGGGACTTGCCCTTGTCGGCGGCGGCCTGCTCGCGGTCGATCAGCACCACCTCGATACCCGCATTGGCCGAGACATAGGCGATGCCTGCACCCATCATGCCCGCGCCGAGGATGCCGACCTTCTTCACGCTCTGGTCCGGGGCCTCGGGGCGGTTCGCGCCCTTTTCCAGCGCTTCCTTGTTGAGAAAGAGCGAGCGGATCATCGCGGTGGAGGAGGGGTCCATCAGCACCTTGGTGAACCAGCGCGCCTCGATCTTGAGCGCGGTGTCGAAGGGCACCAGCGCGCCCTCGTAGACCGCCGAGAGGAGCGCCTTGGCCGCCGGATAGACGCCCTGCGTCTTGCCATGAACCATGGCGGAGGCACCGACGAAGGTCATGAAGCCCGCCGGGTGATAGGGCGCGCCGCCGGGCATCTTGTAGCCCTTGGCATCCCAGGGCTTCACGATATCGGCGTCCTTGGCCCCAAGCACCCAGGCCTTGGCGGCGGCGAGCGGGTCGTCCACCACCTCGTCGATCACGCCGAGCGCCTTGGCCTTCTTCGGGTCGTTCAGCTTGCCTTCGAGCAGCAGCGGCGAGGCGCCCATCGCGCCGAGCTTGCGCGCCAGCCGCGTGGTGCCGCCGGCGCCCGGAAAGATGCCGACCATGATCTCGGGCAGGCCGATCTTGGCCTTCGGGTTGTCGGCGGCGAAAATGCGGTGGCAGGCGAGCGGGATCTCCAGCCCGATGCCCAGCGCCGTGCCGGGCAGGGCCGCGGCGACGGGCTTGCCGCCCTTGTTGGTCTTGGGGTCCAGGCCGGCGCGCTCGATCTTGCGCAGCACGCCATGCATGCGCATCACGCCCTCGAACACGGCCCGGGCGGGCTCGTCGCCGCCCGCCTGCTTCATCCCGGCGATCACGCCGAGATCCATGCCGCCGGCGAAATCCTTCTTGCCGGAGGTGATGACGATGCCCTTGACGGTGTCGTCGGCCAGCGCCTCGTCGAACAGCGCCTCGAGCTCCTCGAAGCCCTGCATCGACATGACGTTCATGGAGCGGTCGGGCACGTCCCAGGTGATGACGGCAACGCCGTCGGCATCGCGCGCGATGGTGAAATCGGTCATGTCGACCTCCTGTTGGCAGGATATGTGGGTTGGGGGCGGCCCGCGGGCCGCGTCAGTCGTCCGTCCGGGGCGGCGCGCCAAACTCGATCATCTCGATCACCGGGCGCGGCGTGTCGAAGCGACAGTAGTAGATGATCGAGAGGTCGACGCGCTCGTGCCCCTCGCATCCGAAGCTGCGCTCGATCCAGACCCGAAACCGGCCCTTTCGCGGCAGCTCCAGCGTATGGATGCGCATCACGTCCTCGCGCAGGCGCCGGGTGCCGAGATCGGCCTGCCAGCCCAGCAGCCAGTCGCGGTAATTCTCGCGCGTGGCGAGGACCCGTATCCCGTCCATCCCCTGCACGGGCAGGGGATATTCGCAGTCGTCGAGCATCTCCTCGATCCGCCCCTCGCGGAACAGCCTGCCGTGGCGTTCGATGAATTCCGACATGAGGCAGGACATGCTGTCGATCCTCCCGGGCGTTGGGTTTCGCAACGTACAGGACACTAATCCGCGCGGAGGCGATGTCCACGCGGCGGCTCCCGGCGCCTCGGAAGAGAGGGGTGCATTGCGTCATCATTCAGACCCGTTCGATGATCGTCGCCGCACCCATGCCGGAGGCGACGCAGAGCGTGGCGAGACCGGTGGATTGTCCCGTACGCTCCAGCTCGTCGAGCAGGATGCCGAGGATGATCGCGCCGGTGGCGCCGAGCGGATGGCCCATGGCGATGGCGCCGCCATTGGGGTTGAGCACGGCGGGGTCGATGTCGAAGGCCTGCATGAAGCGCAGCGGGATCGCCGAGAAGGCCTCGTTGACCTCGAACAGGTCAATGTCCGAGATCGCCATGCCGCTGTCGGCGAGGATCTTCTCGGTCACCGGCACCGGGCCGGTGAGCATGATGGTCGGATCGGTGCCGATCTTGGCTGTGGCGCGGATGCGTGCGCGCGGCTTGAGCCCATGCGCCTTTCCGAATTCCGCATCGCCGATCAGAATGCCGGCGGCGCCGTCGACGATTCCGCTCGAGTTGCCCGCGTGGTGCACGTGGCGGATCCGCTCCAGATGCGGGTATTTCATCAGCGCGACCTTGTCGAAGCCGGGCATGACCTCGCCCATCGCCTTGAAGGACGGCTCGAGCGATCCCAGCGCCTGCATGTCGGTCTGGGGCCGCATGTATTCGTCGCGGTCGAGAATGGTCAGCCCGTTGATGTCACGCACCGGCACCACGGAGCGGTCGAAATGCCCCGCATCCCAGGCCGCCTTGGCGCGGCGCTGGCTCTCGACGGCGAAGGCGTCGACATCGTCGCGCGAAAAGCCGTACTGGGTCGCGATGATGTCGGCCGAGATGCCTTGCGGCACGAAATAGCTCTTCATCGCGAGCGAGGGGTCGACCGCGATCGCCGCGCCGTCCGAACCCATGGGCACGCGGCTCATCGCCTCCACGCCGCCTGCGATATAAGCGCGGCCCGCGCCCGCGCGCACCTGGTTGGCGGCGAGGTTCACCGCCTCCATGCCGCTGGCGCAAAAGCGGTTGATCGACAGGCCCGGGATGCGCTCGTCGAGCGAGGAGGCCAGAACGGCGGAGCGGGCGAGGCAGCCGCCCTGTTCGCCCACTTGCGTGGCATTGCCCCAGATCACGTCCTCGAGCACGTGTCCCTCGATGCCGTTGCGCTCCGCCAGCGCGTCGAGCACGCCTGCCGAAAGCTTCAGGCTCGAAACCTCGTGCAGCGCGCCGTCCTTGCGGCCCTTGCCGCGCGGCGTGCGGATCGCGTCGTAGATGAAGGCGTCGGTCATGTCGTTGCTCCTTCCCGGTCCTTGGGCGAGCCGGGCATCAGGTCGTAGGGATGTTTCCAGCCGGGCAGGGCCGCGATGCGGTCGAGCCAGCGGTCGATATTGGGGTGCTCGGCGCGGTCGAAGCCGAAGGGTTCGGGGTAGTAGAGATAGCCGCAACAGGAGAAATCGGCGTTGGTCGGCCCGTCGCCCACCAGCCAGTCGCGCGAAGCGAGCGCACGGTCGAGCGTGGCATAGGTCGGCGCGAGGCGGCCCTTGAGCCAGGCGATCACCTGCTCGGGCCGCTTTTCAGGCGGCAGGAAGTTCATCAGGAAGCGCAAGCCCCCCGCCTGTCCCGAAAGCTTGTGGTTGTCCCACAGCACCCAGCGCAGCACCTCACGGCGCTCATCGGGGGTGGTGCCGCCGAACTTGCCGGTGCGTTCGCTGATCCAGTCCTGGATCGCGCCGGACTGGCTGAGCCGGAGGCCATCGTCGGTTTCGAGCACCGGCACCTCGCCCATCTCGTTGAGGGCGCGAAATTCGTCCGAACGGGCCGCGCCCGCGAAGAAATCGACCTTCACCGGCTCCCAGTCGAGCCCGGCGAGGGTCATCGGCAGGGCCGCCTTGTAGGCGTTGCCGCTTTCGCCGAAGCAATGCAGTCGGATCATCTCGTCTCCTTGGATCGTGGCGCCCCGCCAGAGCCGGGCCTTTGCGTATTTGAAGAAAGATGAAAGGGAAGAGGCGTCCTTAACCCATCGTCAACATCCTGCCGGCAGGCTCGCAGTCGCGGTACAGGCTGGCGAGCCGATGGCCGTGGAAGATGAACCCCGCGGCGCCCGCCTCTTCGATCGGATGCCATGCGCGGCGGGGGGAACGCCGGCCCGTTCATCTTTCTAAAAATACGCAAGTCCTCCATCTGCCCTCCCGCGCAGGCCTCACCGCTTGCGCGCCTCCAGCTCCGAATTGAACAGCCTCAGCCTGTGGCCGAAGGTCTCCTCGTCGAGCACGCTGTCGAAGTTCTCGAACAGGAAGGAGAGCGCCTCGCCCTCATCGAGTCCGGCCTCGCGCGCGAAGCGCTTCAGGCGACGATAGCCGTCCTCGCTCATCGCGACGGGAAATCTGCGGGTCAGTCTCAGGCGCTTTGGCATCTCGTCCTCCGGGTCCGTCCGGGGCGAGCCTCGCCCCGGACGAACCGCGCGTCCATCAGAAAGCGTCGGCGTCCAGCGCCATCACCGGGGCGGCGCCGCTCTCGATCCGAGCGAGATGCATCTTCGTCGCCGGAAGCTGGCGCGCCATGTAGTAGCGCCCGGTGGCGATCTTGGTCTCGTAGAAGGCGCGGTCTCCGGTGCCAGCATCGAGCCCGGCCTGAGCCGCGCGGGCCATCTTGGCCCAGGTCCAGCCCAGGCAGACATGTCCCATCAGATGCATGAAGTCGGTGCTGCCCGAGAGCGCGGCCTCGGGGTTCTTCATGCCGCTTTGCATGAAGAACATCGCCGCCTGCTGCATGTCCTTCGACGCCGCTTTCAGCGGATCGACGAAATCGCGCGCGAATTCGGCATCCTTGGCGTTCTCCTTGCAGAAGACCTTGATCTCCTCGATCAGCGTCATCATCGGCTTGCCGCCCTGCGCCGCGAGCTTGCGGCCGACGAGGTCGAGCGCCTGCACGCCGTTGGCGCCCTCGTAGATCATCGCGATCCGGGCATCGCGCACGAATTGCGACATGCCCCATTCCTCGATGTAGCCATGCCCGCCGAAGACCTGCTGCGCCTGCACGCACATCTCGAAGCCCTTGTCGGTCAGGAAGCCCTTGATGATCGGGGTGAGCAGGGAGATCATCGCCTCGGCCTGCGCGTCGCCGGTCCTGTGGCTGCGGTCGATCAGCATCGCGCCCCAGTAGGTGAAGGCGCGCGCCGCCTCGTTGAAGCTTTTCTGGTCCATCAGGCTGCGGCGGATGTCGGGATGCACGATCAGCGGATCGGCGGGGCCGCTGGGGTTCTTCGCACCGGTCACGGCGCGGCCCTGCAGCCGGTCCTTGGCATAGGCGAGCGCGTTCTGATAGGCGGCCTCGGACTGAGCCCAGCCCTGCAGGCCGACGCCCAGCCGCGCCTCGTTCATCATGGTGAACATCGCGCGCATGCCCTTGTGCGCCTCGCCCAGCAGGTAGCCCTCGGCCTCGTCGTAATTCATGACGCAGGTGGCGTTGCCGTGGATGCCCATCTTCTCTTCGAGCGCGCCGCAGGCAACGCCGTTGCGTGCGCCGAGCGTGCCGTCCTCGTTCACGAGGACCTTCGGCACCACGAAGAGCGACACACCCTTGATGCCCTCGGGGCCGCCGGGGATCTTGGCCAGCACGAGGTGGACGATGTTCTCGGCCATGTCGTGCTCGCCGGCCGAGATGAAGATCTTCTGGCCCGAGATCCTATAAGTCCCGTCCTCCTGCGGCACCGCCTTGGTGCGCATCAGGCCGAGATCCGTGCCGCAATGCGGCTCGGTCAGGTTCATCGTGCCGGTCCATTCGCAAGAGCCGAGCTTCGGCAGCCAGCGGGCCTTCTGGTCGACGGTGCCGTGGATGTTGATCGCGGTATAGGCGCCGTGGGTCAGGCCCTGATACATGTTGAGCGCCATGTTGGCCGAGACCATCGGCTCGTTGGCGGCGGTGTGCATGAGGTAGGGCAGGCCCTGTCCGCCGAACTCCTCGGCGACGTCGATGGCGGTCCAGCCGCCGTCGCGGATCTGATCGAACGCCGCCTTGAAGCCCTTGGGCGTGCGGACCACGCCGTTCTCGAGGTGGCAGCCTTCGCGGTCACCAGACAGGTTCAGCGGTGCCAGCACGGCGGAGGAGAGCTTGCCCGCCTCTTCGAGGATCGCGGCGGTGAAATCGGCATCGAGATCGGCGTAACCCGGCGTCTCCTGTTCGGAGACGCGCAGCAGCTCATGAAGCACGAACTGGATGTCGCGGATCGGTGCGGTGTAGCTTGGCATTCCCTGTCTCTCCTCCGGCGGGCCATGCGGGGCCCGGTCTGGTCCGATGCGCGCGGCCCGGGCTCCTCCCCCCGGACCGCGCAGTTTCATCTCGACCAGATGAGGGAGAGGGCGGTCAGGCCGCCGCTGCCCGTGCGCGCAGCTGGTTCAGCCGCTCTGCGCCCCAGTTCATCTGCGTCTCGAGCTCCCGGATCGCCTCGTCGAGGGCGGCGCGCTGCTCCTGCATCTCCTTGAGATGCCGTTCGGCCACCTCGAAGGTGCGCGCAAGCTGCACCTCCTGCTGGTCGTCGGTCTCGTAGAGGTCGAGCAGCTGGCGGATCTCCTCGAGCGAAAAGCCGAAGCGCTTGCCGCGCAGGATCAGCTTGAGCCGGGCCCGGTCACGCCGGGTGAAGAGCCGCTTGGTGCCTTCTCGAATGGGAAACAGAAGCTCCTTTGCCTCGTAGAAGCGTAATGTGCGCGGCGTCACGTCGAAGCTGTCGCACATCTGGCGGATGGTCATGGTCTGGTCGGTCATTTTTTTCTTAAACCCTTGGTGTCCGGTCAGACGATTCACCTGCGGGTTCTGAATGGACCTTACAAGCAAAGGTGACGCGAACGTAAACATGACGCGACGTCAGCAGCGGCATGACGAAAGGTCAAGAAAAATCCGCCTCTTGCCGAGAAATTTTGTTCTCTTGGTCAAAAATGGCCGTGCCCGCTTGGGTTGTCGTCTCGGGCAGGGATCACTTTGAGGATGCAATGGATTCGTCGCGCAGCTTGCGCAGATCCGCGATGGTCTCCTCGAGGTCCTTGCGCTGCGCCTCGAGCACCTCGATCTGCCGTTGCGCCATCTCCACCCAGGCATCCATCTGCGCCTGCGTGCCCTCGGTCTCGTAGAGGATCAGGAACTGGCGAATCTCCTCCAGGCTGAAGCCGAACCGGCGCCCGCGCAGGATCAGCGTCATCCGCGCCACCTCGCGTTTGCCATAGAACCGCGCGCGCCCCTGTTTTTCGGGGGCCAGCAGCTCGATGTATTCGTAATAGCGCAAGGTGCGAGGGGTCACCTCGAAACGCTCGCACATTTCTTTGAAAGTCATGGGGGTATCGGACATGTCTCGGGCTCCTTCGGGCAGACATTAGGAGCGGGGCCCCGTGACGACAACACGGCTTCCGCCCCCTTGGTTCAAGTTTGCGCTTGCGGGGATCACGAGGATCGCGAAGTTGTCCTCATGACAGAGAATTCCTCCTCCGAACTGGCCCGCGCGCAGCAGTTCATCGACGCGCTGCCGCATGCGCAGGCGCTGGCGATGCAGCTGACCGCGCTGGGCGACGGGCACGCGGCGATCCGCATGCCCTGGGCCGCGCAGCTGGTCGGCGATCCCGAGACAGGGGTGATCCATGGCGGCGCCGTCTCGGCGTTGATGGACACCTGCGCGGGGGCGGCGGTGATGTCGCACCCCTCGGCCCCTGCCAGCACCGCGACGCTCGACCTGCGGATCGACTACATGCGCCCCGCCACGCCCGGACAGACCATCACCGCCAAGGCCGAATGCTGGCACGTCACCCGCTCGGTCGCCTTCGTGCGCGCCGTGGCCTGCGACGAGGACGAGGCGCGCCCCGTGGCGACCGCCACCGGCGCCTTCACGGTCGAAACCCCGAAGGACAAGCCATGAGCCGTCAACGCCCCGAACCGGTGCAGGTCATCAAGACGCGGCGCGACGCGGCATTGGAGCGGCTGGTGGGCGGCGTGCCCTACATCGCCTTTCTGGGCATCCGCTTCGAGCGGCACGGAGACGAGCTGACCGCGGTGCTGCCCTATGCCGACCGGCTGATCGGCAACCCGATGCTGCCGGCGCTGCACGGCGGGGCCACGGCGGCGTTTCTGGAAACCACCGCCATCGTCGAGCTGGCCTGGAGCCGGATGTGGGGCCTCATAGAGGCGGGCACGCCCGAGGCGCAGGCCGAGGCCGAGGCCCGGCCCAACTGGCCGCGCACCATCGACATCACCGTCGATTACCTGCGCTCGGGCCTGCCGCGCGACGCCTATGCCCGCGCCCGGATCAACCGATCGGGCCGGCGCTATGCGAGCGTTCATGTCGAGGCCTGGCAGGACAACCGCTCGCGGCTCTTCGCGCAGGCAACGGGGCATTTTCTGATGCCGGGGCGCGATGGCTGAGACCGCCGCGCCGCTGACCCATCGGCGCGTGCTGAAGATCGCGCTGCCGATCGTTCTGTCGAACGCCACCGTGCCGATCCTCGGCGCGGTCGATACCGGCGTCGTGGGGCACCTCGGGGCCGCGGCCCCGATCGGTGCGGTGGGCATCGGCGCGGTGATCATCTCGGGCATCTACTGGATCTTCGGCTTCTTGCGCATGGGCACCACCGGCCTCGCTGCGCAGGCGCTGGGGCGCGGGGACGGGGCCGAGGTCTCGGCGCTGCTCAGTCGCGCGCTGATGATCGCCTTTGCCGCGGGTGCCGCGCTGATCGCGTTGCAATGGCCGATCTTCGCCGCCGCCTTCACCGTGGCCCCGGCCAGCGCGGAGGTCGAGACGCTGGCCCGCGACTATCTTGCCATCCGGATCTGGTCGGCCCCCGCCGCCATCGCGATCTACGGGCTGACGGGCTGGCTCATCGCGCAGGAGCGCACCGGCGCGGTGCTGGTCCTGCAGCTGTGGATGAACGGCGCGAACATCGCGCTCGATCTGTGGTTCGTCCTCGGCCTCGGCTGGGGCGTGCCCGGCGTCGCCGTCGCCACCTTCCTCGCCGAGTGGTCGGGCCTGGCGCTCGGGCTCTGGCTGTGCCGCGACGCCTTCGCCACCCCCGGCTGGCGCGACCGGGCGCGGATCTTCGATCCTGCGCGGCTTAGGCACATGGCGGCGGTGAACACCGACATCCTGATCCGCTCGGTGCTCTTGCAATCCATCGTCATCAGCTTCCTGTTCTGGGGCGCGGGCTTCGGCGACGTGCCGCTCGCGGCCAATCAGGTGCTGCTGCAGTTCCTCAACATCACCGCCTTCGCGCTCGACGGCTTCGCCTTTGCCGCCGAGGCGCTGGTGGGGCAGGCAATGGGCGCGCGCGCCGCGCCCCGGCTCAGGCGCGCGGCGATCCTGCCCTCGATCCATGGCGGCGTGGTGAGCCTCGCGCTGGCGCTGGGCTTTTGGGTCTTCGGGCCCATGGTGATCGACCTGATGACCACCGCGCCGGAGGTCCGCGCGGCGGCGCGCGATTACCTGCCGTGGATGGTGGCGACGCCGATCTTCGGGCTGATCCCGTGGATGCTCGACGGGATCTTTATCGGCGCGACCCGCAGCCGCGACATGCGCAACATGATGCTGCTCGCGGCGGTAATCTACTTCGCCGCGGCGATCCCGCTCACGGCCGCCTTCGGCAATCACGGGCTCTGGGCCGCGATGCTGGTGAGCTACGTGGCGCGGGGCGCGACGCTCGGCGCGCGCTACCCGGCGCTGGAGCGCGCGACGGCCTAGAGCCAGTCGACCCGGCCCGTGCCCACCGCCTGCGCCACATTGGCGAAACCGTCGCGCTCCAGAAGCCGGTCCAAACCGCGCGCGATCTCGCCCGCGAGGCTGACGCCGCCATAGACCAGCGCGGTGTAGAGTTGCACGGCGGAGGCGCCTGCGCGGATCTTGGCATAGGCCTGCTCGGCCGAGCCCACCCCGCCCACGCCGATCAGCGGCAGCGCGGTGAGCGACGACAGCCGCGCCAGCACCCGCGTCGATCGCTCGAACAGCGGCTGGCCCGACAACCCGCCCATGTTGTCCTTCTGCCTGTCGGTGAGCCCTTCGCGCGACAGCGTGGTGTTGGTCGCCACGATGGCCGAGACGCCCGTCTCCTCGGCCACGCGTGCCACGTCCTCGATCTCGGCCTCCGACAGGTCTGGCGCGATCTTGAGAAACACGGGCAGGGGACGGGCCAGCCCGGCATTGGCCTCCATCACGCCCGCGAGCAGCGCGGCAAGTGCGGCGCGCCCCTGCAGATCGCGCAGGCGTTCGGTGTTGGGCGAAGAGACGTTGACGGTGGCGAAGTCGAGATGCGGGCCGCAGCGGGTCAGCACGGTGGCGAAATCCGCCGCGCGGTCGGCGCTGTCCTTGTTGGCCCCGAGGTTGAGGCCGAGGATGCCGGTGGGGCGATGCGCCAGCCGCGCGGCGATCGGCTCCATCCCGTCGTTGTTGAAGCCGAAGCGGTTGATCGCGGCGCGGTCGGCCTTGAGCCGCCACAGCCGCGGGCGCGGGTTGCCCTCCTGCGGGCGCGGCGTCGCGGCGCCGACCTCGACGAAGCCGAAGCCGGTCTTCGCCAGCGCGTCGAGCGCCACGGCGTTCTTGTCGAACCCCGCCGCCAGCCCGACCGGGTTGGGCAGATCGAGCCCGGCGACGCGGCTGGCGAGCCGCGCGCTCGTCACCGGCCCACCCTTGGGGCCGAGCCCCGCCTTCAGCGCCCTGAGCGCCAGCCCGTGCCCGGTCTCGGGGTCGATCCGGTGCAGCGCGGCAAGGCCCAGCTTTTCGAGCGCGCTCATGTCATGTCCTTCGGAAACTCGTGCCGCCCGCCCGCAAGCGGCAGCTTTGTCGTCCACAGCACCTCTTCGCGCTTCAGCGGCCTGTGAAGATGCGGGAAAAGCTGCCCGCCGCGCGCGGGCTCCCATTTGAGATCACCGCCCAGCGCTTCGGTGTCGATCGCGGCGAGGAGCAGCCCGTCCTCGCCCGCGAAATGCTTGGCGGCCGTCTCGCGCGCCTGCTCGGCGGTCGAGAAATGGATGAAGCCATCGGCCAGGTCGACGGGGGCGCCGCGGGTCTCGCCCGCCAGCTCCAGCTCGGCCCATTCGGGCGCGCGGAATATCTTATAGATCAGCATGACCGCGTCATGGCCGCGCCCCGCCGCGACGTCAAGCATCGCTGTCATCGAGCCGTCATGCCGCTAGGGCAGGACAAGAGCGGCTTTGACAGGTGCGCCGCGCTTGGCGCAGGCTCTGAGCCATAACGAAACCGACAGGGACGCCACAATGAAACTCGGACTCTTCGGCACCACCGCCGCGCTCGCCCTCTTGGCCGGCGCCGCGCAGGCGGAGTACAGCCTGACCCTTCTGCACACCAACGACTTCCACGATCGCTACGAGCCGATCTCGAAATACGACTCGACCTGCTCGACCGAGGACAACGAGGCCGGCGACTGCTTCGGCGGCGTCGCGCGTCTCGTCACCGCGGTGAACGAGGCCCGCGCGCGGGCGGGCGACAACCTGCTGCTCGTCGATGGCGGTGACCAGTTCCAGGGCACGCTGTTCTACACCTACTACAAGGGCGAGATGACGGCCGAGTTCATGAACCAGCTCGGCTATGACGCGATGACCGTGGGCAACCACGAGTTCGACGACGGCCCCGAAGTGCTGCGCGCCTTCATCGACAATGTCGATTTCCCGGTGCTGATGTCGAACGCCGATGTCTCGGGCGAGGAAAAGCTCGCCGATGCGATCCAGAAGAGCACCGTGATCGAGCGCGGCGGCGAGAAGATCGGCCTCATCGGCCTGACCCCGCAGGACACCGACGAGCTGGCGAGCCCCGGCCCCAACGTGATCTTCACCGACCCCTCCGAAGCCGTGCAGGCCGAGGTCGACCGGCTCACCGAAGAGGGCGTGAACAAGATCGTCGTGCTCAGCCACTCGGGCTTCGAGACCGACAAGCGCGTGGCCGAGGCGACCACCGGCGTCGACGTGATCGTGGGCGGGCATTCCAACACGCTTCTGTCGAACGAGCAGGAGGACGCGGTCGACGTCTATCCGGTGATGGTCGGCGACACCGCCATCGTGCAGGCCTATGCCTATGGCAAGTTCCTGGGCGAGCTGAACGTGACCTTCGACGACGAGGGCGTGATCACGCAAGCCTCGGGCGAGCCGGTGCTGATCGACGGGCAGGTGGTCGAGGATCAGACGGCCGTGGACCGGGTGGCGGAGCTCGCCAAGCCGCTCGACGAGATCCGCAACCGCGTCGTCGCCAGCTCGACCGCGCCGATCGAGGGCAACCGCGATGTCTGCCGCGCGCAGGAATGCGAGATGGGCAACCTCGTGGCCGACGCCATGCTCGAGCGCGTCGCCGATCAGGGCATTCAGGTCGCCATCGCCAATTCGGGCGGCCTGCGCGCCAGCATCGACGAGGGCGAGGTGACGATGGGCGAGGTGCTCACCGTGCTGCCGTTCCAGAACACGCTCTCGACCTTCCAGATCTCGGGTGCCACGCTTCTGGAGGCGCTGGAGAACGGCGTGAGCCAGATCGAGGAGGGCGGCGGCCGCTTTCCGCAGGTGGCGGGCATGACCTTCGCGGTCGATGCGGCGGCCGAGCCGGGCAGCCGGATCTCCGACGTGATGGTGGGTGGTGAGCCGCTCGACCCCGAGGCCACCTATGGCGCCGTGTCGAACAACTACGTCCGCAACGGCGGCGACGGCTACAAGATGTTCGTCGATGCCGAGAACGCCTATGATTTCGGCCCTGACCTCGCCGATGTCACCGCCGAATACATGGCCGCGCAGGGCGATTACGAGCCCTATACCGATGGCCGCATCACGATGAAGTAAGGCCCCCTCGGGGCTGGTGAGGGCGCGCGCCGAGGGAACCGGCGCGCGCCCTTTTTCGTGGCGACGCGGCAGGCTCAGATATCGGAGAGGTAATCCGCCGAGACGTAGCCGCCGAGGCCCGGCGCATCGGCGAGTGCCACGCGGCACCACAGCTGGCCGACTTCGGTCACGCAGTCGCGCCGCGTCAGCCGCGTGCCGTCGGGCAGGCCGAGGATCACCTTGTATCCCAGACCGGGCCCCGCCCGCAGTTTCAGCAGTTCGTCCGGGCCGGCCCCGTCGACGATGGTCCGGCTGCCGGAGGCGGCGCAACCGGCGACGAGCACGAGCGCTGCGAGCGCTGCAATGGAGGGGCGATGCATGGGCGGGCCTCGATCTTGTCCTGTTTCGCATGGGTTCTGTCAGGCCCGCCGCGCCAAGTGAAGCGCGAAGCCGTCCGGCAGGCTGGCAATCGCCCATCGTGTCGTGGATGCTATGGCTTAAGCTGGAGCGACAGGAGCCACCACAGGAGTCCCCCATGTGCGGACGCATGGCCATCACGCTGCCCCATGACGCCATGGTGCAGATCTTCGAGGCGCAGCCCTCGAACGACCTGCCCGAGGTGCCCAACTACAACGTCTGCCCGACCGTGCAGGTGCACACGGTCACCTCCCACGAGGGGACCCGCCGCCTGCGCCCGATGCGCTGGGGCTTCATCCCGCATTGGTACAAGGCGCCCAATGGCGGGCCGCTGCTGATCAATGCCCGCGCCGAGACGGTGGCCGAGAAGCCCGCCTTCAAGCAGGCGGTGCGCGAGCGGCGCTGCCTGATCCCGGCCTCGGGCTTCTACGAATGGACCGTCGACGATGAGGGCAACAAGCTGCCGTGGTTCATCCACCTCGAGGACGGCGCGCCGCTGGCCTTCGCGGGGCTGTGGCAGGATTGGGAGCGGGACGGCGAGGGCTTCACCACCTGCGCCGTCGTCACCACCGCCGCCGCGGGCGCGATGTGCGACATTCACAGCCGGATGCCGGTGATCCTCGAAGCCGGCGACTGGCCGCTCTGGCTTGGCGAGGCGGGGCACGGGGCGGCGGTGCTGATGCGCGCGAACCCCGATCCGCTGGCCTTTCACCGGGTCGATCCCAAGGTGAACTCCAACCGGGCGCAGGGCCCCGAACTGATCGAGCCGATTGACGCCTGAGCCGTCTTGAAGCCCCCCGCGCGAGCCGCTATCAAGGCCCCCGAAGCGGGCGTGATGTAGTGGTAGCCTGTCAGCCTTCCAAGCTGAACGTGCGGGTTCGATTCCCGCCGCCCGCTCCAATCCTCATCTAGTCGAGCGGGCAGGGGCGGACACGCCGCCCCCATGGTGTCAGGCGGGCACCGATGTCGCCCGGTCCGAGGCGCGCGCGCCGCTCTCTTGCCATTCGCCCTCGAAGTCGCGCGGCACCAGAAGGTTGTGCGGGCCCAGATCGGCCACGTCGCGCTCCCCGCACAGCGCCATGGTGAGGTCGAGCTCCTTGCGGATCACCTCCAGCGCCGTGGTCACGCCCTTTTCGCCCATGGCGCCGAGGCCATAGAGCCAGGCCCGGCCGATCATCGTGCCGTCCGCGCCCAAGGCCAGCGCCTTGAGCACGTCCTGGCCCGAGCGGATGCCGCTGTCGAGCCAGATCTCCGTCTCGCCCTTCACCTCGCGCACGATCGAGGGAAGGATGCGGATCGAGCTGAGCGCCCCGTCGAGCTGCCGGCCGCCGTGGTTCGACACGACGATGGCATCGGCGCCGCATTCGACCGCCTTTCGTGCGTCATCGGCGTCGAGAATCCCCTTGAGGATCAGCTTGCCGTCCCATTTGGCGGCGATCTTGCGCACCTTCTCCCAGTCGAGCTTGAGGTCGAACTGCTCGGCCGTCCATTTCATCAGCGATCCGGTATCCTCGACATCCGAGGCATGGCCGACGATGTTGCCGAAGAAGCGCCGCTTCGTGCGCAGCATCTCCAGCCCCCATGTCCACTTGGTCGAGAGGTCCAGCATCGTGGTGGGGGTGAGCTTGGGCGGGGCCGACAGCCCGTTCTTGAGGTCCTTGTGCCGCTGGCCCAAGAGCTGCAGGTCGAGCGTCAGCACCAGCGCCGAGCAGCCCGCGCGCTTGGCCCGCTCGATGATCCGGTCGACGAAATCCTCGTCGCGCATCACGTAGAGCTGGAACCAGAAGGGGGCGGAGGTGTGCTCGGCCACGTCCTCGATCGAGCAGATCGACATGGTCGAAAGGGTGAAGGGCACGCCGAACTTCTCGGCCGCGCGCGCGGCCTTGATCTCGCCATCGGCGTTCTGCATGCCGGTCATGCCGACGGGGGCGAGCGCCACGGGCATCGCGACCTTTTCGCCGAGCATATGGCCTACGGTCGAGCGGTCGGACATGTCCACCGCCACCTTCTGGCGCAGGCGGATCCGCTCGAAATCGGTGGTGTTCTCGCGGAAGGTCTGCTCGGTCCAGCTGCCGGATTCGGCATAGTCGAAGAACATCTTCGGCGCGCGCCGCTTGTGCAGCCGTTTGAGATCCTCGATGCAGGTGACGATTGACATGGCATTCCCCCCGATTGGTAAGGATGATTTACCAGCCACTGTCCTGCGCTGCAATGAAAACAGCGCCCGCGTAGGGGCGCTGTTGGATTCGCGTATTTTCGGAAAGATGAACGGGGGTCAGGCCGAATGCGCGCCGTCGGCCAGCGATTTCACGAAGGCCAGCACCTCGTTCACCGGTTTGCCCTCGGCGATCTGGCTGACGATGGCCGAGCCGACCACCGTGCCGTCCGCAATCCCGGCGATGGATTTCGCGGTCTCGGGCGTTCTCACGCCAAAGCCCACGATGATCGGCAGATCGGTCTGCGACTTGATCCGCGCGACTTCGGGGGCGACGGCATCGGCCTGCGCCTCTGCAGCGCCGGTGATGCCGGTGATCGAGACGTAATAGACGAAACCGGAGGTGTTCTGCAGCACCTTCGGCAGGCGCGCGTCATCGGTCGTCGGCGTGGCGAGGCGGATGAAGTTCAGCCCCGCCTGTTGGGCCGGGATACACAGCTCCGCATCCTCCTCGGGCGGCAGGTCGACCACGATCAGCCCGTCGATCCCGGCCTCCCTGGCCTGTTCGAGGAACTTGGGCACGCCGCGCGAATGGATCGGGTTGTAATAGCCCATCATCACGATCGGGGTCTGGTCGTCGGTCTTGCGCAGGTCGCGCGCGATCTCCAGCGTCCGGTCGAGCGTCATGCCCTGCGCCAGCGCCCGCTGGCCGGCGAGTTGGATCGTCGCGCCGTCGGCCATGGGATCGGTGAAGGGCAGGCCCAGCTCGATGATGTCGACGCCAGCACCCGGCAGGCCGCGCACGATCTCCTTGGAGGTCTCGAAATCCGGGTCGCCCGCCATGACATAGGCCACGAAGGCCTTGCGCCCTTCGGATTTCAGCCGCGCGAAAGTGTCGTCGATCCGTGTCATGCCCGTCCCCTCTGGCCCGATCCCCTCGCGGTTTGGGCCAAAGGGGGGCGGAAATCAATGGGGCGTCAGGCCGGGGCCTGTTCCGGCATCGGCACCTCGACCCCGATCATCCAGCGCGTGCCGAAGCGGTCGGTCAGCGTGCCGAAGCCCTCGGACCAGAAGGTCTTGGTGAACTCCATGTGGATCTGGCCACTTTCGGCCAGCGCGTCGAACACCGCGCGGGCGCGGGTCACGTCGGGCAGGTCGATGGTGATCGAGCAGCCCGCCATCTCGGGGCTGCCGCCCATGATGTCGTCGCTGGCATAGATCCAGCCCTCGCCGATCTTGAGCGCGGCGTGCATCACCGCCTGCGGGCTGGCTTCGGGGATGCTCTCGCGCATCTCCTGGGGGGCTTCGGAAAAGGTCATGACATTGGCCGGGGCCGCGTCGAAGATCCGGGCGTATTCGGCCAGCGCATCGGCGCAGTTGCCATGGAAGGTGATATAGGGAATCGGGATCATCGCGCGGGCTCCTTGCTGTATGGGCCGAGCATGGCACGCGAGCCCCCTTCGCACCAAGGCCCGCCGGCAAGCTTGGCTTGCGCGCGGGCGCGCCTGCGGATAGGACCGCCGCGATGTGCTGCTAGGAGGCGTGACATGGGCTTTCGCATGGGGATCGTGGGGCTGCCGAACGTCGGCAAGTCCACCCTGTTCAACGCGCTGACGCGCACCGCCGCGGCCCAGGCCGCCAATTTCCCGTTCTGCACGATCGAGCCGAACGTCGGCGACGTCGCCGTGCCGGACCCGCGGCTCGACAGGCTGGCCGAGATCGCCAAGTCCAAGCAGGTGATCCCCACGCGGATGACCTTCGTGGACATCGCGGGTCTCGTGAAGGGCGCGTCCAAGGGCGAGGGCCTGGGCAACCAGTTTCTCGCCAACATCCGCGAGACGGACGCCATCGCCCATGTGCTGCGCTGCTTCGAGGATGGCGACGTGGTCCATGTCGATGGTCGGGTCGATCCGGTGGCCGATGCGCAGGTGATCGAGACCGAGCTGATGCTCGCCGATCTGGAATCGGTCGAAAAGCGGCTGCAGAACATCGGCCGCAAGGTGCGCGGCGGCGACAAGGAGGCGGTCGATCAGGAGCGCCTGCTGAAGGCCGCCCTCGCCATGCTGTCGGAGGGCAAGCCCGCGCGCATGGTCGAGGTGTCGGACGATGACGCCAAGGCGTGGAAGATGCTGCAGCTGATCACCGCCAAGCCGGTGCTCTATGTCTGCAACGTCGAAGAGGCCTCGGCCGCCTCGGGCAACGAACACTCCGCCAAGGTCGCCGAGATGGCCGCCGCCGAGGGCAACGCCCATGTCGTGATCTCGGCCCAAATCGAGGAAGAGATCAGCCAGCTCGACGCGGACGAGGCCGAGATGTTCCTCTCCGAGATGGGCCTCGACGAGGCCGGTCTCGACCGGCTCATCCGCGCGGGCTACGAGCTTTTGCACCTCGAGACCTACTTCACCGTCGGCCCCAAGGAAGCGCGCGCCTGGACGATCCGGCAGGGCACGCTGGCTCCGCAGGCGGCGGGCGTCATCCATGGCGATTTCGAGCGCGGCTTCATCCGCGCCGAGACCATCGCCTATGATGATTTCGTGGCCTTGGGCGGCGAGCCTGCTGCCAAGGAGGCGGGCAAGATGCGCGCCGAGGGCAAGGGCTACACTGTCAAGGACGGCGACGTGATGCATTTCCTGTTCAACACCTGAGGTCACACTGGTCAGGCTTCCGGATACAGCGCGCCGCATCACCGATACGACGCGTTTTGCGTTGCAAGTTTACTGCGCGCGCAACTCTTCGAGATGCGCCTGCGCGGATTTCAGATCGGCGCGGAATTTCTCGGTCTCGTCCTCGCGCAGCGCCGGATCTGGCAAGCGCAACAGGTAGGAAGGGTGGACCGTCAGGAACACCGGCACGCCGTTTTCGGTCGCCTCGATCGTGCCACGCCGCGCGAGGATGCCCTTGCGCGAGCCAGTTAGGCTCTCGGCCGCGGTGCCGCCCATCGACAGGATTAGCTTGGGTTTGATCAATTCGATCTCGGATTGCACCCAGAAGCGGCAGGCCCTGATTTCCGAGGTGTTCGGGTTCTGGTGGATGCGCCGCTTGCCGCGTGGCGTGAACTTGAAATGCTTCACCGCATTGGTGACGAAGGCGCGGGAGCGGTCGATCCCGGCCTCTTTCGCGATGCGGTCGAACATCTGCCCCGCGGGCCCGACAAAGGGCCGCCCGGCAAGATCCTCCTGATCGCCCGGCTGCTCGCCCACCACCATGAGGTCGGCATCGCGCGGCCCCTCACCCGGCACCGCCTGCGTCGCGTTTTCGTAAAGCGGGCAGCGGGTGCAGGCGTTTTCTTGCGCACGAAGTTGATCGAGATCGTCGGCCATCGGGCGCAGAACGCTCGGAGCGGCGAGCCGCTCGGTGATCTTGGCCGCGCGCGGGGGCGGCAGGGTCGGTGCGGCGTCCTGCATGGCGCGGGCGCGGGTCTCGGCGCTGGCGATCATCTCGGGGATATGCCGCGCCTCGGGCAGGTTCTTCCAGTATTTCTTGGGCATCTCCGACATCATCGCCCCGACCTTGAGTCGGGTGGGGTTGAAGATGTTGCGGAAATAGGTGCCCCAAAGCTCTTCGGTCGCGTCCTCGGGGATGTCGGGCTTGGGCTGGCCCTCGGCGAAGCCGAGCGCGCCATCCTCGAACACCGCCGTGAGATCCGGCGTCGCGATCATCCAGTCCATGTCGGCAAAGCGGCGCGCGAAGAAGGGCGCGGTCGGCTCAAGCGTGTAATGCGTGGGCTCGAACCACGCGGCAAAGCGGCGGCGCGCGTCATCCGGCGCGCCGATCTCGCGAAACCGCACGAAGGCGGTCATCTTGTGCTTGTCGCGACGCACCGCCTTTTCCATCGCGCGCAGCTTGGCCAGATCCGCATCGCCACGATCCTCCATCAGCCCTTTTTCGGAGCCCAGCCGCCACAGCATCGCGTAGAGCCGGGCGAAGCGCTCGGGGTCATTGTGCCAGACCACGGTATTGGCCAGCTCCACGAAGCTGCGCGGCACCGAAATCGTCTTGGCCGCGGGCGCGATCTCCTCGGGCGGGGTGGCGAAGAGATCGGCCTCCGCCACGCCCCGGCTCCATGTCACCTCCGCGGGCGGCACCCCGCGCGACACGAGCCCCCGCGCGGCGTCGCGCCAGGCGGTGTCGGTTCCGATGTGAGGCAGGGCGACATGGGGCATGGGCACCAAACCTCAGAACAGCGACAGCTGTTCCGGCTTGGGCGCGAAGCGCGCGGCAAGATCGGGGCTGTCGAGCAGCGCGCCGGGGGTCCAGTCCGCGAGGCTGACGAAGGGGCGCGCATTCTTCATGTTGGCCCCCATCCGCGCCAGATCGTCCCAGCGCAGCCGCCGATGCCGCCGGGCCGCAATGATCCGCTGCACCGTGCGCTCGCCGAAGCCCGGCACGCGCAGCAGCGTTTCACGGTCGGCCCGCATCGGATCGACCGGAAAGGCATGGCGATTGCGCAAGGCCCAGGCGAGCTTGGGGTCGATCGAAAGATCGAGATTGCCGTCCGTCCCGGCGGTGATCTCATTTGCGTCGAAGCCGTAGAACCGCATCAGCCAATCGGCCTGGTAGAGCCGATGCTCACGCAGGAGCGGCGGCTTGATCAGCGGCAGCTTGGCAGTGGCATCGGGAATGGGCGAAAAGGCCGAGTAATAGACGCGCTTCAAGCCGTAGGAGGAATAGAGCCGCGTCGACTGGCCGAGGATCGTCGCATCGTTCGACCCATCCGCGCCGATGATCATCTGCGTCGATTGCCCGGCGGGCGCGAAGCGGGCGGGTCGCTTGCCGGTATGGCTGCGGTCCTTCGACGCCTCCTTGCGCAGCCGCACCCCCGCCATGGCGCGGCGGATGGTGTCGGGCTTCTTCTCGGGCGCGTATTGCGTCACGCTGGCATCGGTCGGCATCTCGACATTGATCGAGACCCGGTCGGCATAGAGCCCGGCCTGCTCGATCAGCTCCTGGCTCGCCTCGGGAATGGTCTTGAGGTGGATGTAACCGCGAAAGTTCTCTTCCTCGCGCAGCTTTTTGGCGATGCGGACCATGTCCTCCATCGTCTTGTCCGGGCTCTGGATGATGCCAGACGACAGGAACAGCCCCTCGATGTAGTTGCGCCGGTAGAACTCCAGCGTCAGCTTCACCACCTCGTCCACCGAGAACCGCGCGCGCTCCACGTTGGAGGAGACCCGGTTCACGCAATAGGCGCAGTCGAAGATGCAGAAGTTCGTCATCAGGATCTTGAGCAGGCTGATGCAGCGCCCGTCCGGCGCATAGGCATGGCAGATGCCCGAGCCTTCGGTCGAGCCGAGGCCCTTTCCGTCCTTGGAGTTGCGTTTCGACGTGCCCGACGACGCGCAGGAGGCGTCGTATCGAGCGGCGTCCGAGAGGATGGCGAGCTTGCGCTCGAGGCTGTGCGTTGTCATGAAGTTCAGGTAATGTTCATGCCCTCGCGGAACAAGCGCGGCAGCCTGCGACAGCTTGTCCGGCAGCGCCATCCCGCTAGGTCGGGGCTCATGCAGCCCATCGACGCGATCCCCGACATCCATGCCGACCCCGACCGGCTCGAACGCAGCCTTGATGCGGTCGAACCCGGCGCGCGGATCGCCTTTCTGGGCGATTTCATCGACGCCTTGCCGGGGCAGGCGGCGGTCTCGGACCGCGCCGTGCTGGAACGGGTGCGCGATCTGGTCGAGACGAAGCGCGCCGTCGCGGTGATGGGCAATCACGAGCTGAACGCGATCCTGTTTCACCGCCTCGGCATCGACGGCGCGGCGCTGCGTCGCCACAGCCCGCGCAACCACGCCCAGCATCGCAGCTTTGTCGCCGATTTCGGGATCATGACGCCGCAGGCGCTGGGTTGGACGGAATGGTTCCTGACCCTGCCGCTGTGGCGCGAGGAGGGTGGGCTACGTCTCGTCCACGCCTGCTGGAGCGCGCCCGCGATCGAGACGGTGGCCGCGCGGCGACCCGACGGGCGACTGCGCGCGGCGGACCTGCCCGAGATCGCCTCCCGCTCGACTCGTTTCGGCCAGGCGGTGCAACTGCTGGTGACGGGGCCGGAGCAGCGCCTGCCGGAGGGGATGGGCTTTCACGACAGCCACGGTGCCATGCGCCGCCGCGTCCGGCTGGCCTGGTGGCGGCACGGAGCGAAGAGCTGGCGCGACGCCGCCCTCTCGGTCCCCGATCCCGAAGAGCTGCCGCGAACGGCACTGCCCGCACACCCGGAACTGTCCTTCTACCCCGCCGATGCGCCGCCGGTGCTGTGCGGCCATTACAAGATGCGCGGCGCGCCCTGCATCGAGGCGCGCAACGTGGCCTGTCTCGACTATCCCGACGCCCCCTGCATCTACCGCTGGCGGGGCGAGACGCGGCTCATGGACGAGCATCTGCAGGCGGTCTGAAAACGCGTGGCAGTTTTCTGCAAGATGGCCGATTTCACCCTTGTTTTCATCCCACACGCCGCATAGACACACCGGCGGAGACGTGGCCGAGTGGTCGAAGGCACACCCCTGCTAAGGGTGCAGGCGGGAAACCGTCTCGAGGGTTCGAATCCCTTCGTCTCCGCCATTACCCCCTTCAAATTCACAGAGCTACTATTGTACGGGTGTTTCGTCTTGCGAGCCATGTGCATCGTGCAGGCGCGTTCCCCTATCGGAAGCCTGCAATCATAGGAGCCCTTGGTCTTGTGGCGCCGTGCGGATGTTCGATCGAATGATCGAGGCGTCTGCCGCTGGAGGCCGGCGAAACTTGTTCCGGCGACAAAGCACCCTTCTAAACTCCGGCCGCCTCGACCGATCCCTCGGGATCGGAACGAGACGGCGCATGGTCCGAGGCGTCAGAAGCCGATCTGGCGCAGCAGCACGAAGCACAACGCCGAGAGCAGCGCCGCGGCGGGGACGGTGATGACCCAGGCCGCGATGATGGTGAGGAAATGCGAACGCCGCACCAGCTTGCGCCGCGCGCGCTCCTGCTTGGCGATCCGCGCCGCGGGCGGGCGGCCGTCGTTGATCTTGCGGGCGCGCCGCTCGGCGTGCCACTCGCGGAAGAAGCCGACGCCGAAGACACCGCCCACCGCGATATGGGTCGAGCTGACCGGCAGGCCGAGCCACGAGGCGGCGATCACCGTCACCGCCGCCGAAAGCGCCACGCAATAGGCGCGCATCGGGTTGAGTTTGGTGATCTGGCTGCCGACCATGCCGATCAGCTTTGGCCCGAACAGCACCAGGCCGACCGAGATGCCGACCGCGCCAATCACCATCACCCAAAGCGGGATCGCGACCTCGCCCGCCACGCCCGAGGCCTGCTGGGCATAGACCACCGCCGCGAGCGGCCCGACCGCATTGGCCACGTCGTTGGCGCCATGGGCGAAGGACAGCAGCGCCGCCGAGACCACCAGCGGCACCCTGAACAGCACCTTGAGCGACTTGTTGCGGTTCTCCAGCCCGACGGATTGCCGCCGGATCAGCGGCCGCGACAGGGCGGTGAAGAGCATGCCCGCCGTGGCGCCGATCGCCAGCGCGGTCAGCATGTCGATCTTGACCAGCCGCTTGAGACCCTTGAGCGCGAGATAGGCGGCGAAGGCGGCGGTCATCAGGCCGATCAGCACCGGCACCCATGTGCGCGCGGCGGCGATCTTGTCCTCGACGTAGATGATGCGCCACTTGATGAAGGCGAGCATCGCCGCCGCGATCACGCCGCCCAGAACGGGGGAGATGACCCAGCTTGCCGCGATGGCGCCCATGGTCGGCCAGCTGACGGTCGAGAGGCCCGCCGCCGCGATGCCCGCGCCCATCACGCCGCCGACCACCGAATGGGTGGTCGAGACCGGCGCGCCGACCCAAGTGGCGATGTTGACCCAGATCGCGGCCGAGAGCAGCGCCGCCATCATCGCCCAGATGAAGATCTGCGCATTGGCGAGGCCGGCGGGATCGATGATCCCCTTGGAAATGGTCGAGACCACGTCGCCGCCCGCCAGAAGCGCGCCCGCGCTTTCGCAGACGGCGGCGATGACGATCGCGCCGGCCATCGAGAGCGCCTTGGCGCCGACGGCGGGGCCCATGTTGTTGGCGACGTCGTTGGCGCCGATGTTGATCGCCATGTAGGCGCCGAAGGCGGCGGCGACGACGACGACGAGGCTTTGCGGCTCACCGCCGGTCAGCACCGCCGCGACGAGCGCGGCGAGGGTGACGAAGACGAGCGAGGCCCCGACGCCGACGAGCGGACGCGAGGCATACATCGAGGCGGATTCGAAGCGCGACAGCCGGTTCAGGTCCCGGTCGAGCGTCTTCCACTGATGCGAGGGATCGTTCTGGGTCAACGGTCGGCTCCTTGCGGGCGGGGGCGGGGCGAGAGAGGGCGAGGCGAAAAAGAGCGGGACGAAGGACGGCAGCGGCGGGCAGGGCGCATCGGCTCAGGCGCGCTTGCGAAGGCCGGCGGGCAGATCGCGCAGCAGCGTCTTGAGCTGCGGCTCCTCGACCTTCTCGGCGGCCTCCTCGGGCGACATCCAGCGCCGTTCGCGCCGGTCGGCCTCGGGAAAATCCGCCTGCAGCTCCGCCCCCTCGAAGGCGTAGACATCCACATCCGTCACCACCGGCACGTTGCCGCGCAGGCGCTTGGTGTAGCGGTAGCGCCCGATCAGGCCCTGTCCGCCGCCCACGGGGCGGATGCCGGCCTCTTCCCAGGCTTCGTCGAGCGCGGTGCCCTCGGCGTCGAAGCCCTTTTTCGGCCAGCCTTTCGGCAGGATCCAGCGCTTGGTTTCCAAGGAGGTCACCAGCAGCACCTCAAGGCCCCGGTCGCTCTCGCGGTAGCACAGGGCCGCCACCTGGTAGCGCGGAGGACGCCGCAAAAGCGGCGCGATGAAGTTCATCCAGAGTTTGGCTAGCACGGCAATTCACCTGAATTGTTGAAGCCCAATCGTCTAGACCGGTGGCAGGCGTCGCATCAAGCATCGTGACCGGATTTTTTGCACATCCCGCAGGGCTTCGCGACGTCGAACGGCGTCGCCACCCCGTTTCGCGCATCATGGCGGTCCCGGCCGGGCCGAATCGCTTCAAAGCCGCGCGCCGCCTGCTGCGGGCGCGCGGCGCAAGTGCTGCGCGCGGTCATGCGTTTGCCGCATGGCGGCATTGACTGGCATTCGAACGCAAACACGCCCATTTGGCAGGCATGAGGGCGATGAAGCCCCCAGTTGTTCCAGATGAGCTTGTGATGACCCATAACGATCTCTACGCCCGCCCGACCCAAGCCGAAATCGAAGCCCTCATGTCCGAGGCACGGCAGATGCGCGCCGATCATGTCGCAGACGTTTTCCGCGCCCTGGCCCGCAAGCTGCGCGGCCTGACCCTCGGCGGCAAGGCTTCGGCCGCGGCCTGATCGCGATCGGCGGAACGACCCCCGAGGGGCCGTTCCGCCGCGCTCCGGCCGGGCTAGCCCAGCGCGGCGCGCAGTTGCTCGACGCGGGGCTTTACCCGCGCCACCGCCTCGGCCTTGACCGGTCCGAAGCCCCGGATCTCCATAGGCGCCGCCAGCATCTCGCGGCAGCTGTCGAGATCCCCCGCATTGGCCGCCTTGCGGCAATCCGACATGACCGCCTCGAACCAGCCGATCAGGGCGCGCTCCATGCGCCGCTCCTCGGTGTAGCCGAAGGGATCGAGCGCGGTGCCCCGCAGGCGCCTGAGCCTGGCCAGCCCCCGGAACCCCGGCTTGATCCAAGGCCCGAAGGCGCGCTTGCGCGGACGGCCCCGACTGTCGCGGCCCAAGGGAAGAAGCGGCGGCGCGAGGTGATGCTTCACCTTGAAATCGCCCTCGAACTCCGCGCGCAGCCGCTCCTCGAAGCCGGTCTCCTCGTGCAGCCGCGCGACCTCGTATTCGTCCTTGTAGGACATCAGCTTGAACAGCGACTTCGCGGCCAGCCGGGTCAGCTCCTCGGCCGCGTCTTCGGGCAGCTCCAGCCCGGCGCGGAAGGCCGAGAGGCGGTCGCGGTAACGCTGCGCCCAGGCCTCGTCCTGATACGCGACGAGGAAATCGGCGCGCCTCTCGATCAGCTCCTCCAGCGTCCGAGACGCGGCAGGCTTGCGGCCCAGGGCCCCGTCGAGGGTTTCGGGCCTTGCCGCCAGAAGCCGCCCGTAAGCCAGCGCCAGCCGGTTCTTCTCGATCGCCACGCCGTTGAGTTCCACCGCCTGCTCCAGCGCCGCGAGGCTGACCGGCACGAGGCCGCTTTGCCAGGCATGGCCGAGCATCATCACATTGGAAAACACGGCGTCGCCCAAGAGCGCCTCGGCCACGGCGTTGGCGTCGAAGGCGTCGAGCTTCTCGGCGCCCACCGCCTGCGCGATCGCCGCTTCGCGCGCGTCGACCTTGAGGTCGGCGTCGCGGTGCAGAACCAGATCGCCGGTGGGCATCTCGGCGCGGTTGAGCACGACCCGTGTGCCACGGCGGTAGCAGACGCTCGCCTTGGGCGAGGACGAGGCGACGATGTCGCAGGCGATCACCGCATCCGCCGTGCCAGCCTCGATCCGGACCTGATGGATCTCCTCGGGGCTGCGGGCGAGGCGGATGTAGCTCAGCACCGTGCCGAACTTCTGCGCGAAGCCGGTGAAGTCGAGCACGCTCGACCCCTTGCCCTCGAGATGCGCGGCCATGGTGATCAGCGCGCCGACGGTGACGACGCCGGTGCCGCCGACGCCCGAGACCAGAAGCTCGTAGGGTTTCGACAAGGCAGGAAGATCGGGCAGAGGCAGTTCACGCGCCAGCGCCAGCGCATCAAGCCCCGCGCCCTCGCGCTTGCGGCGCGTCGCCCCCTCGACGGTGACAAAGCTCGGGCAGAAGCCTTCGAGGCAGGAGAAATCCTTGTTGCAGCTCGACAGGTTGATCTTGCGCTTGCGGCCGAACTCGGTCTCCTTCGGCTCCACGCTCAGGCAGTTCGAGGCGACCGAGCAATCGCCACAACCCTCGCACACGAGCTCGTTGATGTAGGCGAAGCGCTTGGGGTCCTCCATCGTGCCGCGCTTGCGGCGGCGGCGCTTTTCAGTGGCGCAGGTCTGCTCGTAGATCAGCACCGTGACACCGGGGATCTCGCGCAGCTCGCGCTGGATGCGATCGAGCTCGCGGCGATGATCGATGGTGGTGCCGCGGGGCAGGTCCGAAGGCTCGAACTTCATCGGATCGTCCGAGACCAGTGCGATCCGCTCGACCCCCTCGGCCCGGCAGGAGTGGGCGATGGCCTGCACGCTGACGGGGCCGTCGACCGGCTGGCCGCCGGTCATGGCGACGGCATCGTTGTAGAGGATCTTGTAGGTGATGTTGGTCTTGGCCGCGACGGCCTGCCGGATCGCGAGGCTGCCGGAGTGATACCACGTGCCTTCGCCCAGGTTCTGGAAGATGTGGCGATTGCCGTTGAACTTCGAGGTCACGGCCCAAGGCACGCCCTCGCCGCCCATCTGCGCGTAGCCCAGCGTCTCGCGGTCCATCCACGACGCCATGACGTGGCAGCCGATGCCGGAATTGGCTTGGCTGCCCTCGGGCAGCTTGGTCGAGGTGTTGTGCGGGCAGCCCGAACAGAAATAGGGCGTACGGGTCGCGCCGGGAATGGTCAGGACCGGTGGCGGTGTTTCGGTCAGCGCCTTCGCCTTGGCCGGGAAACCCTCGCCGGGGAACAGCTTGTCGAGACGCTGGGCCAGAACCGGCAGCAGCACCTTGGGCGACAGCTCGCCGGTCCAGGGCAGGAGCGCGTTGCCCGGCCCGTCGAACTTGCCGACCATGCGCTCGGGCTTGTGGCCGGGCCAGTCGTAGAAATATTCCTTGAGCTGGCTCTCGATGATGCCGCGCTTTTCCTCGACGACGAAGACCTCCTGCTTTTCCTGCACGAAGTCGAGCGCGGCCTTTCGCGCCAGCGGCCAGACCATGCCGACCTTGTAGACGTCTATGCCAAGGCGGCGGCATTCGGTCTCGTCGAGGCCCAGCAGCCGCAGCGCCTCCATCAGGTCAAGATGGCCCTTGCCGGTGGTGACGATGCCGAAGCGGGCCTCCGCGACGCCATATATCGCATGGTCGATCGGGTTGGCCTCGGCAAAGGCCTGCACGGCGGCGAGCTTGTGCTGCATCCGCGCCTCGATCTCGGGGGAGGGCAGGTCCGAGAGCCGGACATGCAGCCCGCCCTGCGGCGCGGTGTAATCGGGCTGGGCGAAGTCGCGCGGCGGCAGCAGCTCGACCGACTGGCCGCTCTCGACCGTCTCCGACACCGCCTTGAAGCCGACCCATGTGCCCGAGAAGCGCGACAGGGCGAAGCCCCATTCGCCGAAGGGGAGGTATTCGGCGACCGAGGCCGGGTTCAGCACTGGCATGAACCACGACATGAAGGCGACGTCGGACTGGTGCGACATGGAGGACGACACGCAGCCATGATCGTCGCCCGCGACCACCAAAACCCCGCCCTTCGCGGACGAGCCGTAAGCGTTGCCGTGCTTGAGCGCATCGCCCGAGCGGTCGACGCCCGGCCCTTTGCCGTACCACATCGAGAAAACGCCCTCGACCTCGCGCTTGGGGTCGAGCGCGACCTGCTGCGCGCCGAGCACCGCCGTCGCCCCGAGATCCTCGTTCACCGCGGGCAGGAATTCGATCCGGTGCTCCTTCAGCTGCTTCTCGCCGCGCCACATCTCCATGTCGAGCGCGCCCAGGGGCGAGCCGCGATAGCCCGAGACGAAGCCCGCGGTGTTCAGCCCGGCCTTGCGGTCGCGCCGGGCCTGGTCGAGCATGACGCGCACCAGCGCCTGCGTGCCCGTGAGGAACACGCGCCCCTCGGTGCGGTCGTAGCGGTCGGACAGCTTGTAGCTGCGGAAGCTGTGCGATTGATCGGTCATGGCGGAGTCCTCCCCGACTCTGGCTTGCCTCACTGTGGACCGCGCGGCCTGGATATTGCTTTCAGTTTCGCGCGATCAGCGGTAGTTTGCGGGATGCCGTTTCACGGCGAGCGCCCTTGATGGAATGCCATGGTCACCTCACTCGATCCCGCCGATATCCGCATCCTGACGGCGCTGCAGGAGGACGGGCGCCTGTCGAATGCCGATCTGGCCGAGCGGGTCGCTATGTCGGCCTCTTCCTGCTGGCGGCGGGTGCGGGCGCTGGAGGAGGCGGGGGCGATCGAGCGGCCGGGCGTGCGGCTCAATCCCGAGGCCTGCGGGCTGTCCTTTCAGGCGATCGTGCATGTCAGCCTCGTGCGCCACGAGATGCGGCCTGTGGAGGATTTCATCCGCGCGGTGCAGGCCCGGCCCGAGGTGCAGGAATGCTATGCCACGACGGGGCAGGCTGATTATCACCTGCGGGTGCTGTGCCGCGACCTCGCCGCCTACAACGCGTTTCTCGAAGAGTTCCTGTTCCGCCAGCCGGCGGTGGCCAGCGCGCAGACCAACATGGTGCTGCGCGCGGTCAAGACGCGCGGCGTGCTGCCGCTCTAGCGCGTCATTTCTGCGGCGTGGCGAGGTATTTCGGATCATAGGCCGGGGCCTCGACCCTCTTGCGGCCCTCTTCGGCGCGGGGCAGCGGATCGCAGGCGACGAGCTTCCCGCCCGCCTCCGCCGCGAGCCGCGTGTAGACCGCGGTGCCCTGGCTCTTCCACGCGACCTCGTCTTCGGTGAGCTCGCGGATCATCTTGGCGGGCATGCCCACGACCATCGAGCGCGGCGGGATCTGCATCCCGGCCTTCACGAAGGCGAGTGCCGCTACGATGCTCTCGGCCCCGATGACCACATCGTCCATGATCACCGCGTTCATGCCGACCATCGCGTTCTCGCCGACGCGGCAGCCATGCAGCACCGCGCCATGGCCGACATGGCCGCGCTCCTCGATCACCACGTCCTTGTTGGGAAAGGCGTGCATCACGCAGGTTTCTTGCAGATTGGCGTTGGCGCCGACGACGACCCGACCGAAATCGCCGCGCAGGATCGCGCCAGGGCCGACATAGGCGCCTGCGCCCACATGCGCATCGCCGATCAGCACCGCCTCGGGGTGGACGAAAGCGGTCGGATCGACCACCGGCACCACCCCGTCATAGGCATAGACGCGGGCCATCAGAGATCGCGCTGCTGTTTCGCCACGAGCGTCAGCACGTCGTATTGCGCCACCACCTCCGCGTCGTCGCGCAGCACGGTGCAGTCCCAGCGGACCTCGCCATAGTCATCCGTTTCGCGCGGGTTGATCTGCTTGGCGGTAAGCTGGACGCGCAAGCTGTCGCCCGCGTTCACCGGGGTCATGAAGCGCAGGGAATCAACGCCGTAATTGGCGAGCACCGGGCCCTCGTCGGGCTGCACGAAAAGACCGGCGGCGAAGGAGACGATCAGGTAGCCATGCGCGACGCGGCCTTCGAAGAACGGGTTCCGCGCTGCGGCGTCCTCGTCCATGTGGGCATAGAAGGTGTCGCCGGTGAAATTCGCAAAATGCTCGATGTCCTCGAGCGTGACCTTGCGCGCGGGCGTGACGATGGTGTCGCCGATCTCCAGCTCCGCAAGCGACCTGCGGAACGGGTGCACCTCGGTTTCGCGGCGCGCGGCGCCCGGCATCCACTGGCCGATGACGGCCGTCAACTGATCCGGCGTGCCCTGCAGCGCGGTGCGCTGCATGAAGTGTTTCACCGCGCGCATGCCGCCCAGCTCCTCGCCGCCACCGGCGCGGCCCGGCCCGCCATGCACCATCTGGGGCAGGGGGGAGCCGTGGCCCGTGGAGGTCTTGGCCGAGAGGCGGTTGCCGAACAGCACCCGGCCATGCAGCTTGGCGATGCCGCGGCCCAGCGTCTTGGCGACCTCCGTGTCGTCGGTGAAGACCGAAGCCACGAGCGAGCCCGCACCGCGATTGGCGATCTCGATGGCCTCGTCGAGGCTGTCATAGGGCATCAGCGTGCAGACCGGGCCGAAGGCCTCGATCTCGTGCGGGGCCTTCGCGGTCAGCGGATCGTCGCAGACCAGAACGCAGGGCGCGACGAAGGCGCCTTTCTCGGGCACCGAACCCGGCGCGATGGCGACGCGCGCTTCGGCACCGATCGCCTCGACGGCGCGGCGCACCTCCTCGACCTGGTCGGTCGAGGCCAAAGCGCCCATGCGAGTCTCCTTGTCGGCCGGGTGGCCGATCACCGTCTTCTCGATCCGGGCGCGCAGCGCCTCGACGGCAGGCTCGACCAGTGCGCGTGGCAGGATGGCGCGGCGGATCGCGGTGCATTTCTGGCCCGCCTTGGCGGTCATCTCGCGATGCACTTCCTTCACGAACAGCTCGAATTCCGGGCTGTCGGGCGTGGCGTCCGACCCGAGGATGCAGGCGTTGAGGCTGTCAGCCTCAGCGGTGAAGCGCACCGCGTTCTCGATGATCGCCGGGGTATTGCGCAGCTTGCGCGCGGTGGCCGCCGAGCCGGTGAAGGTCACGACGTCCTGGCAGGTCACCCGATCCAGAAGATCGCCGGTGCGGCCGCAAATGAGCTGCAGCGCGCCCTCGGGCAGCTCGCCGGTCTCCAGCATCAGCCGGACGCAGGCCTCGGTGAGATAGGAGGTCTGGCTGGCGGGCTTCACGATGGCGGGCATGCCTGCGAGCCAAGTCGGCGCGAGCTTCTCCAGCATGCCCCAGACCGGGAAGTTGAAGGCGTTGATGTGGATCGCGACACCTTCGAGCGGCATCAGGATGTGCTGGCCGATGAAGCTGCCGTCCTTGGACAGGATCTCGGGGGGCCCGTCGGGGATGACATGGGCGTTGGGCAGCTCACGACGCCCCTTCGAGGCATAGGACAGCATCGTGCCGATGCCCCCCTCGATGTCGATCCAACCGTCGGAGCGGGTGGCGCCGGTGGCGGTCGAGATTGCGTAGAGCTCTTCCTTGCGCTCCATGAGCGCCAGCCCGATCCGCTTCATCATCATCGCGCGCTGATGCGTCGTCATTTCGCGTAACCTGGACCCGCCCACCTCGCGGCCGTGGCGCAGCATCTCGCCCATGTCGATGCCGGTGGCGTCGACGCGGGCGACCGGGTCGCCGGTCGCGGCATCGGTGACGACCTGGCCCTCGCCGGTGCCGGCCTGCCAGCGGCCCGCGACGTAGCTTTCAAGGCGGCGCGGCTCTGTCGGGATGGCGTCCAGCATGTCTCAGTGTCCTTCGTATTCGATGGTGATCTCGTCCGACAGCGGCAGGCACTGGCAGGTCAGCACCAGCCCGTCCGCCACCTCGTTGTCCTCGAGAGCGTAGTTCTGCATCATTTCCACTTCGCCTGATTTCACCCGGCCGATGCAGGTCGAGCAGACGCCCGCCTTGCACGAATAGGGCGCGTCGATGTCGTGCTCGCGCGCGGCCTCCAGCACCGACTGGCCGCTGCGCGGCATGGTGAAGCTGCGCGACACGCCGTCGAGGATGACGGTCGCACGGACCATATCACCGCTTTCGCGCGCGGCCTTGGCACCCTCGCGCATCTTGGCGCGTCCCGGCTGGGCGGCGCCGAACAGCTCGAACTTGATCTTGTCCTTCGGCATGCCCGCCTCTTCGAGCGCGGTGGCCACGTCCTTCATCATCGCCTCGGGGCCGCAGATGAAGGCCATCTCGGCCTTTGGGCTCACCCATGGGCCGAACAGCGCGCGGCATTTTTCGGCGTCGATCCGGCCCGAGAACAGCTCGATCTCCTGCGCCTCGCCCGAAAACACATGCACGACGTTGAGCCGGTCGAGATAGCGGTCCTTCAGATCGCCGATCTCGCTCTTGAACATCACCGAGGAGAGCTGCCGGTTGCCATAGACCAGCGTGAAACGCGCCTGTAGCGAGCCCTGCAGGATGCTCTTGGCGATCGACAGGACCGGCGTGATGCCGGAGCCCGCGGCAAAGCCGAGATAATGCTTCTCACCCGCCTCCTCGGGGGCGTGGAAGCGGCCCTGGGGCGGCAGCGCGTCGAGCCTGTCGCCGACCTGCAGTTCGTGCTTGGCAAAGCTGGAGAAGGCCCCGCCATCGACCTTCTTGATGCCGACGCGCAGCCCCTCTTCGGGGGTGGCGCAGATCGAGTAGGAGCGGCGCAGCTCCTCGCCGTCGAAATCGCGGCGGAAGGTGAGGTACTGGCCGGGGCGGAAGCGGAAGCGCTCGCAATCGCCCTTGGCGGGGGCGAGCGAGACGACCACGGCGTCGCGCGTGTCGTGGTCGATGCCGGTGACGGTCAGCGGGTAGAACTCTTGCATCAGATCGCCTTGAAGTAATCGAAGGGCTCACGGCAGTCGCGGCAGCGGAACTGCGCCTTGCAGGGGGTGGAGCCGCGCCCCGCCAGCATCTCGGTGTTCTCCGAGCCGCATTGCGGGCAGGCGGCGGTCTGGGCCGAGAGCATGCCCGCGCAGTTGGCGGCATTCAGCTGCGGGGGGGCTATGCCGTAATCGAGCAGCTTCTGCCGGCCCTCGGGGCTGATCCAGTCGGTCGACCAGGCGGGCGACATCTTGCGGCGCACCTCGACCTTCTCGATGCCGCGCGCGTGCAGCGCCGTTTCGATGTCGAGCGCGATCACCAGCGTCGCGGGGCAGCCCGCATAGGTGGGTGTGACGTCGACCACCAGCGTCTCGCCCTCCCAGCCGACATCGCGGACGATGCCGAGATCGACCACCGAGATCGCCGGGATCTCGGGGTCGGGGACCTCGCCCAGCCAGCCGCGTACGGTGTCGGTGTCGGGCCGCATGGCGGTCACCAGCGGGCGTCGGGGTAGCTGCGCGGGACCGATTGCATCTCCGCTAGGATGTAGCCCATCGTCTCGGTGTGGATGCCGCTGCGGCCGCCGGTGCGGGCGTGGCCGTTCTCGGGAATGGCAAGCGTCGCGCGCTCCAGCGTGGCGGCGGTCTCGGCGTCGAAGGCGCGGCGCACCCGGTGGAGATCGGGCAGCACGCCCTGCTCGGCGAGCGTCTTCTCTACCTCGTCGGTCGCCATCAGGTCGGCGGCATAGGGCCACAGCGCATCGAGCGCGCCCTGCATCTTGGCGCGGCTTTCCTCCGAGCCATCGCCCAGACGCACGATCAGGTCGCGCGAGCGGTCGATGTGGTAGCGCACCTCCTTCACGGATTTCTGCGCCAGCCCGCGGATCGGCTCATGGCCGCTTTCGCACAAAGCCTCCTGCATCGGCAGGTGCCACGCGTCGAAAAGATACTGCCGCATCAGCGCGTGGGCGAAGTCCACGTTCGGCCGCTCGACCAGCTGCGCGTTGAGGAACTGCCGCTCGGTGCGAAAGAAGGCGAGGTCGTCGGGCGTGCGGCCCTTGCCCTCGGCCTCTGCCGCGATCTCGTACCACAGCTGGGTCTGGCCGATCAGGTCGAGCCCCATGTTGGCGAAGGCGATGTCCTCTTCCAGCACCGGCGCGTGGCCGCACCAGGCGGCGGTCTGCTGGCCGAGGATCAGCGCCGTGTCGCCCATGCGCAGGCAGAAGGTGACGAGCGGATCCATCACATCGCCCCCACGTCGTCGGGGATCTCGAAGAAGGTCGGGTGGCGATAGACCTTGCTCTTGGGGGCTGCGAAGTTGTGCTCGGCAGTGTCGGGGTCGAAGGCCGCGATCTTGGCGGATTCGACCACCCAGATGCTCACGCCCTCGTTGCGGCGGGTGTAGACGTCACGCGCGTTCTTCAGCGCCATCTCGGCATCGGGCGCGTGCAGGGAGCCCACATGCCGATGCGACAGCCCATGCTGGCCGCGAATGAAGATCTCCCACAGGGGCCATTCCTTGCTCATGTCGCTCACTCCGCCGCGATCTGTTGCTTTTGCTTCTCGGCATGGGCGGTCAGCCCGTCGCGATACCACGCGCCGTCGTCCCAGGCCTTGTTACGGGCGGCGAGGCGGTCCTTGTTGCACGGCCCGTTGCCCTTGATGACCTCGAAGAACTCGGACCAGTCCGGCTCGCCGAAATCGTAGCCGCCCTTGTCCTCGTTCCACTTCAGCTCCGGGTCGGGGACGGTGAGGCCCAGCCATTCGGCCTGCGGCACGGTCTGGTCGACGAATTTCTGCCGCAGCTCGTCATTGGTGTTCTGCTTGATGCCCCAGCGCATCGATTGCTCGGAATGGACCGAGTCCTTGTCCGACGGCCCGAACATCATCAGCGAGGGCCACCACCAGCGATTGAGCGCGTCCTGCGCCATCGCCTTCTGCTCCTCGGTGCCCTGGCACAGCTGGCGCATCACGTCGAAGCCCTGCCGCTGGTGAAAGCTCTCTTCCTTGCAGACGCGGATCATCGCGCGGGAGTAGGGGCCGTAGGAGCAGCGCTGCAGCGGCACCTGGTTCATGATCGCCGCGCCATCGACGAGCCAGCCGACGGCGCCCATGTCGGCCCAGGTCAGGGTGGGGTAGTTGAAGATCGAGGAATACTTGGCCTTGCCCGAGAGAAGCTGCGCCGTCATCTCATCGCGGCTGATGCCCAGCGTCTCGGCGGCGCAGTAGAGATAGAGCCCGTGGCCCGCCTCGTCCTGCACCTTGGCCAGCAGGATCGCCTTCCTTTGCAGGCTCGGCGCGCGGGTGATCCAGTTGCCCTCGGGCAGCTGGCCCACGATCTCGGAATGCGCGTGCTGGCTGATCTGGCGGATCAGCGTCTTGCGGTAGCCCTCGGGCATCCAGTCGTTCGCCTCGATCCGCACGCCGCGGTCGATCTTGGCCTGGAACTCCCGGTCCTTCTCCGAGGTCTCGGCGGCCCCGGTCTCGACGAGCTGTGCATACATGTCGGATCTCCTGCGGCTGGCGGCGACGCGATTCCCGCACGGGATTCTTCGCCTCATGCGAATTATGTGACACGTGATGCGGCACAATTCAAGTCACAAGATCGAATGAGTGTGATGTATCGCGACGCGGTTCCGCCCCGCGGAACGCGACCGTGTTTCAGTCGTAGGAGAGATCGGCGATGCGCCGCGCGATGCGCGTGGGATCGGCCCGAAGCGGCCCGTCGCGATCGACGAAATCGCGCGCCACGGCGGCATCGGCGCCGGGGGTGAGATGCAGGTAGAGCCGCGCGAAGAGCGCGCGCACCGCCGGGCCCTGCCAATCCTCGGGCAGCATTCCCAGCGGCAGCGCCGGGTCCGACAGAGCGATGTCGCGGTAGACATGCACCAGCAAGAGCCGCAGCCCCAGCGCCTCCTCGGGGCTGCAGGCCACGCCGTCGAGCGGTGCGAAGCCTTCCATGAAGCGGGCCATCCGCTCGGCCAGCGCATCGAGCGGCCAGGCGGCGCGGGCCATCTCCGTGAGGTCGTCCTCGGTGGTGGCGCGGAAATGCGGCGCGCCCAGCGGGGGCAGGGGGTCGCCCCGGTCGGGCAGGATCGCGAGATAGGGCTCGGCCATGCCGAAGCGCAGCCGCGTCAGCCGGCTGACCAGCGCCTCGCGCCCCGGCCCCTGCGGCAGCGTCACGAGGTGCCAGCCCTGCAAGGGGGCGGCGCGCGGGCGGCGGTAGATCAGCCGGGCGGCGCGCTGGAATTCCTTTTCCGCCGAGGCCGTCAGCCGGTAGTAGCTGCGCCGCCCGTCCTTCACCCCCTCGATCCGCTCCGAGGCCACGAGGCGCGACACGGCGGTGCGCACCCGGCTCTCGCTCAGCCCCACGGCGGCGCAGGCCGATATGATGTTGCCCATCCAGATCTCGCCACCGCGCGGGGCCACCACGTCGCCATAGAGCGTCACGATGAAGGCCCCGGCGCTGACCGGGTTGGCGGAAAGGGCGTGGTCGAGGGCGTCAGGCGACATGTCGGCTCCGGGTTGTGCGCGCGCCCCGGTGTAGGGCGCGCGCGTCACAGGCACAATTCAGCCCTTGGGCCGGGCGTCGACGACGCGGCGTGCCTTGCCTTCGGAGCGCGCGATGCTGCCGCAGGGCTTGATTTCGACCTTGCACGATACGCCGACCACGCTTTTCACATGCCCCATCAGCTCGCGCGCGGCGGCCTGGGCCCCCGCCTCGTCGCCATCCACCTTGCACTCGCAATGGATGCACATCTCGTCCATCCGGCCGCTGCGCGTGAGATGGATCTGGTAATGCGGGGTCAGCGCCGCGCATTTCAGGATCTGCTCCTCGATCTGGGTCGGGAAGACATTGACGCCGCGCAGGATTATCATGTCGTCGCTGCGCCCCGTCACCTTCTCCATCCGCCGCATCGAACGCGCGGTGCCCGGAAGCAGCCGCGTCAGGTCGCGGGTGCGGTAGCGGATGATCGGGAAGGCCTCCTTGGTCAGCGAAGTGAAGACCAGCTCGCCCTCTTGGCCATCCTCGACCGGCTCGCCGGTCACGGGGTCGATGATCTCCGGGTAGAAGTGATCCTCCCAGATATGCAGCCCGTCCTTGGTCTCGACGCATTCCTGCGCCACGCCCGGGCCCATCACCTCGGACAGGCCGAAGATGTCGACCGCGTCCATGTCGAAGGCCTGCTCGATCTCCGTGCGCATCGCGTTGGTCCAAGGCTCGGCGCCGAAGATGCCGGTCTTGAGCGAACTTTCACGCGGGTCGAGCCCCGCGGCGCGGTAGGCGTCGAGGATCGACAGCATGTAGGACGGCGTGACCATGATGATCGAGGGTTTGAAATCCTCGATCAGCGTGATCTGCCGCTCGGTCATGCCGCCCGAGACCGGGACCACGGTGCAGCCCAGCCGCTCAGCCCCGTAATGCGCGCCGAGCCCGCCGGTGAAGAGGCCGTAGCCATAGGCGACGTGGCAGATGTCGCCCGGCGCGCCGCCCGCCGCACGGATCGAACGCGCCATCACGTCGGCCCATGTGTCGATGTCGTTTTGCGTATAGGCCACCACGGTCGGCTTGCCCGTGGTGCCCGAGGAGGCATGCAGCCGCGCGATCCGGCTTTGCGGCACGGCGAACATGCCGAAGGGGTAGTTGTCGCGCAGGTCCTGCTTCACTGTGAAGGGAAACTTCTTCAGATCCGACAGGCTGTGCAGATCGTCGGGATGGACGCCCGCCGCGTCGAACTTGGCCTTGTAGAAGGGCGAGCCCTCATAGGCATGCCTGAGCGTCTGCTTCATCCGCTTGAGCTGCAGCGCCGTGATCTCGTCGCGCGAGGCGGTTTCGATCGGATCGAGGGGCGCGCGCGCCCCGGTGGGTCTGGTGAGCATGTCGTCCTCCCTGAGGCGCCCTCCCGCGGCGCCAATATCTGTTCACTTGGCGCGTGGCGTCACGATCCGCGAATTGCCGCGAAAGCTGGCGATCAGCGTGCCGTCCTCGCGCTGCACCGCCACGTCGTAGAGCCCCGAACGCCCCGCGCGCGTCACCTCCCGGCCAACGCCGATCAGCACGTCGCCCAAGCGGCCCGGCGCGTGATAGACGATGTCGCATTGCACGCCGACGGCCTGGTAGTCGTAGCTGTTGGCGGCAAAGGCAAAGACGCTGTCGGCGAAGGCGAAGGTCAGGCCGCCATGCAGCGTGCCATGGCCGTTCACCATGTCCTCGCGCACCTTCATCCGCATCTGCGCATGGCCGGGGCCGACCTCCACGAGCTCCATCCCCATGGCCCTGCTGGCGGTGTCCTCCTCCCACATTTCCTGCGTGCGCTTTTCGGCCTGCGCCTGCGGGTCGAGCCTCGTCTCCACCGCGCCGCTCATTGCGCCCGCCCGGTGAAGATCGGCTCCCGCTTCTCGGTGAAGGCGCGCACGCCCTCGGCATAATCGGGCGAGAAGCCCGCCTCGCGTTGCAGCTCGCGTTCGAGGTCGAGGCTGGCGTCGAGATCCTGCCCGCCCGCGGCCTGGATCGCCTGCTTGGTCAGCCCGTATCCATGGGTCGGCCCCTTCGCGAGGCTCGCGGCCAGAGCCCCGGCCTCCTCCATCAGCGCCGCATCGGGCACCGCGCGCCAGATCAGCCCCCAATCGGCGGCCTGGCTGGCGGGGAGGGGCTGGCCGGTCAGCGCCAGCGCCTTGGCCCGCGCCTCGCCCAGCGCCCGGGTGAGCGTCCATGTGCCGCCCGAGTCCGGCACGAGGCCGAGCTTGGCGAAGGACTGGATGAAGCGCGCGCTCTCGCCCGCGATGACGATGTCGCAGGCGATGGCGAGGTTCGCGCCCGCCCCCGCCGCCACGCCGTTGACCGCGCAGATCACCGGCTTGGGCAGGGCACGGATCGCGCGCACCAGAGGGTTCCACAGCGTGCCGATGGTCTCGCCCAGATCGGGCGCACCGCCCGTCGCGTCGGGATGCCGCTGGCCCAGATCCTGCCCGGCGCAAAAGCCGCGCCCCGCGCCGGTCAGCAGCACCGCGCGCACCGCCTCGTTCCCGGCGGCGCGGTCGATCGCCGCGCGCAGGCCTGCGTGCAGCTCGGGCGTGAAGGCATTGAGCCGGTCGGGCCGGTTCAGCGTCAACCGCAGCACGCCCTCCGACAGGTCTTCGAGCAGAACTGGCTCGGTCATGGTCCCTCCCACGGATCATGCGCCATGTCATCGCCGCCTCCCCTCAAAGGAGCACGAAATCGGGGCGCTTTCGGCAAAAATGTGTTGCATGACGGAGGCGACTGGTCAATGAATAAAGCGTCACGCAATGCCGAAAATGCGCAGCCAAATGTGACAAAAGGGAGGAATGACATGACAAGACAAGCCGTTGCCGCCGGTGTCTCGGCGCTGGCCCTGCTGGCGGGCACCCCCGCGCTGGCCGAGATCAGGATCGGCGCCTCGCTCGCCATCACAGGTCCGGCCGCCTTTCTCGGCGATCCCGAGGCCAAGACGCTGGAGATGCTGGCCGAGGAGCTCAACGCCAATGGCGGCATCAACGGCGAGGAGGTCGAGCTGATCGTCTATGACGACGGCGCCGACCCCAACAAGGCGCGCACCTTCGCCACCCGCCTGATCGAGGAGGATGAGGTGGTCGCGGTGATCGGCGGCTCCTCCACCGGCGCGACCATGGCGATGGCGCCGCTCTTCGCCGATTACGAGATTCCCTTCATCTCCCTCGCGGGTGCGGTGGTCATCATCGACCCGGTGCAGGAATTCGTCTTCAAGACGCCCCACACCGACCGCATGGCCTGCGAGAAGATCTTCGCCGACATCACCTCGCGCGGCATGTCCAAGGTGGGCCTGATCTCGGGCACCGGCGGCTTCGGCGCCTCTATGCGCGAGCAGTGCCTCGACGTGGCCGAGGCCTCGGGCGTCGAGATTGTCGCCGACGAGAGCTATGGCGGCTCCGACAGCGACATGACCCCGCAGCTGACCAACATCGCCTCCACCGAGGGCATCGAGGCCATCGTGAACCCGGGCTTCGGCCAAGGCCCGGCGGTGGTGACGCGCAACTACGCCCAGCTCGGGATCGAGCTGCCCTTCTACCAGAGCCACGGCGTCGCCTCCGACGAGTTCATCAAGCTCGCCGGGGACGCCGCCAACGGCCTGCGCCTTCCCGCGACGCCGCTCCTGATCCCCGACCAGCTGGCCGAGGACGACCCGCAGCGCCAGCCGGTGCAGGACTACATCGCCGCCTATGAAGAGGCCTACGGCGAAAAGCCCTCGACCTTCGGCGGCTATGCCTACGACGCCTTTCACCTGCTGGTGGACGCGATCGAGCGGGCCGGCTCCACCGACCCGGTCGAGATCCGCGACGCGCTGGAGGCGACCGAGGGGCTCGCGGGGGTGACCGGCGTCTATAGCTTCTCTCCCGAGGACCACATGGGCCTCGATCTCTCGGCCTTCCGCATCCTCGAGATCGAGGATGGCGGCTGGAAGCCGGTCGAAGAATAAGGGAACGCATCTTGTCGGAGCTATCGCAATTCCTCGTCTCCGGGGTCACGGTGGGCGCGATCTACGCGGCCATCGCCCTCGGCTTCACGCTGATCTACAACGCCTCGGGCGTGGTGAACTTCGCCCAGGGCGAGTTCGTGGTGATCGGCGGCATGACGGCGGCGGCGCTGATCGGCGCGGGCGTGCCGGTCTGGATCGCGGCACCCCTGGCGGTGTTCGCGGGGATGCTGGTGGGGGTGGTGCTCTACCAGCTTGCCATCAAGCCCGCGCGCGAGGCGCCGCTGGTCTCGCTGATCATCATCACGATCGGCGCCAGCATCTTCCTGCGCGGCGCCATGCAGGCGGTCTTCGACAAGCAGATCCATCGCTATGACGGCTTCTCCGGCGACGCGCCCTTGCGCGTCGGGGGGGCCACCATCCTGCCGCAGAGCCTGTGGATCGTCGGCGGCAGCATCGCGGTCTTCGCCTTCCTCGCCTGGTTCCTGAACCGCACGCGGGCGGGCCGGGGCATCAAGGCCACCGCCTCGAACCGCATGGCCGCGGCCCTCGTCGGCATCAACACCGGCCGGGCCATGAACCTCTCCTTCGCGCTTTCGGCCGCGATCGGCGCGCTGGCGGGCGTTCTGGCCACGCCGGTGACCTTCACCAGCTACGACGTCGGCGTTCTCATGGCGCTCAAGGGCTTCTCGGCCACCATGCTGGGCGGCGTCGGCTCGCCGCTGGGCGCGCTGGCGGGCGGTCTGCTGATCGGGCTGATCGAGGCGATGACGGCGGGCTACATCTCGTCGGACTACAAGGACGCCAGCGCCTTTGTCGTCATCCTTCTCGTGCTGTTCTTGCGCCCGCAGGGCCTGTTCGGCGCGCGCATCACGGAGCGGGTGTGATGGCGGGGCAGGGGACGACGACCGTGCCGAACGGGGCCGGGCAGACTGCCGCGGCCAAGCCCAGGCGCGCCGCGCGACGCGGCATCGGGCCGGGGCTGCGCACCTTTCTGATCTTCGCGGTCCTTGTGGGCCTCGGCGCGCTGATCTTCCCGTCGAGCTATTTCTACCGCGTCGGCACGCTGGTGTGGATCAACACGCTCGCCGTCACCGGCATCGTGGTGCTTCTGGGCTATGTCGGCCTCGTCAGCTTGGGCCATGCGGGCTTCTTCGCCATCGGCGCCTATGCCACGGCGATCCTGCCGAACTACGGCATCCCCTCGCCTCTGGCGATGCTGGCGGGCGTGGCGCTGGCGGGAGGTCTCGCGCTCGTCGTCGGGCGGCCGATCCTGAAGCTTTCGGGTTACTACCTCGCCATCGCGACGCTGGGGCTCGGGATGCTGATCTGGATGGTGCTCTCCAAGGAAGCATGGCTCACCGGCGGGCCCGACGGCATGGTCGTCTCGGGCATGAACGCGCGCAACCTGTTCAAGCTCGTGGGGCTGAAGCTCAAATCCGCCGAGGCGTGGTACTGGGTCGCGGGCTTTGCCGCCGCCATAGGCGCAGCCATCGCGGTGAACCTCGCAGGCTCCCCCACGGGCCGCGCCCTGCGGGCGATCCACGACAGCGACGTCGCCGCCCGCTCGCTCGGCATCGACGTGGCGCGCGCCAAATCGCTCGCCTTCGTGATCTCGGCGCTCTACGCCGCCGTAGCGGGCGCGCTTCTGGCGCTGGCCAATGGCTACATCACGCCCGAGACAGGCGGCTTCATGCATTCGGTCGAGATGGTCACCATGGCGGTGCTGGGCGGGGCCTCTTCGGTCTTCGGCGCGCTGGTGGGCGCGCTGATCCTGACCGCGCTGCCGCAGCTGCTCACCGTCTTCGCCGATTACGAGCACATGGTGCTGGGCGGGATCATGGTGCTGACCATGACCCTGATGCGCCGCGGCCTCGTGCCCTTCATCGCCGACCTGTGGACCCGGAGGAAATCATGAGCCTCGAAATCGACGGCATCGGCATCGCCTTCGGCGGCATCAAGGCCGTGGACGATGTGAGCTTCACCGCCAGGCCGGGCGAGGTTACCTCGATCATCGGCCCCAACGGCGCGGGCAAGACCACGCTCTTCAACCTCGTCTCGGGCGTCTATACCGCCAGCTCCGGCCGCGTGCGCATCGACGGGCAGGAGGTGACCGGCCTGCCGGCACACGCGCTGGCGCGGCGCGGCATGGCGCGGACCTTCCAGAACCTGCAGGTCTTTCCGCAGATGTCGGCGCTCGACAACGTCATGACCGGCTGCCACATGCAGGAAAAGTCGAACCTTTTCGCAGACCTGCTGGGCCTTGGCCCGGCGCGGCGCGAGACCGCGAAGAGCCGCCTCAGCGCCATGGCCGCGCTCGCGCGAGCGGGCCTTGCCGAGCTGGCGCGTCGCCCGGCCTCCGAGATGTCCTACGGCCAGCTCAAGCGGCTGGAGATCGCCCGCGCGCTGGTCACCGGCTGCACCATCCTTCTGCTCGACGAGCCGGCGGCGGGCTGCAACGCGGTCGAGACGCGCGAGGTCGACGATCTCATCCATGCCATCGCCGCCGAGGGCAAAACCGTCGTGCTGATCGAGCACGACATGCGCATGGTGATGCGGATCTCGGCGCATATCGTCGTGCTCGACCAGGGCCGCAAGATCGCCGAAGGCGGGCCAGAGGAGATCCGCAACAACCCCCACGTCATCGCCGCCTATCTCGGCGCCCATGGCGCCGCCGAAGCCGAGGCCGCCGCACATGTCTGATCCGCTTCTCTCCATCGAGGGCCTGCACACCGCCTACGGCCCGATCGAGGTGCTGCACGGCGTCGATCTTGTCGTGAACGAGGGCGAGATCGTCTCGCTCGTCGGCGTCAATGGGGTGGGCAAGACGACCCTGATGCGCTGCATCTCGGGCGTACAGCCGGTGAAATCGGGTGCGATCCGGTTCAGGGGCGAGGATCTGACCCGCCGCCCCGACCATGCCCGCGCGAGCCTCGGCATCACGCATTCGCCCGAGGGGCGGCAGATCTTCGGCGATCTCAGCGTCGCCGAGAACCTCCGCCTCGGCGGCTATCACCGCAGCGACGATCTGGGCGCGGACATGGAAGAGGTCTTCGGCCTCTTTCCGATCCTGCGCGACAAGGCCGATCTCGACGCGGGCGGGCTGTCGGGCGGCCAGCAGCAGATGCTCGCCATTGGCCGCGCCATCATGGGCCGCCCGAAGCTGATGCTCCTCGACGAGCCCTCGATGGGCCTTGCCCCGGTGCTGGTCGACCAGGTGCTCGCGGTGGTCAAATCCTTGCGCGACCGGGGCGTGACGCTCTTGATGGTCGAGCAGAACGCCTATGCCGCGCTGTCGATCGCGGATCGCGGCTATGTCATGGAGCAAGGCGAGATCACGCTGTCGGGCAAGGCCGCGGATCTCATCGCCGATCCGCGCATTCGCGAGGCCTATCTCGGCGCGTGACGCCGGACGCGTGACAGGCAAAGGAAAAAGGGGGCCGCGCGGCCCCCTTTCTCGTCTCAGCTCTCCGGCGCCTCGGCCGATGGCTTGCCCTCGCCTTCGGGGAAGAAGCAGGCCGATTTCTGCGTTGCTCCGTCGAGCAGCGGCCGCGCGGCGCGGCACTTGTCCTGCGCCTTCCAGCAGCGCGGCGCAAAGGCGCAGCCCGGCGGCACTGCGAGCGGCGAGGGCAGCTCGCCCTCGAGCTTGATCCGCTCCTTGGCGGCCTCCGGGTCGGCGCGCGGCGTCGCCGAGAGGAGCGCCTTGGTATAGGGGTGCTGCGGGTTGTCGAAGATCATGTCCTTCGGACCCGTCTCGACCGCCCGGCCCAGATACATTACCTTCACCTCGTCGGCGACATGGCGCACCACCGAGAGGTCGTGGCTGATGAAGAGATAGGCCAGCTGCATCCTTTCCTGCAGGTCGATCAGCAGGTTCAGCACCGAGGACTGGATCGACACGTCGAGCGCCGAAACCGGCTCGTCGAGCACCAAGACCTCGGGCTCCAGCATCAAGGCCCGGCCGATGGCGATGCGCTGGCGTTGTCCGCCCGAGAACATGTGCGGGTAGCGGTCGAAATGCTCAGGCCTGAGCCCCACCAGCCGCAGCATCTCGCGCGCCTTCTCCTCGCGCTCGGATTGCGGCATCTTGGGGCGGTTGATCAGCAGCGGCTCCATCAGGATCTGGCCGATCCGCTGGCGCGGGTTGAGCGAGCCGTAGGGGTCCTGGAACACGATCTGCACCTTGGAGCGCAGGCTCTTCCAGGCGTCTGGCGTGGCCTTGGTGCCACTGATGCTCATCTCGCCGCGGGTCGGCTCCTCGATCAGCGTCACGACGCGGGCCAGCGTGGACTTGCCGCAGCCGGATTCGCCCACCACCGCCAGCGTGCGGCCCGGCGTCAGCTCGAAATCGAGATCCGACAGCGCGCGCACGACCTTGGGTTTGCCGAACAGCCCGCCGCCCACCTCGTAGTGGCGGGTCAGGCCGCGCGCGGTGACGACGGGGGCAGTGCTGGTCGGGGCGTCTGTGGTCACGGCACTCACGAGGCAAGCCTTTCGTCGGTGTTGAGCGGGTAGTGGCAGCGCGCCAGCCCGAGGTCAGGCCCGCGCGGCGCGGGCGGCACCTTGCGGCAGTGATCGTCGGCAAAGGGACAGCGCGGCGAGAAGAGGCAACCCTGCGGCCGGTCGAACTGTCCCGGCACCACGCCGGGGATGGTCGGCAGCCGCTTGTCGGTGGCGCGCTCGGGCAGGGCGGCCAGAAGCGCCGAGGTATAGGGGTGGTGCGGCGCGCGAAACAGCGGGCGCACCGGCTGCTCCTCGACCTTCTGGCCGGCGTAATGCACCGAGACGCGTTGCGCCGTCTCGGCCACCACGCCCATGTCATGGGTGATCAGCACCAGCCCCATGCCGGTCTCGTCGCGCAAGCGCACCAGAAGATCGAGGATCTGCGCCTGGATCGTCACGTCGAGCGCTGTGGTCGGCTCGTCGGCAATCAGCAGCTTGGGGTTGCAGGAGATCGCCATGGCGATCATCACCCGCTGGTTCATGCCGCCCGACATCTGGTGCGGAAAGGCCTTGAGCCGCTGTTCGGGCGCGGGGATGCCCACGAGCTCGAACAGCTCCACCGCCCGCGCCTGCGCCGCCTTGCGGTCCATGCCGAGATGGATGCGCAGCGTCTCGCGGATCTGGAAGCCCACGGTGAAGCATGGGTTGAGCGAGGACATCGGCTCTTGGAAGATCATCGCCAGATCCTTGCCGACGATTCGGCGGCGGGCCCGGGCCGACATTTTCGACAGGTCGTGCCCGTCGAAGACCATTTCGTCGGCCGTCACCTTGGCCGTCCATGGTAGCAGGCCCATCAGCGCCAGCATCGACACCGACTTGCCCGATCCGCTTTCGCCGACGATGGCGAGCACGTCGCCCTTGTCCACGTCGAGATCGACCTGGTCGACGGCGCGGAAGCGGCCGCCGGTGGTCGCGAACTCGACCGAGAGGTTGCGCAGTCTCAGAAGGCTCATGAGATCAGCTCCGCTTCAGTTTCGGGTCGAGCGCATCGCGCAGACCGTCGCCCATCAGGTTGATGGCGAGCACGGTGACGAGGATCGCGAGGCCGGGCAGGGTAACCACCCACCAAGCGCGCAGGATGAACTCGCGCGCCTCGGCCAGCATGGTGCCCCATTCCGGGGTCGGCGGCTGCGCGCCCATGCCGAGAAACCCGAGCGCCGCGGCGTCGAGGATCGCGGTCGAAAACGACAGCGCCGCCTGCACGATGATCGGGGCGAGGCAGTTGGGCAGCACGGTAACGAACATCAGCCGCCACAGCCCGGCCCCCGCGACGCGGGCCGAGGTGACGTAGTCCTTGCCCAACTCGCCGATCACGCTGGCGCGGGTCAGGCGCACGTAATGCGGCTGCAGCACGATCGCGATGGCGATCATCGCATTGGTGAGCGACGGGCCGAGGATCGCCACCAGCACCAGCGCCAGCAGCAGCGACGGGAAGGCGAGGATGATGTCCATTAGCCGCATGATCAGCGCGTCGAGCCATTTCGGCGAGAACCCCGCCAGAAGGCCCAGAAGGATGCCGCCAGAGGCCGCGACGACCACCACGACAATGCCGACGAAGAAGGAATACCGCGCGCCGTTCAGCAGGCGCGAGAGCATGTCGCGGCCCAGAGGATCGGTGCCCAGCGGGAAGGTCCAGTTGCCGCCCTCCTGCCAGACCGGCGGGATCAGCGCGAACTCGCGGAACTGCTGGGTCGGGTCATGCGGCGCGATCCACGGCGCGGTGGCCGCGATGATCACGAAGACCACGAAGACCCAGAAGCCGAAGACGGCGCCGCGGTTTTCGCGGAAATAGAACCAGAATTCGCGCAGCCGACCAGGGCGCTGCTCGACCTGCGTCTCGACTTCCTTTGAGAGTGCGTGGTCCATCAGCGCTTCCTGATCTTGGGGTTGATGAGGCCGTAGAGCAGGTCGACGGTCAGGTTCACCACCATCACCATCACGGCGATGAGCAGAAGACCGCCCTGCACGACCGGGTAGTCACGGCGGAAGATGCTGTCGACCATCCACTTGCCGATGCCCGGCCAGGAGAAGATCGTCTCGGTGAGGATCGCGCCGGCGAGCAGCGTGCCGACCGACAGGCCGATCACGGTGATCACCGGGATCAGCGCGTTCCTGAGCGCGTGCAGCCCGTTGATCCGCCCCGGCGGCAGGCCCTTGGCGCGCGCCGTGCGGATGTAGTCCTCGCCCAGAACCTCCAGCATGGCGGACCGCGTCTGGCGCGCGATCACCGCGAGCGGGATGGTGCCCAGAACGATGGTCGGCAGGATCAGGTGCCGCACGGCGGAGGTGAAGGCGCCGCTCTGGCCCGACAGCAGGCTGTCGATCAGCATGAAGCCGGTGGTGTCGGGAAAGAAGTAGAGCAGGTCGATCCGGCCCGAGACCGGGGTCCAGCCCAGGTTGCCCGAGAACACGATGATCAGAAGCAGCGCCCACCAGAAGATCGGCATGGAGTAGCCGATGAGCGCCGTCGACATCAGCGCCCGGTCGAAGAACTTGCCGCGGTTCATCGCGGCGATCACGCCCGCGGGCAGGCCCAGCGCCACGGCGAAGATCATCGCGCAGATCGACAGCTCCAGCGTCGCAGGAAAGAGCGCGAAGAACTCATCCCAGACCGGCTTCTTGGTGACGTAGCTGGTGCCGAGATCGCCCTGCAACACGCCGGTCAGGTAATCCCAGAACTGGGCATAGATCGGCCGGTCGAAGCCGAACTGCACCACCAACTCGTCATAGCGCTCCTGCGTCATGCCGCGTTCGCCCGCCATGACGATGATCGGATCGCCCGGCAGCACGCGGATGAAGGCAAACGAGATGAGGGTCACGCCGATGAAGGTCGGCACGAAGGTCGCAAAGCGCGACAGCACGTAGCGCAGCATCTAGCGGCCCGCCTTGCTGGGGACGGCGCGCGCGGGCGCGGCGGGTCCGGGGAAATGGGGGATGACCATGCCGGTACGGGTCTCCTGTTGCTTGGCAATCGGGCAATCGGGGGCGATCGGGGTCTCGGTCGTCGGCGGCCCGGAACGGGCCACCCGGTGAGCGCGCCTCGTATCACACGGATCACGATCCTGTCGAGAATTCGTGATGCCTGACGCGGGGTCTCACCCAGATTGCGCGCGCGGCGGCGCTTCGGTCAAGCGGCGCGCGCCTTGATATGCGAAGGGTCCGGGGCCTGCACGGCCCCGGACCCTCCTGTCTTTCGGCGCGCGATTTACTCGGCGATCGAGACGTTGTCGAAGAGATGGCCGCCCAGCGGGTGGACGACATAGCCCTCGACCTCTTCGCGCATCGGCATGGCGACGACCGAATGGGCGATGGTGGCCCAGGGCGCCTGCTCCTTGAAGACCTTCTGGGCCTCCATGTAGATCTCGGCCCGCTCTTCCTGGGTCGACTTGGTCTTGGCCTCCTGGATCAGCGCCTCGAACTCCTCGTTGCACCACTGCGCGCGGTTCGAGCCGCCGACGCCGTCACAGCCCAGCAGCACGGCGAGGAAGTTGTCCGGATCGCCGTTGTCGCCGGTCCAGCCCAGCAGCACCGCGCCATCGCGATCCTCGTCCTTCGACCGCTCGAGATACTCGCCCCACTCGTAGGAGACGATCTCCACATCGACGCCGATCTCGGACATGTCCTCCTGGATCAGCTCGGCCATGCGCCGCGCGTTGGGGTTGTAGGGGCGCTGCACCGGCATCGCCCAGATCTTCATCGACAGATCCTCGACACCGGCATCCGCGAGCATCTGCTTGGCGGCCTCGGGGTCGTAGTTGTCGTCCTCGATCTCCTCGTTGTAGGACCACATGGTCGGCGGGATCGGGTTCTTGGCGATCTTGCCCGAGCCCTGGAACACCACGTCGAGGATCGCCTGCTTGTCGATCGCCATGTTGAGCGCCTTGCGGACCTCGGGCTGGTCGAACGGCGCCTGCTGGGTGTTGTAGGCGAGGTAGCCGACGTTGAGGCCCTCCTGCTCCATCACCTCGATGCCCTCGGCCTCCTTCATCGCGGCGATGTCGGCCGGGTTGGGGTAGGGCATGACGTGGCACTCGCCCGCCTGCAGCTTCTGGTAGCGCACGCTCGCGTCGGGGGTGATCGCGAAGATCAGGTTCTCGACCTTGGCGGGCTCGCCCCAGTAATCGTCGAAGCGCGAGAAGCGGATCACCGCGTCCTTCTGGTAGGCCACGAATTCGAACGGGCCGGTGCCGATCGGCTCCTGGTTCAGCATTTCGGGGCTGTCGGCGACCGCATCGGCGTATTCGGCCGAGAGGATCGAGGCGAAGTCCATCGCCATGTTGGCGATGAAGGGCGCCTCGGGGCGGGTCAGCTTGAACTTGACGGTGTAATCGTCGACCTTCTCGATGCTTTCGATCAGGTCGGGCATCGACATGCCCTGATAATATTCCCAGGTGCCGCCCGAGGCCATGTGGAACGGGTGGTCCTCGTTGCCCTGGCGCTCGAAGGTGAAGAGCACGTCATCGGCGTTGAAATCGCGCGACGGCGTGAAGCGGTCGTTCGAATGGAACGGCACGCCCTGGCGCAGCTTGAAGGTGATCTCGGTGCCGTCCTCGGAGACCTCCCAGCTTTCGGCGAGGCCGGGGACCACCTCGGTGGTGCCGGTCTTGAACTCGACGAGCTGGTTGTAGACCGTGTGCGACGAGGCATCGAAGGTGGTGCCGGAGGTGTAGAGCGCCGGGTCGAAGCCCTCGGGGCTGCCTTCCGAGCAATAGACGAGGTTCTGCGCCTGAGCAGCGCCCGCGAGCGCGAGTGTGGCCGCACCGGCGGCGAGCCATGTCTTCATCTTCATGTCGTTCTCCCTGTCTGCCCGGCCATTTTCCGGCACGCGAGGTGACGGTGGGCCGATGCGTTGTGCCGGCAGGTTGTCCCAGCGCGGCGCGTCAGGCAAGACCCCGCGTTCCTCTGACCCGGCGGAAACGCGGCGAACGTCCCGGCGGGGCGGGCCCAAAGGTCCCCCGCTTGCGGCGCTCCGCCGGGGCGGGCATGGTCGCGCCGAAACCTCCGGACTTCGACTCATGACATTCCCGTTCCGATCCCTGTCGCGGCGCGGCACAAGGCCCGCGCAAGCGGACGGGTCCGGCGCGCCTGCCGAGCCGCTCCTTGGCGCGGCGCTGGTGGTGTTGACGGTACTGGTCACGCTCAAGGATTGGGCGCCGGGCACGCAGGCGGGGCTCTGGGCCGCGTGGTGCGTGCCCCTGGTGGTGGCGCTTCTGGCCCTGCGGCTGCGCGGACGGCGGCTCGGCTTCGTGGTGGTGGCGCTTCTCGTCACGGCGGCGCTCTGGGCGCAGGGCGGCGACTGGGGCGCGCGGGTTCTGGCCGGATTGGGGTCGGCGGCCTTCATCGGCGCGTTCTTCGTGGCGCTCTCCACCCTGCGCGCGGCGGCCGAAACCTCGCTCGCGATCCGCGCCTGCGGGCAATATCTCGCAGAGCAGCCGCCCGGACGGCGCTACCTCGCGCTCACCTTGGGCGGGCAGGCCTTTTCGGTGCTGCTCAACTACGGCTCGATCGCGCTGCTGGGCAGCCTTTCGGTCGCCAGCTCCGAAAAGGAGAGCGACCCCGAGATCCGCTTTCACCGCAGGCGCCGGATGCTGCTGGCGATCCAGCGCGGCTTCGTCTCGGTGCTGCCGTGGTCGCCGCTCTCCTTCTCGGTCGCGATCACCGGCGCGCTGCTGCCCACGGCCCCCTACAAGGCCACGGTGCTGCCCGCGATGGTGACGGGGCTGATCGTCGCCGGAACCGGCTGGGCCATGGACCAGATCTTCAAGCCCCGGCTCGCCCACGCCCCGGTGCGCCACGCCCCCGAGGGCGGGCCGGGGGCGGTGCTGCCGCTTCTGGGGCTGCTGGCGCTTCTGGGCCTGCCGGTCTGGCTGTTGCACGTGGCCTTCGAGGTGCGCGTGGTCGGCGCGGTGCTCTTGGTGGTGCCGCTCCTGGCGCTGGGCTGGGTGCTTCTGCAGGCGGGTCCGCGCGGCGCATGGGGCCGCATGGGGCGTTTCGCGGCCCTTGAGCTGCCGCGCTACCGCCCCGAGCTGACGCTGCTGATGATGGCGGGCTACATCGGCACCGCCGGGGCCGGGCTGATCGCGCCGCATGTGGCCGAGTTCGCCCCCGTGATCGCAGCGCTGCCTGGGCCGCTGATCCTCGCGCTGCTGGTGTGGTTCATCCCCGTCACCGGGCAACTCGGCATGAACCCGATCCTCGGGGTGACGCTGCTGTTTCCGCTGCTGTCGAGCGCGGAGGCGATGGGCGTCAGCCCGGTGGCGCTGTTCATCGCGATCACCGCCGGATGGGCGCTGTCCGGCATCACCTCGCCCTTCACGGCGACGACGCTGCTCACCGGGAGCTTTGCGGGCAAGAGCGCGCTGCACGTCGGGCTGAAGTGGAACGGCGCCTATGCTCTGGTCACCGGCACCCTGCTGACGCTCTGGGCCGTGGGCTTCGGTCTCTGGGCCTGATCGCGCGATCTGGAACTCCCTTTCTCGCCGCGCTATGAGCCGACCCGACCGGTTGACGCAAGGTGAGGCACATGTACGAGACAGGCATCATGCGCAAGGAGCTCGCGCGGCATTACGATCTCGCGCCCTCCATGGAGGCGGCGGGGCGGCAGGCCGATCTCTTCGCGCGCATGGACAAGGTGCTGAGCCCGGTCGACTGGGCCATGCACGCCCCCTATGTCGAGGCGATCAACCGCCTCAAGCGCGAGCGCGGCGCGGTGATCCTCGCGCACAACTACATGACGCCCGAGATCTATCACGGCATTGCCGACGTGGTGGGCGACAGCCTGCAGCTCGCGATCGAGGCGACGCGGGTCGAGGCGGATGTCATCGTGCAATGCGGCGTGCATTTCATGGCCGAGACCTCGAAGATCCTGAATCCCGCCAAAACGGTGCTGATGCCCGACATGGAGGCGGGCTGCTCCTTGGCCGAAAGCATTGACGCCTCCGGCATCGCCGAGATGCGCGCGCGTCATCCCGGCGCGCCAGTGGTGAGCTACGTCAACACCACGGCGGAGGTGAAGGCGGCCTCCGACATCTGCTGCACCTCGTCGAACGCGCTGCAGATCGTCGAGGCGCTCGATGCCGAGACGATCATCATGACCCCCGACCAGCACCTCGCGCGCAACGTCGCCAAGCAGTCCAGCAAGCGCATCGTCTGGTGGGAGGGCAGCTGCATCGTGCACGAGCAATACACCGCCGAGGAAATGCGCGCCTACCGCGCGGCCGACCCGGAGGTGAGGATCATCGCCCACCCCGAATGCACGGTCGAGGTGACGGCGGAGGCGGATTTCACCGGCTCGACCAGCGGCATCATCGACTGGATCGACCGCGAGCGTCCGAAGAAGGCGCTGCTGGTCACCGAATGCTCCATGGCCTCGAACATCACCGACGCCTTCCCGGAGGTGACCTTCCAGAAGCCGTGCAACATGTGCCCCTACATGAAGATGATCAGTCTCGAAAAGGTGCTGTGGTCGCTGCACACCATGTCGCCCGAAGTGATCGTCCCCCAAGAGATCGCCATCCCCGCCCGCCGCGCGGTGGAGCGGATGATCGAGCTGTCGCGCAGCACGGTCCCTGCGTGACACGCGCATGATCCGCCTGCGCACCGAGCGCGTCGTCGTCATCGGCGCCGGTCTCGGCGCGATTTCGGCCGCGCTGGCACTCGCGCCGCGCCCGGTGCTGATGATCGCGCCCGAACCGCCGGGGCAGGGGGCGAGTTCGGCTTGGGCGCAGGGCGGCGTCGCCGCCGCTATGGCCGAGACCGACAGCGCAGCGGCCCATGTCGCCGACACGGTGGCGGCGGGGGCAGGGACGGTCGACGCCGCCATCGCCGGAATGGTCACCCGCGCCGCACGCTCGCATATCGCCGAGCTGGCCGGGTTCGGCACGCCCTTCGACCGCGATGCACGGGGCGGCTACGTGCTCTCGCGCGAGGCGGCGCATGGCGCGGCGCGGGTGGTGCGGGTCAAGGGAGATCAGGCGGGCCGCCGGATCATGGAGACGCTGATCGCGGCGCTGGCGCGCACGCCCTCCGTGCAGCTCCTGTCCGGCGCGCTGCTCACCGGGATCGAGGCGCGCCAGGGCCGCGCCACCGGCGTGGTGATCGAGGCGGCCTCCGGCTCGGCCCCGCTCATCATCGAAGCGCCCGCCATCCTGCTCGCGGGGGGTGGATCGGGCGGGTTGTGGCAGCACACGACCAACCCAGCCCGCATCCGCGGCCAGGTGATCGGGGCGGCGGCCCGCGCGGGCGCGATGATCGCCGATGCGGAGTTCGTGCAGTTCCACCCCACCGCCATCGCCACCAATGAGGACCCGCTGCCCTTGGCCACCGAGGCGCTCAGGGGCGAGGGGGCGTGGCTGGTAAACGACCGGGGCGAGCGCTTCATGACCGCCATTCACCCCGATGCCGAACTGGCCCCGCGCGACATCGTCGCCCGCGCCGTCTTTGCCGAGCGGCAGGCCGGCCGCGCGCCCGCGCTCGACACCCGCGCGGCGCTCGGCGCCAGCGTGATCGAGCGGTTCCCGGCGGTGGCCGAGGCCTGCGCCCGCGCGGGCATCGACCCGGTGCGTGGAACCATCCCGGTCGCGGTGGCGGCGCATTACCACATGGGCGGGGTCGAGACCGACGCATGGGGCCGCACCAGCCTCGCAGGCCTTTGGGCCTGCGGCGAGGCGGCCTCGACCGGGCTGCACGGCGCGAACCGCCTCGCCTC